>NZ_JCADBK010000025.1:0-118132 GCF_059358955.1 Nonomuraea sp. CX421 | reverse complement strand
GGACGGCACCCCGGTCGACATCATCCTCAACCCGCTGGGCGTGCCCGGCCGGATGAACGTCGGCCAGGTCCTGGAGAACCACATGGGGTGGATCGCCGCCCGCGGCTGGGACATCTCCGGCGTTGACGAGGCCTGGGCCGAGCGGCTGCGTGAGAAGGGCTTCGAGAAGGTCGAGCCACGCACCAACGTGGCCACCCCGGTCTTCGACGGCGCCCATCAGGACGAGATCGTCGGCCTGCTCGGCAGCACCATCCCCAACCGCGACGGGGATCGGCTGGTGGAGCGCGGCGGCAAGGCCCGGTTGTTCGACGGCCGCTCCGGCGAGCCGTTCCCCTATCCCATCGCCGTCGGCTACATGTACATCCTCAAGCTCCTGCACCTGGTGGACGACAAGATCCACGCCCGGTCGACCGGCCCCTACTCCATGATCACCCAGCAGCCGCTCGGTGGTAAGGCCCAGTTCGGTGGCCAGCGCTTCGGTGAGATGGAGGTGTGGGCCCTGGAGGCCTACGGCGCCGCCTACGCGCTCCAGGAGCTACTGACCATCAAGTCCGACGACGTCCTGGGCCGCGTGAAGGTCTACGAGGCGATCGTCAAGGGCGAGAACATTCCCGAGCCCGGCATTCCCGAGTCCTTCAAGGTCCTCATCAAGGAAATGCAGTCGCTGTGCCTCAACGTCGAGGTGCTCTCCAGCGACGGCATGTCCATCGAGATGCGAGACGCCGACGAGGACGTCTTCCGCGCCGCGGAGGAGCTCGGCATCGATCTGTCCCGGCGTGAGCCGAGCAGCGTCGAAGAAGTCTGACGGCTTCATGTCACCTGCGTGTGCCGGGCCGCGCCAGGGAAGGCGATCGTCTTCCGGCGCGGGCCGGCACACCACGGTGAAGCAGAACACCAACCGATCATTCCCATCGGCCTATCTCCATTGGCCTATTTCCATTGGGTGCGGCTCGGGAAGGGCTGCGCTCCAAGCTGAAGCGGCTGGCAGAACGCGGCTGGGCGAAGGAAGAAGACGTGCCGGTAAGAAACGTGTCATGAGCCCCAAACGGTGTTGGTCTTGTTGTGACTTGCCTGGTCAATGCTGGGCGGTCATGAAACACCTCCGATGCACATCGACGAGCTGGTCGAGCACTGGACGATCCTGGACGAAGAGCGCGAGCTGATCGCTGGATAGCGGGACGCCACGCGACTCGGGTTTGCGATCTTGTTGAAGTTCTATACGCAGCACGGCCGGTTCCCGCGTGGCCGCTCGGAACTGCCGGACGACATGGTCGAACATGTAGCCAAGCAAGTTCAGGTGCCCGCCTCGGAGCTCGGCTTCTACGAGTGGTCCGGCTCCACCATCGAGTATCACCGCAGTCAGATCCGCACGCACCTCGGCTTTCGCACCCGCACGACAGCGGACGCCGCCAAGCTGGCGGGGTGGCTGGCCGAGAACGTCGCCCATGCTGAGCGACGGCCGGAGCGGGTCCGGGAGGAGTTGCTCAAGCGTGGCGCCCAAGGTCCTGGCGCCCTGGCGGTGGAGGCGCCCTCGCACATGCGCACCCACCCGCGTGCTGACCGTCCTGCTGCTGGCGGCGCTGATGCACGAGCGGGAGCGGGAGATCATCGACACGCTGGTGGAGCTGCTGATCGCCACCGCGCATCGGATCAAGGCGCGGGCCGACAGAAAGGTGACCAAGGAGCTGATCAACGCGTTCAAGCGGGCGACCGGGAAGGAGAACATCCTGTTCAAGGTCGCCGACGCCGCGCTCGGCAACCCTGACAATCCGGTCCGCGCGGTCGTCTTCCCGGCCGTCACCGGCGGTGAGCAGACGCTCAAGGACCTGGTGCACGAGTTCAAGACCAAGGGCCCGGCCTACCGCACCACGGTGCAGAGGACCTGCCCAAGGACTTCGCCGCCCGCCGCGTGGAGAACTACGCTGAGCTGCGCAAACCGCTGGACCCCCAGGAGTTCATCGCCGAGCTGAAGGCCGAGATGCGCGCCGAGCTGGAGGCGCCCGACACCGCGCTGCCGAAGCTTGCCTGGGTGACGATCTCCCCGACCTACCAGGCCATGCTGGAGGTCGGCCGCGCGCAGAAGACCATCTTCGTCGCTCGGTATCTGCGCCTGCGCGAACTGCAGCGGGAGACCCAGGCTGACGGTCAGCCCGCATTCGGAATGCCTCGCACGAAGTTTCGTTCCGTGGTGCCGCTGGCGTGGCGCTGCGTGTGGGAGTTTCGTTACGCGGGTCGAACAGGGCCTCGTGGGCGTTTAAGGGGGCGATCGGACGACAGCACGTGAGACCCGGGGCCACAATCCCTACGGTCTGATCACGGCGGGGTGTCGCGCCAGCGTTCGGCCGAGGCCAGAGCGTCCAGGCTGATCCGTTCCAGGAACACACCGCCCCTGGCCAGGCGGCGTCCCACGGGCGTGTCGAGCCCGAGCGTCTGTCCCGCCGCCTTCGTGATCTCCGCCGCCGCGAGCGTCTGCTGGGCGCTGATCACTGTCGAGTGGTACCAGGCGTCGTCGTCGACCACGTAGATGTCGCGGCGCCGCTGCGGATCACGTTCGCGCCTGATCAGTCCCTGCTGGGTCAGGTAGCCCACGGCCATGGAGATCGAGGCGGGACTGACGTTCAGCCCGCGCGACAGCTCGGCAGCGGTGAGCCTGCCGTCCTCGCTCAGCCACAGGCCGATGAGCACGCGCGCCACCATCTTCGGCAGGCCCATCCCGACCGCCATCTCGACGGCTCCTTCTTCCACCTGCAACACCGTGCGGTCCTGGGGTTCGGGCGAACGGGCCGGGGTGCCGCGCCGCGCCCGCCGCGCCGCCGCCTGATGTGCCCGCTCGGGGCGGTAGTCGCCGGGGCCGCCGTTGCGGCCGACCTCGCGGCTGATCGTCGAGGTCGGCCGGGCCAGCCGCCTGGCGATCTCGGCGTACGAACGCCCTTCGGCGAGGCCGGTCGCGATGCGCTGGCGGTCCTGCCGGGTCAACCTTCCCTCTGGCATGACGCCAGTATTGCGTTCGGCTCCACACAATGCAACGTATCGTTGCATTCAGCGTCAGCGCCAACGCATCAATTTATCCGCCTTGAGCTGCATTTAAGCGTATCGATTGATTGACGGAATTTCTGAAAGCAACGTAGCTTTCAGTCATGTCGAACACGTACTATCGTGACGAGCCGGTCACTCCGTCCCTCGACCGCGCACCCGCCTGCCCCTTCGATCCCGTCCCCTTCGCTCACCGCCCTGCGCGGGTCGCGTTTCCTGCGCTGCTCCACCGTTTCCCGAGGCTGCGGCTCGCCGTACCGGCTGAAGAGCTGTCGCTGCGCGCCGACCCCTCGCAGGTATATGGCGTGCACAGCCTGCCCGTCACCTGGGATCGGGGGTGAACGCGATGCGAACCTTCGTCTCGGTGACGGGGCTGCGTAAGTCCTACGGCGCCCACCGTGTCCTGGACGGCATCGACCTCACCATCCCGCAGGGCACCGTCTTCTCGCTGCTCGGCCCGAACGGCGCGGGCAAGACCACCGTAGTGCAGATCCTGTCCACCCTGATCAAGGCCGACGCGGGCGAGATCTGGGTGGCCGGGCACGACCTGGCCAAGGAACCCGACGAGGTGCGTGCGGCGATCGGCGTCACCGGCCAGTTCTCCGCGGTCGACAGCTTCCTCACCGGCGAGGAGAACCTGCGACTCATGGCCGACCTACTCCACCTCGGCCGAGCCAAGGGCCGCACGCGCGTCCGCGAACTGCTGGAGCACTTCGACCTTACCGACGCCGCGCGCAAGCCCGCGGCCACCTACTCGGGCGGCATGCGCCGCCGGCTCGACCTCGCCATGACCATGGTCGGTACGCCCAGGCTCATCTTCCTCGACGAACCGACCACGGGCCTGGACCCGCGCAGCCGCCGCACCATGTGGCAGATCGTCAGGGACCTCGTCCAGCAGGACGGCGTGACCATCTTCCTGACCACCCAGTACCTGGAGGAGGCCGACGAACTCGCCGACCGCATCGCGCTGCTCAGCCAGGGCCGCCTGGTGGCCGAGGGCACCCCGCAGGAGCTCAAGCGCATGGTCCCCGGCGGCCACATCGTCGTGCGCTTCGCCGACCCCGACGGGTACCGCAGGGCGGCCGGCCACGTCGGCGCCACCTCCAGCGACGACGCGGCGCTCACCGTCCAGATCCCCGACTCCGGCGGAGTCAGGACGCTGCGGAAACTCCTGGAGTGGCTGGACACGCAGGTCATCGACGTTGCCGAATTGTCGGTGCACACCCCGGACTTGGACGACGTCTTCCTCACCCTGACCCAGGAGCCGCCGGCAAAGGAGCCCTCCCGATGAGAGCGATCAACGACTCGGCGACGATGCTGCGGCGCCAGGTCAAACACATCTGGCGCTACCCCACGCTGATCCTCACGTTCGTGGCCGTGCCCGTGGTGTTCCTGCTGCTGTTCGTCTACGTCCTCGGCGGCATCATGGGCGCCGGGATCGGCGGCGATCGCGCCGCCTACGTCGGTTACGTCACTCCGGGCATCCTGATCATGACGATCGCGAGCGCCGCGCAGGGGACCGCGATCTCGGTGGCCATGGACATGACCGAGGGCATCGTCGCCAGGTTCAAGACCATGGCCATCGCCCGCGTCTCGGTCCTGACCGGGCACGTGCTCGGCGCGCTCGTGCAGAACTTCATCGCGATCGCGGCCGTGACGCTGACGGCCCTGCTGATCGGCTTCCGCCCCGCCGCCTCGGCGCTGGACTGGCTCGGGGTGGTGGGGGTGCTGGCGATGTTCACCTTCGCGATCACCTGGCTGTCGGCCGCGCTGGGCATGGTCACCAAGAACGTGGCCACGGCCAGCAACCTGCCGATGCCGCTGATGCTGCTGCCATTCCTGGGCAGCGGCGTAGTCCCGCCGGAGTCGATGCCGGGCCCGCTGCGCTTGTTCGCCGAACACCAGCCGTTCACGCCGGTCATCGAAACCCTGCGCGCGCTGCTGGCCGGGCAGCCCGCGGGATCCAGATTCGCGGCGGCGGCACTCTGGAGCGCGGCCATCGCACTGGGCGGGTACCTGTGGGCACGCAGACTCTACAACCGGTGAGGGTAGACGTGTTCAAACGCATTCTGCCGGCACTCGGCCTGCTGGTTCTCGCGCGCCGGGGATCATCCTGCTCGGGCTCGCCTATGCCGTGATCGAGGAGGGCCTGTTGACCCAGTCGCTGTTCAATCCCGACTATGTCGGGTTGCGGTTGCTCGATTACGGGTTCATTCCGGCGCTGGGCATCGGCGCCCACTGGACCGTGTTCGTTCTGGCCATCCATGGGATGTGGAGCATCGCGGTGCCGATCTCGATGGTAGAGGCGGGCTCACGCCGGCCGGACACGCCCTGGCTCATCGCCGCGTTCCTGTCCGTCCGATTCCGCCGCCCCCTCCTCCCGGCCACGCCGGCCAGCCCATGGACCGTCTTCGCGATCACCATCGCGGCCGGGCTGGCGTTCTGGCTCCCCAGCTTGCTCGCCCTGGTGGGGATTCAAGCTGGAGTCCGTCGTGCCCGCGTGGATCACGGTCGGCTTCTACCTTGCGCTCTACGCCACGATGACGCTACTCATCCTGCGCTGGTCCCGGCGCATGGGCTGCATCCACGGGTTGGGCGACAGGCGGATCGTCGCCGATCGCCGGCCGCCGTCGAAGGCGACCTCGACCGCGCTCAGGTTCTTGACGCATTCCGGGTCGCCGAACGCGTAATGAGCCGGCTGCAACGCGAAATCGCGGGCTCCGGGCGGCAACTCCTCGGCCAGTTGCGGCAACTTTTCAAGATAGGGGACGGGATCAAGCCAGGTGGACGGGATGCCATCTTCGTCCAACGTCTCCAGAATCACGTACTTCACTGACCTCATCCTTCCGCGTCATGTCGTGGCGGTCATCCGAACTGGTCATTTCGGCGGCAGCGCCCGCACCCATCGCGCGCATCTGCGCCAGGCAGTCATGAAAGCGGATTCCCGGTGCCCGGATCAGCGGGCAGCTCAATGCCGGCCTCCTCGGCAAGGCCGGCCACGACTACGGCGCCCGGCCCGCACTGTGCCGGCAAGTGAAGGCTTCAGCTACGGCGACCAAGCCCAAAGGGCGGAAACAGGCGCTTCAGCATCGGCGAGCAGGAAGGCGTCGAAGCCCCGCCCGTTCTGCGGCGGGCAGACAGGACGGCGGGGGCAGTGGAGCGGAGGCGGGTGGGCGTTCCGGCCGACTTAAGACCGTGCCAAGTACCCCGCGCCCGCAACAACGCCGAAGGCGAAAACACCAGACCCCGGGCAATCGCGGTCGGCCGGAACGCCCACCCGCCTCCGCGGCCACCCACAGAAACCACGCCACCGCGGCAGGCCGTGCCGGCGCTGGGAACCTGAGGGGTCCATCGGACGCCCCGGACGGGACTTTGGTCCCTGCCATGAACGGGTCAGGCGCGGCAAGTCTGGACCCATGCGCACCAGGGCGAAGCGATGAGCCGTGACCACCACCACCGGCGTGCCCCGGTGATTCCGCACGGGCAAGCCGCGAACCGCCTCCCGTGCCAGGTGGCACCGTGACCGGACAGCCCGGCGCCCCGTCCACCGCACCCATGCGGCCGTTGCGCCACGCCCGGCGCGACCTGGCGGCCAGCCCGTTCATCGTCATCTGGGAGGCCACCCGCGCCTGCCCGCTGGCCTGCCTGCACTGCCGCGCCGAAGCCCAGCCCGACCGTCATCCCGGCGAGCTGAGCACCGCCGAGGCGCGGGAGCTGATGCGCCAGATCGCGGCCTTCGGCCGCCCGGCGCCCCTGTTCGTGATCACCGGAGGTGACCCCTTCGAGCGTCCCGACCTGTTCGACCTGGTACGGCACGGCCGCGAGCTCGGCCTGGCCCCCGCCGTGTCGCCCTCGGCCACGCCCGCCCTCACCCCCGCCAACCTCAGCCGGTTGCGGGAGGCGGGCGCGGCGGCGATCTCGCTCAGCCTGGACGCGGCCACGCCCGCCCGCCACGACCGCTTCCGCGGCTACGACGGCGTCTTCTCCCGCACCCTGGCGGCCTGGCGAGCGGCACGACAGGCCGGTCTCAAGGTGCAGATCAACACCACCGTGACGCGCGGCACCCTCACCCAATTGCCGGACATCGCCCGGCTGGTGCGCGATCAGGGCGCCATGCTGTGGAGCGTCTTCTTCCTCGTGCCCACCGGCCGCGGCCGTTCCCTCGCCGCGCTGAGCCCGAGGGAGGCCGAGGACGTGCTGCACTTCGTCTACGACCTCGGCACCGTCATCCCGGTCAAGACCACCGAGGCGCACCACTTCCGGCGCGTCGCCGTGCAGCGCCTCATCCTGGCCGGACACGAAGCCGACCACGCCGACGAGCTGAACCTCGGCCCGCTCTACCACGACCTGCGCCGGCGGGCCCGGCAGGCCGGGCTCATCGAGGAGCGGCGGACCCGCCGCCCGCCCATCGACGTCAACGCCGGCCGTGGTCTCGTGTTCGTCTCCCACACCGGGACCGTGCATCCGTCGGGCTTTCTCCCGGTGGCCGCCGGCGACGTGCGCGAGCGGCCGCTGACCGAGATCTACCGATCGGCTCCGCTGTTCCGCGCGTTGCGCGACCCCGATCGGCTGGCGGGACGCTGCGGCGCCTGTGAGTTCCGGGCCATCTGTGGCGGATCACGGTCTCGCGCCTTCGCCTGCACGGGTGACGTGTTCGGCGAGGAGCCCTGGTGCGACTACCAGCCGGGCAGCTTCCCGTACCAGCAGGAGCTCGGGCCTTATACGGGAGGGTGAGGGGTTCGCGCCGACCGCCGGTCCTCGTGCGGGCCCCGGAGGGGCCTACCAGCTCTTGAGGGTGGGCAGGACGCGGTCGGCGAACCGCTTCAGGTCGGCGTACGCCTCCTCGGGCGGAGTCCCGCCGGCCGGCCCCGAGTGCACGATGTCGGTCAGCGGAAGCGACTTGACGAACCCTTCCAGGGTCCCGATCACCGTCTCGGCGTCGCCGATCAGCTCGAAGTCCCGGTAGGCGTCGGCCGACGGCGGCAGACCGTACTGCAGGTCCTTGTCGCCCATCTCGTTGCGGATGCGCCGGTAGAAGTCCCACCGCTCGAAGATGAGGTCCTTGCGCCGTTCCCACACCTTGTCCGGGTGCTCGTCCGTGACGGTGATCGACCACGGGTTGGAGATCCGGGCCTGCTCGCGCGGGATCCCGGCCTCGGCCAGCCCGGCGAAGTACGCCTCGTGGAACTCCGGGTCGACGGCGGCGCCGTGCAGGTGCGCCCCCACGCGGCCGGCGCGGCGGGCGGCGGGCGGGGCGGTGGCGGCGACCCACAGCGGCGGGTGGGGGTCCTGCGCGGGCGCCGGCGCGACGGAGACGTCCTGGAGGTCGTAGTAGCGGCCGGTGTAGCTGAACGGCCGCTGGGTCCAGGCCAGCTTCAGCACCTCCAGCCCCTCCTCCATGCGGGACGGGCGGGTCTTCGGCGAGTAGCCGAGCGCGCGGTACTCGGCCGCGCTGTGCCCCGAGCCGACGGTGACGTCGAGCCGTCCCTCGGAGAGCTGGTCGAGCACCGCGGTCTCCTGCGCCAGCATGGCGGCGTGGTGCAGCGGGAGGATGTAGATGTAGGAGCCGATCCGGATGGTGCTGGTGCGCTCGGCGAGCAGCGTCAGGAAGACCGGCACCGACGGGGCGTAGCCGTCGGGCTGGAAGAAGTGCTCCTGCACCATGACGTAGTCGAAGCCCATGGCCTCCGACTCGCACATCAGCTTGAGGCAGTCCTCCCAGTGTTCGCGCCACGGCCGCCCGAGGGGGTTGCGCATGTCCATGGTGAAGCCGACTTTCATCGCGATCTCCCTCAGATCCGGTAGCAGCGCTCGGCGTTGGCGGCGAACACCTGGTCCCGCTCGGCGGCGGTGAGCCCGCTGGTCGCGTTCAGGTACGCGCCGGCGAGCTGGGCGTACGTGCCGAAGAGCGAGTCGACGGGGAAGTTGCTGCCGAAGAAGGCGCGGTCGGTGCCGAAGACCTCCAGGCAGGTCTCGATCCAGGGGCGCAGGGTGGCGGCGTCCATGGTGTGCAGTGCCATCGGCAGGCCGGAGATCTTGCAGCTGACGTTGTCCAGCCGGGCCAGCGCCGTCAGGCCGTCACGCCAGACGGGCAGATGCCCGGGGTCGGCGCTGTCCGGCCAGCCGGCGTGCTCCAGGACGACCGACAGGCCGGGCGCGTCGCGCAGCACCGGCAGCCAGCCTTCGACCTCGGCGGGGTGGATGACCACGTCGAGCAGGTGGCCGCCCTGGTCGAGCAGCTGGACCAGCCGCCGGGTGACCGGGTCGGCCGGGTCGAACCCGTAGAGCACCCGGATGCCGCGGAAGAGCGGGCTCTCGGCCTGGGCGGCGAGGTCGGCCTCGACGGTGGCCGCGTCGGATCCCGGCTCGACGGCGCCGACGACCGCGCCGACCAGGCCGCCGGCGGGGGCGAGGGTGTCGAGCCAGCGGGCTTCGTCCAGGTGGCTGCCGGGGGCGGTGACGGCGGAGATGTGAACCGCCTTGTCCACGCTGACCCCGGAGCCGGAGACGTCCGCCCGGTAGTCGGCCGGCAGGTAGTCACGCCGGAGACCCGCCATGTCCCCGATGCCGAAGTCGTCCTCGCCCTCGGGTGGGTCGAGCGCCGGATACCACTTGTGCGCGGTCAGATGCCACAGATGCATGTGGCTGTCTACGAACCGGACGTCGGACATCGAGCAACCTCGCTCTCCATCATCGTAAGGATAGTAAAGATACTGTCCATCACAGATGATGTCCATGGAATGTCAGGTCCGCAGCCTGTAGTCCTCCAGCACCCGGCGGCCGATGATCATCCGCTGGATGTCCGCCGTGCCCTCGCCGATCAGCAGCATCGGCGCCTCGCGGTAGAGCCGCTCGATCTCGTACTCCTTCGAGAAGCCGTAGCCGCCGTGGATGCGGAACGACTCCTCGACGACGTCGCGGCAGTATTCGGACGCCAGGTACTTGGCCATGCCTGCCTCCAGGTCGTTGCGCTCGCCGGAGTCCTTCTTGCGTGCGGCCATCACCATCATCTGGTGGGCCGCCTCGACCTTGGTCGCCATGTCCGCCAGCCGGAACAGCACCGCCTGGTGCTCGGCGATCGGCTTGCCGAACGTCTCGCGCTGCTGCGCGTACCTGACGCCCAGCTCGAAGGCGCGCAGCGCGACGCCGCAGCCGCGGGCGGCGACGTTGACCCGGCCCACCTCGACGCCGTCCATCATCTGGTAGAAGCCGCGGCCCGGCGCCTCGCCGAGAACCGCCGCGGTGGGGACACGGTAGCCATCGAAGAGCAGCTCGGTGGTGTCGACGCCCTTGTAGCCCATCTTCTCGATCTTGCCCGGCACCGTGAGCCCCGGCGCGACCTCACCGAATCCCTGCGGCTTCTCGACGAGGAAGGTGGTCATGTTCCGGTAGACCGAGTCGGCGCCCTCGTCGGTCTTCACCAGCACCGCGACGAGCGTGGCCGAGCCGCCGTTCGTCAGCCACATCTTCTGGCCGTCGATGACGTAGCCGTCGCCGTCCCGCACCGCCCTGGTCCTGATGGCCGACACATCCGACCCGCAGCCCGGCTCGGACATCGAGAAGGCGCCACGCACCTCACCGGTCGCCATCCGCGGCAGGTAGTGCCGCTTCTGCGCCTCGGTTCCGTGCCGCATCAGCATGTACGCGACGATGAAGTGCGTGTTGACGATCCCGGACACGCTCATCCAGCCCCGCGAGATCTCCTCCACGACCAGGGCGTAGGTCAGCAGCGACTCGCCGAGGCCGCCGTACTCCTCCGGGATGGTCAGGCCGAACAGGCCCATCTCCCGCATCCGGTCGACGATCTCCTGCGGGTACTCGTCGGCGTGCTCCAGCCGCTGCGCCTGCGGGATGATCTCCCGGTCGACGAAGTCCCGTACGGTGTCGAGGATCTCCTGCTGGACGTCGGTGAGTCCCGCGGTCTGCGCGAGCCGGGTCATCGGCCGTTTCCTTCCTTGTCGGGCGTCTGGACGTCGGGCGTCTGGGTGTCCGGCGTCTGGGTGTCAGGTGCCGGCGCGTGGGGAGCCTGGGCGTCGGGGCCCGGCACGGCCACGATGCGGCGTTCGCGCAGGTCCCGGATCTCGTCGTCGCGCAGCCCGAGGCCGCGCAGGATCTCGCCGGTGTGCTCGCCGAGCACCGGCGCGCGCACCACGTCGCGCCCGGCCGCGTCCGCCGCGATGGGTGAGCCCGGGGCGAGGTGCTCGCCGACGCCGGGCTGGTCGATGACGGCCATCATCGGGTTGGCGCGCACCTCGCCGGCCCGCTCCCCCACCAGGTCGGCGAACGTCCCGTACGCGGACCACAGCACGGAGGTCGTCCGGAGCCGGGCCTCGACGTGTGCCAGGTCGTGCTCGCCGAACCAGCGCTGGAGCAGCCCGGCCAGCGCCTCGCGGTAGGTGAAGCGGTCGCCCTCCAGCGAGAAGTCGGTGCCCAGGGCGTGTTCGAGCGCGGCGACGGCGTCGCCGAATCCGGTCACCGCGAGCAGGTCGCGCCAGTGCCGGGAGGTCAGCGCCACCACCATCACCCGCCGGCCGTCGCGCGTGGTGAAGTCGCGGCCGAAGCCGCCGTACAGGTGGTTGCCGACGCGCGGCCGGGTGACGCCGCCGACCTGGGCCTCGGCGAGGAACCCCAGGTTGCCGGCCATGGCGAGGGCCACGTCGTAGAGCGCCACGCTCATCGCCTGCCCCTGCCCGGTGAGCCGCCGGCGGCGCTCGGCGCTGAGGATGCCGATCGCCGCGTACAGCCCGCAGGCCATGTCCCAGGCGGGCAGCACGTGGTTGATCGGGTCGGCGTGCCCCTCCGGACCGGTCACCATGGGGAAGCCGACGGCCGCGTTGACCGTGTAGTCCACCGCCGGAGTGCCGTCGTGGTGGCCCTCGATCCGCAGGTGGATCAGGTCCGGCCGGTGCTCGGCGAGCGCCTCGTAGGCCAGCCAGGGCCGGCCGGCCGAGTTGGTCAGCACGATGCCGCTGTCGGCGACCAACCTGGCGACCAGCGCCTGGCCCTCGGCGGACCGGAGGTCGAGGCAGAGCGAGCGCTTCGCCTTGTTCAGCCCCGTCCAGTACATGCTCGTCCCGGAGGGGGCCAGCGGCCACCGCGAGTGGTCCGGCGCCCCGCCGAGCGGATCGACCCGCACCACGTCGGCCCCGAGCTGCGCCAGCGTCATCCCGCCGAGCGGCGCCGCGACGAACGTCGAGATCTCAACGATCCGCAGGCCGGCCAGCGGCTTGCCGGCGGCCGGAACGGTTCCTTCGACCATCATCAAGCACCCTTCTCACTATTTGTACGGCCATATTGGGGCGTAGCCACAACGGCTGTCAACGGCCACTATTGACGTAATCCCCTCCGACATGAGACTTTGGCCGGACATTTGGTGACCTGGTGTGGGAGGTGCGCGATGACTCGCGTCCCGGTGGACGGACCGTACTTCGAGGATCTGCGGATCGGGCAGCGGTTCGACGCCCCGGCGGCCACGCTCACCGAGGGGCTGGCGGCCGCGCACCAGGCGATCGTCGGCTGCCGGCTGCCGCTGGCGCTGGACCGCCGCCTGTCGCGCCGGGTCGTCGGGGACGTGCTGGCCGCGCCGCACCTGGTGTGGGACGTGGCCATCGGGCAGTCCACGGGCGCGACGCACACCGTGGTGGCCAACCTGTTCTACCGGGGCGTCGTGTTCCGCCGGGCGCCCGCTCTCGGCGACACGCTGCGTACCGTCACCGAGGTCGTCGGGCTGCGGCAGAACTCCCGGCGGCCCGGCCGCGCCGCCACCGGCCTGGCCGCGCTGCGGATCAGCACCACCGACCAGGACGGCCGCCCGGTGCTCGACTTCTGGCGCTGCGCGATGCTGCCGCTGCGCGACGGCACCCTGGAGACCGGGCACGCCGACGATCTGACCGGCATCGGCACCGCCCCCGCCCCCGAGGACCTCGCCGGAGTGACGGCGGGGTGGGACCTGGACGCCTACCGCGCCGAGCGGCCCGGCCCCCACCTCGACGGCCTCACGCCGGGCACGGTCTTCGAGGTGGCGGGCGGCGACGTCGTCACGTCGGCGCCCGAGCTGGCCCGGCTCACGCTCAACGTCGCCAGGGTCCACCACGACGCGCCCGACCGGCTCGTGTACGGCGGCCACACCATCGGGCTCGCGCTGCACCAGGCACTTCGCGCGCTGCCGGACATCGTCACCGTCGTCGGCTGGCACGGCTGCGACCATCTCGGCCCGGTCCGGGAGAACGACACGCTGCGCAGCACGATCGAGGTGGAGCGGATCGACCCCCTCCCCCGGGGAGGGCTCGTCCACCTGCGCTCGCACGTCCAGGCGACCCGGGCGGGCGAAGACCCCGCCGACGTCCTCGACTGGCGCTTCGTCGCCGTCCTGGCATGAGCCGTACCGGCGCGAGCCGCCTTGGCGTGGGCGGCGCCGGCGGGCGGCGGACCGGGGAAAGGCCGGATAGGCTGCATGCCGATCCAGGGTGACGCGCTGCGTGAGTGAGACCGAGGTGGGGATGGCTGCGAGCACCGGTCGCCGGGAGAGCAGCTACGTGGCGCTCGCCCGCGAGGTCCGCAACGAGATCCTGCAGGGGCGCTACTCCGGTGGCCGTCGGCTCCCGACGGAGGCCGAGCTGGCCGAGCGCCACCGGGTGAGCCGCCAGACGGTACGCCGCGCGTTCCAGGACCTGGTCGCCGAGGGCATGGTCTACCGCATCCCGGGACGCGGCACGTTCGCGATGCCCAGGGAGGGCGCCTACATCCGGCAGTTCGGCTCGGTCGACGACCTCATGGGCCTGTCCGTCGACACCCGGATGGACATCACCGTGCCGCTGCACCGGGAGGTCGACGTCGACGCGGCCGGCCGGCTGCGGCTGTCCAGCGACGTCGTCTACGGCCTGGCCTTCCGCCGGCTGCACGACAGCACGCCGTTCTGCCTGACCACGGTCTACCTCCCGCCGGATGTCGGCCGGACCCTGGCCGGGCTGCCCGAGCTGGCGGCCGAGGGCTCGACCAGCGAGGTGACCATCATCGGCCTGCTGGACACCCGGCTGGAGGCGCCCATCGCCGAGGCCGACCAGAGCATCACGGTCGCGCTCGCCGATGAGCCGACCGCGCGGCAGCTCGGCTGCGCCGCCGGGCATCCCCTGCTGCGGATCGACCGGCTCTACCTCGACACCGGCGGGCGGCCGGTCGAGCTGGCGATCAGCCACTTCCTGCCCGAGCACTACTCCTACCGCACCAACCTGCGCCGCAGCGTCACCTGAGCGCACGGCCGGGCCAGGCCCTCGTCCGCGCGCCACTCCGCCGCTACGCTCGTCGGGCCGTCCACAAGAGAGGAGCCCATCCTGGTGAGCGATGTCGCAACAGGAGGTCCGGCGTTGCGGAGCAGGGTGCGCGGCTGCCTGCTCGGCGGGGCGATCGGTGACGCGTTGGGCGCGCCCGTCGAGTTCAGCTCGATCGCCGCCATCCGCCGCGACCACGGCCGGGCCGGGCTGACCGATCTCGCGCCCGACTGGCGCGGCACGATCGGCTCGATCACCGACGACACCCAGATGACGTTGTTCACGGTCGAGGGCCTGATCCGGGCGAATGTCCGTGTTCAGGAGAGAGGCATCGGCGGCGGCGAGACGGCGGTCGTGCGCCACGCCTACCTGCGGTGGCTTGACACCCAGGAGCACCGCTCCCCACCCCCGGCGGACGCTCTCGTCCGCACCGGCCGGCTGCGCACCCGAACGTGGCTGTACTCACGCCGCGCGCCGGGCAACGCCTGCCTGTCCGGACTGCGCGCCGAGACGGGCCCTGTCGCCGCCCCCGGGGCGCCCGGGCCGGTGAATCCCGATTCCAAGGGATGCGGCACCGTCATGCGTTCGGCCCCGTTCGGCCTGGCCGCGCGTGACGCGCGTGCGGCTTTCAGGCTCGCGGCCGACTGCGCTCAGATCACCCACGGGCATCCCACCGGTTACCTCGCGGCCGGGGCCTGCGCCGCGCTCGTCCACTTCCTCGTCCAGAGCCGGACGCTGGCGCAGGCCGTACAGGAGACTCTTGACCTGCTCGCCGAGCAGCCCGCGCATGAGGAGACCAGCGCCGCGCTCCGGGCCGCGGTCGCCCTCGCCGCCGAAGGACGGCCGTCGCCGGAGCAGGTGGAGCGGCTCGGCGGCGCGTGGGTCGCCGAGGAGGCACTCGCCATCGCGGTCTACTGCGCCCTAGTGAGCGAGGACGACATGCGGCGGGCGCTGCTGCTGGCCGTCAACCATTCCGGCGACAGTGACTCCACCGGCGCCGTCTGCGGCAACCTTCTCGGCGCCCGACACGGCGAGGCCGCCCTGCCTCAGCGGTGGCTGTCCCGGCTGGAGGGCAGAGAGACGATCACCGAACTCGCCGACGACTTCACCACCCAGTTCACCGGCGGCCGGGTGGCGTGGGACACGTACCCCGGCTGCTGACCCGTGGTGACGCCCGCGCGCATCATCCGCTCGCGGGGCCCACGCCGGATCCGGCACGGCCGGCCACCGGTCCGGCGGCGCCGGAAGGGGGCCGTTCAGTAGTCTCGGCGAGCCGCCCGAACACTGGAGAGAGGCACGGACGAATGACCGCTGGGATCCGCCGGTCCGAAGGGCCGACGATCACCGATGCCGAGGAGCCCCGGCTCGACTACTACCTGATCCTGCCGGAGACCGGTGCTCCCTCCCCGCGGCCCGGCGGGATCGTGGTCGAGGAGTTCACGCTGGCCGGCGACCACACGGCGATCGGCCTCGACAGCGCCGGGTGGACGGCGACGGACGGCTGGTGGAGTTCGGCGGCGTTCAGCCGCGGGATGCGCACGGACGCGCGCCTGCGCGCCCGGCTCGTCGCGGTCCGCCGTGACGACGCCGAGGTCGTCTACCGCCGGCTCGGCGGGGGCGAGCTGCCCGGCGAAGCGGCGTTGCGCGGCCACTTCCATGACCACCAGCCCCTGGGCGGCTCGGCTCCCCTGCGGCTCGGCCCCGAGCGGGTCCCCGACGGGTTTCGCGACCGGCGGGTCTATCGCGTCCTGTTCGCGAACGACCTTCGCGAGGACGGCCCGCCCCGGCTGCGGTCGGCCTGGCGGATGACACTCGCCGATCCGCCGGCCCGCGTGGCCGGCACGGCGCACCGCCGCGTCGCCGGCGACGACTTCACCTGGGACCTTCGCCGGATCGGTCCCGGCGTGGCCTGGTGTCTCGACCTGACCGCCTGCCTGGCGAGCGCGTCGGACGACACCGTCCGGCCGCTGCTGCGGGAGCTGGTGACGGTGCTGCGCCACTCGGGGCTGATCCCCGTGACGATCGAGCGCTTCGCCTGACACCGGGGCGTCGTGGTGGGTGCGACCGGCAGGACGAGACCGGGCCGCCACCGCGAAGCGTCACGGGCGCGAATCACGCATGGTTCGTGATCGCGCAAGCTAGCATGCTTCGCTATGCGCAGCGGAGGCTTATCAAGCCCTCGGCTCCTGTTCGCGGTCGCCACCTTCACCAGCGCGGCAGGAGCGGTGGCTCTGAACCAGGTGCTCAACGACGGGGTGTGGAGCCCGAAGTGGATCGCGATCGCCTGCGGGGTGACGGCACTCGGCTGCTGGCTGAGTTACCGGTTCACCCTGGTCACCGCCACGACCCCGACCCTGTCCGAGGCCAAGACCCATCTGGCCGAGCTGGTGGCCCACCAATGGGCGGATGAGGCCGCGGCGCGGCGGCAGGGGGACGCGCTGATCCCGGTCTCGTGGAGTGTGACGCACGGCCCCAGGTCCGGCGGGCGGCCGCGCGGGACGGACCCCTGCCTGCGTTCGGACGAGGTCGCCGGGCTGGCCGCCTTCTTCCGCGGGCTTCCCCGCCGCCGGCTGGTGATCACAGGCGGGCCGGGGACGGGCAAGACCACGCTGGCCATCGAGCTGCTGCTGCACCTGATCGAGACGCGCACCGCCGACGAACCCGTCCCCGTGCTGCTGCCGATCGCCGAATGGAACGTCAAGACGCACCCGCGTTTCCATGAGTGGGTGGCCTCCCGCGTGCGTGCGGACTACGCGGCGTTGCGCGGGATCGGGAAGGGCGCTGACGGGACCGACCTGCTGGCCGGCCGCGGGCACGTCCTGGCCGTGCTCGACGGGCTGGACGAACTGCCCGAGGACGCCCGCGCCGGTGTGCTGCGCGAGCTCTCGCGGACGCTGGGAGACCGCGACCAGGTGATCATCACCTCGCGCACCAGGGCGTACAAGGACACCGTGGGCACGACGCGGGCGCTCAAGGGGGCGACCGTCATCGCGCCGAAGGACCTGGACCAGCAGGCCGCCGCGGCGTATCTGGACGCGTGCTTCACCGCGGAGCCCTCCCCGGCGTGGGTGAAGGCGCTGGACGCGCTGCGGGAGGGCAAGGCGCCCGCCCTGGCGTACGTCACCTCCGCCGCCTGGGGGCTCTGGCTGGTCAAGGTCGTCTACGTCGATCGGGACGCCGATCCCGCTCCGCTGCTGAGCGTGCCGGGCGAGGAGAGCGGGGCACTGCGGGAGCACTTGCTGGACGGTCTCGTCGAGGCCCGGCTCGGTCATGGCGGACCTGTTCCCGCCCGAGACGCCGAACGGCTCGCCTGGCTGGCCGGCCTGCTGTCCAGGAACGGGGCGCAGGACCTGGCCTGGTGGCGGATGGTCGACTATGTCTTCCCCGGGCGAGGCCGCCAGCTGGTCTCCGAGTGGGTCGGGGTCCTGGCCGGGGCCGTGATCAGCCTGCCCGCCGCGGTCATGGGAGCCTTGATCGACGACGTCCACTTCGGGGCGATGCTCGGTCTGGGCTTCTGCCTGGGCATCAGCATGCCCAGGCTGTCGGCCACCGACTCGCCCGACTTCGCGCCGCTGCGGGCACGCCGCCGGCTGCTCGACTTCGTCCGCATGGTCGCGGCGAACAGCCCGCTCATGATGTTCGGAATGCCGCTCGGGCTACCGGTGGCCGGTTACATGTGGTGGGCGGAGGGCCCCCTGATGGGCCTGGCGACCCTCGTGGCCGTCGCCGTGCTCAACTGGCTCACGCTCCAGGTGATGCAGATTCGCTCCGCCGCGCCCGACGAGCGGCCGCCGGTGTTCACCGCCGCCGTGACACCCGTGTCCACGTGGCGGGTGAACCGGGCGCTGACCGGCCTGCACCTCGTGAACAGCGTGATCCTCGGCACGGTGCTCGCCTTCGCGGTCGAGCTGTTCAGCTTCGTGGACGCGCAGCGCGGGATGCGCCCGGCCAACGACGCACTGCTCGTCGCCGTGTTCGCCTTCTCCTTCGGTTTCATGGCCCGGCGGCGGGACACCTGGCTCAGATCGGTGATCTTTCAGGGGCACCTGGCCCTGCTGGGCCGAGGCCCCCTGCGGCTGGCGCGGCTGCTGGACAGCCTGCACCGGCGCGGACTGCTGCGCGCGGCCGGCCCGTTCTACCAGTTCCGCCACGCCGAGTTGCAGGAGCATCTGGCCCGACGGCAGGGCTGAGCCTCCGGATCCCCCGGTGATGCTCACCGGGGGATCCGAGGACCTGACGGGAGCGGCGCCACTCGGGAAACGTCTAGACGCCGGCGAATATGGGCAGGTCAGAACCATATTCCTGATAATTCAGATGATCCCTGATGCCGGATGAGAGGACGACTGGCGTGCTCCAGGCGCTGTTCCGCCGCTCGCACGGCGTCGCCCGCGCGCTCAGGCAGGCCGCCGACCGCACTCCACCCGAGCGGGAGCGCCTCATCGACCTGCTGCGCGCGGTCGCGATCTCGATGGTCGTGCTCGGGCACTGGCTGTCGGTCTCGGTGACCTACCGGGGCGGGTTCGGCGGCGCGAGCGCCCTGGAGGTGCTGCCGTGGACCCGCCCCCTGACCTGGCTGTTCCAGGTCATGCCGGTCTTCTTTCTGGTGGGCGGGTTCGCGAACGCGGCCTCCCTGGACTCCCAGCGCCGCCGGGGCGGCACCGCCGTGAGCTGGCTGCTGAGCCGTACGGCCCGACTGGTCGCCCCCACCAGCATGCTCGTCCTCGTCCTGAGCGGCGTGGCCTGCCTGGCCCTGGTCTTCGGCGCCGACCCGAAGTCGGTGGGGACGGCCGTGTGGCTGGCCTGCGTGCCGCTGTGGTTCCTGATCGTGTACCTCGCCGCCGTCTTTCTCACGCCGGTGATGCTCGCGCTCGACCGGCGGGCGGGGCTCGCCGTGCCCGTCGTGCTCATGGCGCTGGTCGCTCTCGGAGACGTCGCCAGGCTGCTCGGCCGGCCCTCTCTCGGCCAGGCCAACTTCCTGCTCGCCTGGCTGGCCGTCCATCAGCTCGGCATCGCCTGGCGGGAGGGCACCCTGCCCGTCCGCCGCGCCGTGGCCCTGCCGATGGCGGCCGGCGGGCTCGCGGCTCTCGTCGCGCTCACCGTCGCCGGTCCCTATCCGATCAGCATGGTGGCGATCCCGGGTGAGCGGCTGCAGAACACCTCGCCCCCGACGCTCGCGCTGCTCGCCCTGGCCGTCACGCAGGCCGGCATCGTCTTCCTGCTGCACGATCGCGGCATCCGGTGGCTCGGACGGCCGCGTCCGTGGCTGGTCATCGTGGCGGTCAACTCCGTGATCATGACGGTTTTCCTCTGGCACCTGACGGCCGTCGTGATCGCCGCACTGGCCCTCTATCCGACCGGCCTGATGCCGCAGCCCGCCACGGGCTCGTCGGAGTGGCTGCTGCTCCGGCTGCCCTGGCTGGCGATCCTGGCCGTGCTCCTCACGGTGCTCGTCGCGCTGTTCGGCTGGGTCGAACGGCGCGCACGGCCGATCACCCTGCCCCAGGCGAACGGCGGGCTCCGCACGGCCGCCACCGTCACCGGCGCGGCGGCCGTCATCGCCGGGCTGCTGGGCGCCGCCCTGGCGGGGCAGGGAGCGCTGCCCGTCCTGATGCTCCCGGTCTATCTCTGCGGCGCGGCCCTGCTCCGGCTCGCCCGCGTCTGTCCCGGCTCCCGGTGACGTCGCCGGGCGATTTCCGGCTCACTGCGAAGACGCGGCCGGTTCCTTCCCGGCTTCCTTGGCTGCCGGTACGGCTGCCGCCGCCGTACGGGGCTCGCCGCGCCGACGCAGCCCGAACCAGATGAGGACCACGCTGACGAGCGTCACGGCCACGTTCGCGCTCAGCCCGAGCTGGATGCCGGTCAGTTCCCCGCTCTGCGTCGCGGCGAGCGAGCTCAGGAGCGGGATGCCGACGGTGATGGCCACCTGCTGGGTCATCGAGGTCAGGCCCGTAGCCAGGCCCTGCTCCTCGTTCGGCAGCCCCGAGGTCGCGGTCACCGTGTACGCGACGATGGAGCTGACGTGCCCGAAGAATCCGATGAACAGGGCGGGGATCAGGATCACGAGCGCCATTCGGTCGGTGCCGAGGAACACCAGGGGGAGGGTCGCCAGGCCCTGCACGGCCAGGCCCGCGGCCAGGACCTCGCGGCTGCCGAAGCGCCCGATGAAGCGGCCCGCGATCACCCCGGCGGCCACGGACGCCAGGCCCGGGACACCGAAGATCAGGCCGGTGGCCAGCGGGGAGAAGCCCAGGACCTTCTGCAGGTAGAGCGTGGTCAGGAAGATCATGGCGGTCTCCATGGTGAAGACCACGAAACCCGCGTAGTTGCCCCACTTCACCGTTGGCCGCCGGAGAATGCGCACCGGGGCCAGCGGCGCGGGCGACCGCAGCTCGATCATCCAGAACGCGGCCAGCAACAGCACGCCGACGACGGCCGAGGGGACGTTCTTCTCGATGACCGCGTAGATCACGGCCAGCAGACCGCCGGTCACGGTCACCGCTCCGGGCAGGTCCAGCCTCACCCGCTCGGGCAGGCTGCTCTCCCTGATCAGGAAGGGGGTGAGCAGCAGGATGGCCACGGCGACCGGGACGTTGATGAGGAACGCGGCCCGCCAGCTCAGCAGGCCGACGAGGGTGCCACCGACCAGCGCGCCGACAGTGAAGCCGGCGGACAGCAGCGCGCCGTTGAGTCCGAGGATGCGGTCGCGAGTCGCGCCTTCCGCGAAGGTGGTGGTGAGCAGCGACAACGAGGCGGGGATCGCCATCGCGGTGGCGAAGCCCTGCAGCACGCGCGCGGTCAGGAGCATTTCGGGATTGGCCGCGAAGCCGCCGAGTAACGAGGCCCCGGTGAGCAGGACCATGCCGGACAGGAACAGCCTGCGGCGGCCGAACAGGTCCGCCAACCGGCCGAACAGCAGAGTGAAGCCGGCCGCGGGCAGCGCGTACGCGGCGGTGATCCAGGGCAGCCCGGTCGATCCCATCCCGACGCCCGCCCCGACCTGCGGCAGGGCGACGTTCAGGATCGAGAAGTCGACGGACAGCAGGAACCCGGCACCGAGCAGGACGAGCAGGATCAACCGCTGCCTGCCGGTGACGGGGAGAGGCGAGGTGGTCACGAGACGTTCCCTTCTGAAGGAAGCCAGAGATCAGCACGCAGCACGGCTCAGCCGGACGGCTCAGCCGGACGGAAATGAGGGCATGGCAGGCTCAACGCCTGGCGATCAGGGAAGCCGGGCCCCCGCGCCGCCCGGCGGAGCGAGCCGGCGCGGGGAGCGCTCCAGCGGAGCGGAACGACCCGGCGGGTAGGGGGAAGGCGGTGAGCTAGGGCGAATCCCGCTCCGCTGCCTCAGCGATGCGCTTGATGTTCGCCAACCGCCGATCCCAGTCGGCCGCGAGCCCGGCCATCCACCGCGCCGTCGCGTCCAGCGCCGCGGGCCGCACCGCGTAGCGCACTTCGCGACCGACCCGGCCGCCGGAGACCAGCCCGGCGGCGTCCAGGACGGCGAGGTGCTTGACCACCGCCTGCCGCGTGACGGGGAGTTGTCCGGCGAGCGTCGTCGCGGTCGCCTCGCCCTGTGCGGCGAGCAGATCAAGCAGCTGACGTCGCGTCGGGTCGGCCAGCGCGACGAGGACGCTGTCGACCGACGCGACGTCGCCGCGACGTTCGTCCGTCACACCGATGCGCGCTCGGCACGCGTCCTGAACGCGTCGAGGACCTGCGGCCACCCGCCGGTGTTGTCCTTCAGCGCCCGGCTGCGCAGCTCCTCGCTCCCCGCCAGCGCCGCGAACCCGCTCTCGACGACTCGCAGCCGCGTCTTGTCGCCCTCGGTGGTCAACGTGAACTCCACGAGGGTGCTGTTGTCCTCGCGCGGTTGCTCTCCAGGGAACGCGCTGGCCCAGCGATAGGCCACGTACGTCGGCGGCTCGATCTTCTCCACCCGCACCGGGAAGTCGCCGTACTCGGCGTTCTTCGCCATCGTCACCTCGCCTTCTCTGGCCACGCCGCCGGACCCGTTCGCCTCGTCGGCCACCCAGAACCCGGGCTCGGTCACCAGCGACCAGACCCGCTCCAGGGGTGCCGCGATCAGGGTTTCGCGCTCAATCCGGTCCTCGCTCATGACAAGGGCTCCTTCGCTGCCGCCATTGGATGTGCAACCCCAGAATTGCACGTCCACCCTCCACGCGCAACCCTAGAGTTGCACCTGGCCGCCCGCGCCAGGAAGCCGGGGTGATCGTCACCAGCGAGGAACCCGACGACCGGAGCCCGCTCTGGACGGCGGCCGGCGCGAACTCAGCGCTTGCGGGCGCCCTGACGGCCCGAGGCGCGCTTGCGCACCGGCGGCACGTCGGAGCCGGCGCCGTTCTTTGCCCCGTTGCGCCCGCCTCGCAGGGCCACGGCGGCGAAGCCGTGGTCGGATCGCAGCCGCGAGAGGTCGGGGTCGTCGCTCCAGAAGCTCGACACGTCCTGCTCCGGGAAGTTGGCCGCCATGAGCTGCAGCGCGATGTCGTGGCGGACGTATTCGACCGCGACCATGACGACCGCCGGGTTGTCGGAGAAGATGCCCCAGGCGTCGGCGCCGACGAAGCCGCCGATGACGCACTCCTGCCGGTCGCCCACCGCGACGAACAACCGGCAGCCGAGGTTCTCCAGGACGACGGGCGGGGGCGAGAGCCGGTGGATGTAGGTGCGCGGGATGGCCGACGGGTCTTCCTCCTCGGCGAACGACATGACGGTCACGGAGACCCCCCGGTCGTGCGCGTCGTGGATCAACGGGTCGAGCGGGTTGTTCTCCTCGGGCCACAGCGACAGGAACAGGTCGCGCTGGGCGCCGGCGACAATGTCGCCGGCCCGCTCCAGCAGGGCCTCGCGCCCGGTGAGGTTGTGGATCAGGTGCAGGCGCGGCGGCGCCGCGATGCCCGGCAGCGACTCGCGCAGCGAGTCGAGGGTCGACTCGTAGTGCCGGCCGAGCCGGTCGAGCAGCGACTTGGGCGGCAGCGGCAGGTAGCTCACGGCGTCTTCGCGGGTGCGCACCTCGTAGATCGCGCCGGACGCGGTCAGCTTGCCGAGCGTCTCGTAGACGGTGCTGCGCGGCACTCCCGAGCGCTTGGCCACCTCGTAGCCGTTGAGCGGCTCGCCGGCCGCCACCAGCGCGATGTAGGCCTTCGCCTCGTAGCCCGACATGCCGAGCACCTGCAGGCGCTCGATGATGCCCTCGGTACTCATGGCTGGCCTGACCTTTCCTGCCGTTGCGTGGGGCCGGGCAACTGGTGGGTGACGTGGGGGCCGTGGGGGCCGTGAACCGTCCGCGGCGACCGGTCGTGGCGTCGGGTGCACGTACACATTACAGCCCCGGCCGCCCGCGCTCGGTCGGGTGCGGCCCCGGATGATCCCCGTTCAGGCACGCGACAGGCGGAGCAGTTCGTCGTCGGTCAGGGTCTTGCCCTCGGCCCGCCCGAGGGCGGTGTCCTCGAACGCGAACGCCCGCGTCAGCGGGCAGGCCGCGAGGAAGGCCACCTTCTCGCCGGCGCGCGGACGGCGCTCGGGGATCGGCCGCGACAGGTCGACGCGCACGCCGTCCTTGATCACCTCGTGGATGGCCCCTTCGCGGGTCAGCACGGTGATGTCGGCCAGCGGGTCGCCGTCGACCACGATCACGTCCGCGAGGTAGCCCTCGGCCAGCGCGCCGACCTCCCCCTCCATCTTCATGGCCCACGCGGCCTTGGAGGTGGCGGCGGTGATCGCCTCCATGGGCGAGAAGCCGGCGTAACGCACGAGCATGTCGAGCTCGCGGGCGTGCCACTCGCCGCACGGCGTGACCGCGAAGCCGGTCTCCGAGCCCGTGATGACCCGCGCGCCGAGCCGGTGCGCCTTGCCGATCATCTCGCCGGTTACCTCCAGCTCGGCCTTGAAGATGTCGAGCAGCGCCGGTGCCGTGCCCACCTTCTCGCCGTAGTCGACGAGGTTGCCGAGCAGCGTCAGCGTCGGGCAGAGCGTGGTGCCGTTCTCCAGCACCGCCTCGAGCGCGGCCTCGTCCATGTAGCTGGAGTGGTAGATCATGTCGATGCCCGCCTCGGCGGACTCCTTCGTGCTGACGGAGTTGCGGCAGTGGCCGACGACCGGCGTGTTGAGCTCGTGGGCGGCCTCGACGACGGCTCTGATCTCGCGCTGCGACCAGACCTTGACCTCGGGGCCCTTCACCGAGGGGATGAGCCCGGTGACCATGATCTTGATCCAGTCGACCCCGTGCTTGACCTGGCGGCGCACCTCGCGGGTCATGCCGTCCAGGTTGTGGACGACCGTGGCGTAACCCGTCGTGCCCTCGTCCTTGATCAGCCGGCCGGCGGTGCCGCCGAGCATGGTCATCAGGGCGTTGCCGCCGGCGCGCATCCGGGGGCCCTCCACAATGCCGGCCTCGATCGCGTCCCGGAGCTCGACCCCGATGTTCCAGAGGCAGTCGGCGTCCATGACGCCGGTGACGCCGGCCCGGAGCACCTTGCCGGAGTTGTGGGCGGACAGCATGGAGCTGTACGCCTCGGTGCGGTGGAAGAACAGCTCGTCGTTGCCGGTCGGCTCGCCGAAGGACAGGTGGGTGTGCGCGTCGATGAGGCCCGGCATGACGGTCTTGCCGGTGGCGTCGATCCGCTGGAGGTCGGGCGCGCGCGCCGCGAGCTCGTCGGCCGCGGCGCCCAGCGCCGCGATCTTCCCCTCACTGATCAGCACGGTCTCGCCGGCGCGCGCGGGAGCGCCGGTTCCGTCGATGACGGTTCCGCCCTCGATGGCGATCATCTGCGACATTCAACTCTCCTCACGAGAAAGCCGGGGCCGGCCGATCGGGGCACGGCCGTGACCGCCCGCGATCCGCCGCCGGACCTCTGCTGATCCTGCGTCGGTACGTTGCTTAGTGTCAAGGAGCTTAACGACCAGTGTCACTCCGGCGTGACAGCCGCTCCGAACAGCACCGGGTAACCCCCGAAGTGGTCCCGCTTGGAGTGCGCCTCCTTCACCGGCGGGCTGGCCGGGTCGAGGCGTACGCCGTGGCGCAGCAGCTCGCGCACCATCAGCGGAACCGTGCCGAGCACGTGCTCCGCCTCGCCCTCCTTGGGCACGGTGCCGCCGTCGAGCTCCATGCCGATGCAGGCGTGCATGCCGCCCCCGAAGGTGTGGCCCCACGGCTGGACGCCGGCGGGCGTCACCCGGTCGGGGTCGAACACCGCCGCGTCCGGCCCGAACACCTCCGGGTCGGTGTTGGCCGCCTTGATGTCCATCCGGACGCGCGTACCGGCCGGGATCGACCGCCCGTCCCGTAGCGTCACGTCCTCGACGGCCTCGCGCAGCGCCTCGGGGCTCGCCGGGTGCAGCCGCAGGGCCTCGTGTACGCAACGCTGGACGAACAGGTCGTCGTCGAGGCGGTGCGCCTGCTCCGGATGCCGCTCCGCCCAGCGCAGGATCTCGTCGACCGCGTGCGTGAAGGCGTCGGAGGTGCTGTGCGAGCCCGCCTGGAGGTAGAAGGCCACCTCGCGGAGCATGACGTCCCGCTCGATCCGCAGTTCCTCGCGGTTGCGGACCAGCGCCATCAGCACGTCGCCGGGGTAGGCGTCCTCGGGGACCTCCGGGTCCTCGGCCAGCGCCACCCGCCGCTCGTACGACGGCGTGAAGAACATCGCGTCGAACCGGCCAAGCGCCTCCGCCACCTCGGCCCGTACGACCTCGGGGTCGCGGGTGGTGTGGATCAGGGTCGCGCCCTCGGAGAACTTGATCGCGAACTCCTGCAGCGCGTCGGTCTCCTCGACCGAGCCGGTCGTCCGGTCGATGCCGGCGACCTTCGCGGTGAGGTTCATGACGGTCCGGGTGCCGAGCAGCACCAGGTCGGCGTGCCCCTGCTTGATGACGGGAGTGAAGGCCTCGTCGATGATCCGCGGGACGAGGTCGGCCTCCCAGGTCTTGAACGTGCCTCGCCGGAAGAGCCGGTTCTCGACCCGGCGGCGCAACTGGTGGTCGGGCCCGTGCAGGTCGAGCAAGGTGTCCCGCATGACCACGCCGCCCGCCGTGTAGAGACCCTGGCGCAGTCCGCGCTGCCGGAAACCGTCCCAGAGCTCCTGGTAGCGCCTCAGGGTCACGGTCGAATCGCTGAGCATGTGTCACTCCTGCCGTCGGTCTGTGTCTGCTGCTGCTGGAGAGCCTGGTGGACGCCGTCCATGGTCATGCCATGACCTCATGCGATCTCCTCAAGCGGGCCCTCAAGCGGGTCCTCGTGGGGCACGCCGCCGGGGAGCGCGCGGCCGAGGGCGCGCAGTTCCCGGCCTCTTCCCACGCCCGTGACCGCCTGGACCCGCCCGTCCGCCACGGTCCTGGCGAGGAACTCTCCGGCCTGCCCACCGGCTCCCACGACACCGTCGACGACCACCGGCGCGGTGGCGTCCGGCCAGCCGGCCACCTCGAGGTGCACGTCGTACTGGTCGGTCCAGAACCAGGGCGACTCGTCCAGCGGGGCGGGAGTGCCGGTGATGGCCGCCGCGACGGCTCCGGCCTGCTGGATCGCGTGCTTCCAGTGCTCCACGCGCTGGTGGCGGCCTCGGTGGGGGACGAACTGCTCGGTCACGTCGCCCGCGGCGTACACGTCGGGTGCGCTGGTGCGGCCGAACGCGTCGGTGCGGATGCCCGCGCCCACGTCCAGCCCCGCCGCCGCGGCCGGCCCCGTGTTGGGCACGGCGCCGAGGCCGGCGACCACCACCCGGGCCGGCAGCCGCTCGCCGTCCTCCAGGACGACGGCCTCCACCCGGTCGCGCCCGGTGATCTCCCGCACCGACCGGCCGAGCCGTAACCGCACGCCGTGGCCGCGGTGCAGGTCGGCCAGCATCTCCCCCACCGGGGCGGGCACCAGGCGGTGCAGCGGCGCGGGCAGCGGATCGACGGCGACGACGTCGGCGCCGATCCGGTTCAGCGTGGCGGCGACCTCGGAGCCGATCAGCCCCATCCCCACGACCACGACCGGGGTCCCCGGCGCGACCTCGGCGCGCAGCCGGTCGGCGTCGGCGAGGGTCCGCAGGAGATGCACGCCGCGCAGGCCGGCGCCGGGGAGGGCGGGTCGCCGGGCGGTCGCGCCGGTGCACAGCACCAGCACGCCGTACGGCAGGCGGCGCCCGCCGACCGTGACGCAGTGGTCGCCGGGGTGCAGCTCGGTCACGCGCTGCCCGAGCACCAGCTCGATGTCGCCGTCGGCGTACCGCCGCTCCGGCGCGACCAGCAGGTGGCCCGGGTCGCGCGTGCCCGCCAGGTAGCCCTTGGACAGCTGGGGACGCTCGTACGGCAGGCAGTCCTCCTCGCCGATCAGCAGGATGGGCTCACTCCAGCCGTGACGCCGCAGCGCGAGGGCGACGGTGGCGCCGGCCAGGCTCGCGCCGACGACGATCGCCGGGCCGCGCGCGCTCACAGCCCGTGCCGCACCGCGGCTGCGCGCTCCGGCTCACCGGCCGCGTCGGACCATCTGAACAGCACCACGTGACGGAACACGCGCACTCCCTTCCGCATGCGGGCCCGGTCACCCGGAACGGCGTCGCCGGGCGGCGGGCGAGGAGCCTTTCCAGCGACGGCCCCGCTGCGTCAGAATGTAGTCGTTAGACGCCTCACGTCAAGAAGGGTCACAAGCATGCCGGAGACGACACCGAGATCGGCACTGATCCTCTCGGGAGGCGTGGCGCACGACTTCCCGGCGAGCAGCGCGGCCCTGGCGGGTGTTCTGGAGGAGGCCGGGTTCGCGGTCGGCGTGACCACGGACGTCGAGGGGGCGTGTCTCGGCCTGGCCGATCGTGACCGGCGGCCGGCGCTGCTGGTGCTCAACATGCTCAGGTGGACGATGCTGGTCGAGCGTTACGCCCACCTGCGGGCCGAGTGGTCGATCTCGCTGAGCGACGCCGCGCGGGAGGCGCTGTCCGGCCACGTGCGGGACGGCGGCGGGCTGCTCGCCATGCACGGGGCCAGCATCTGCTTCGACGACTGGCCCGGCTGGCGCGACCTGCTGGGCGGGGTCTGGCGGTGGGACCGGTCCTCGCATCCGCCGCTCGACGGTCCCGTGCGCGTCACCGTGGCCACGGGCGGTCACCCGATCGTCGACGGGATCGGCGACTTCGACGTCGTCGACGAGGTCTACGGCTTCCTCGACCGCGCGCCGGACGTGCGCGGCCTGATGAGCTCGCCGCACGGCGGCGCCGACCATCCGCTGCTCTGGGCGCGCGAGGTCGGCTCCGGCCGCGTGGTGTACGACGCGCTGGGACACGACGGGCGCTCCTACGACGCGCCCGAGCACCGCCTCATCGTGCGCCGCGCCGCGGAGTGGGCGGCCGGCGCGCCGTCGTACTGAGGTGGAGACCGCCGACGGTCTTCCCCGGGGATGTTCCTCAGGCGTGGGTGACGCCGAGGGCCAGCCCTCCGTCGACGGTCAGGATGCCGCCGGTCACCCACTCGGCTCCGGCGAGGTACACGACCGCCTCGGCGACCTCCTCGGGGGTGCCGATCCGGCCGAGCGCGTGCGCGCCGGCCAGGCCCTGCAGGCGGGCGTGGGCCTCCTCGGGGGTGCCCAGGCCGGCGCGTTCGTTGATCTCGGTGTAGACCGCGCCCGGCCGCACGCAGTTGACGCGCACGCCCTGCGCCCCGAGCTCGGACGCCAGCACCCCGGTGAGCGACTCGAGCGCGCCCTTGGTCGCCGCGTACGGGGACGCCCCGGGAAAGGCCCGCTGGGTGTGCACCGAGCCGAAGAAGATGATCGACCCCTTGCTCCGCGCCAGAGCCGGCAGGGCGAGGCCGGACAGCTGCACCGGGCCCACCACGTTGGCGTGGTAGAGGTCGAGCATCCGCTGCTCGTCGAGCTCGGCCAGCGCGCCCCGGTACATGTTGCCCGCGGCGTTGACCAGCGTGTCGAGGCCGCCACCGTGCTCGACGGCGGCCTCCACCAGCCGCTCGCGGTCGGCCGCGACCGTGACGTCGCCGGGCACCGCCAGGCAGGCCGGCCCCAGCTCGCCGGCGACCTGCCGGATCTTGTGCTCGCGCCTGCCGGAGATGGTGACGCGGGCGCCGCGCTCGACCAGGGTCCGCGCCACCCCCGCCCCGATGCCCGAGCCGCCGCCGGTCACCAGGATCGACGTGCCGGCGATGTCCCGCATCAGAGCCCCACGGAGTCGACGGTCTTCGGACGGGCCAGGTTCCGCAGGGCGGACTTGGTCAGACCGCCGTCGACGGCGAGCACCTGCCCGGTGATGTACGCCGCGCCGGCGGACCCCAGGAACAGCACGCAGTCGGCGACCTGCTCGGCGGTGCCGAGCCGCCCAAGCGGCACCTGCGCCTGGCGCTGCTCGCGTACCTGCTCGTCGGCATAGATCGCGTCCGACATGCCGGCCAGGATGAGGCCGGGGGCCACGGTGTTGACCCGGATGCCGGCCGGTCCCCATTCCAGCGCCATCTGCTCGGTCAGGCGGATGACGGCGGCCTTGGTGGCGGTGTAGGCGCCGGCGTTGGGCGCCGCCGCGATGCCGTTGATCGAGGCGATGTTCACGATGGCGCCGCCGCTCGCGGGCTCCATCATCGCCGCCGCCTGGCGGGACACCAGGAAGGTGCCGGTGAGGTTGACCTTGAGCACGGCCTCCCAGTCGTCGAGGCTCAGGGTCCGCAACGGGCCGAACCGCACCAGCCCCGCGTTGTTGACCACCAGCGCGGGCGCCTCGTCGAGGGCCTCGAACGCGGCGACGACCGACGGCTCGGACGTGACGTCCACCTTGCGGGCCACGGCGGACTCGCCGATGTCGGCCGCGACCTCCCGCACCGACGGCTCGTCGACGTCCCAGAGAGCGACCCGGTACCCCGCCTTGGCGGCGTGGCGGGCTATGACCGCTCCGATCCCGCTGCCGGCCCCCGTGACAACCGCCAAGCCCATCTCGCTCTCCTTCGCGTTCGTCATCCCCCAGCAGACACATCCGCCGGCTCCCTCGCCGGATGGGAACGGGCTCCCGCGGGTGCGTTCGCACCTGTGCACATGCGTCGCTATAACACCAACGACGCTAGTATGACATAGGCGCATCCGTCCATACCGCTCACCGCGATTTCCCGCTCGCGGCCGCCGAAGGAGCCACTGTGACCGATCACGACCAGTCCGTTCCCACGCGAGACCCCGGCGTGATCGACGTGCACGCCCACGCGGTGCTCCCCATGACGCAGGGAGCCGCCGGGGCGGCCGGCCCCGAGCTGGGCAGCGCACCCGACGGGCGGCCGTTCTACCGGGTCGGCGAGTACGTGCTGCACGGGGTCCGGTACGAGGGAAGCGCGTTCATGGACGTGAACGTCCGGCTCGACGGCATGGACGCCGCCGGCATCCACCGCCAGCTGCTGTCCCCCAACCCGCTGACCTACTTCAACGACCTCGACCCGGCCACGGCCGTCCGCTACTGCCGGGCGCACAACGACGCTCTGGCCGAGCTGGTCGGCGCCCACCCCGGACGGTTGATGGGCGCGGCGCAGCTCCCCCTGCGGGACGTCGGCGCGTCGGTCGCCGAGCTGGAGCGGGCCGTACGCGACCTGGGGCTGCTGGCCGCCTACATCGACACCGACCCCGGACGCCCGCTGGACGACCCGGCGATGGACGCCCTGTACGAGGCGGCCGTCGGCCTGGACGTACCGGTGTTCGTGCACCCGACGCCCATCGGCGCGGGCGGCCCGCCCGACGATCCCCGGCTGCGCAGGTTCGACCTCGACCTGCTGTTCGGGTTCGCCTACGACGAGACGCTCGCGGTGGCCGCCCTGGTCTTCGGCGGCGTGCTCGACCGGCATCCCCGGCTGGACGTGTGCCTGTCGCACGGCGGCGGCGCGCTGGCGTACGTCGCCGGCCGGTTCGCCCGGGCGGTGGCGGCGCCGCGGCCGTGGGTGCCCGGCTTCCTGCTGGAGAACGGAATCGAGCCGTACCTGCGCCGGCTGTGGCTCGACACGCACGTGCACAGCGGGCGTTCGCTGGAGCTCCTCGTCGACGTGGTGGGCACCGACAGGCTCGTCTTCGGCACCAACTTCGCCGGGTGGGACGCCGGGGGCGCCCGGGTGACGGACGAGGTGGGCGACCTCATGCCGGTCCTGTCCGGCAACGCCGCCCGGCTGCTGCGCCTGGCGTGACGGGCAGCACCCGGTGGGCCCAGCCGTACGCGGCGGCCGCGAGCAGCAGGAGCACGAGGCAGACCGCCCAGGGCGCCTCGTAGCCGTCGGTGGCGTCGGCCAGCGCGCCGAAGCCCCAGGGCGCGACCAGGGCGCCCGCGTAGTACCCGGTCATCGTGACCCCGGACGCCCGGCCCACGGATTCGGGCGCCCGGTCGATGACGACCGCGTGCGTCAACCCCGCGCCGGCGAGGTTCGCCGACACGCCCAGCACCGCCCCGGCCGCGAGGAGAGGCAGCCACCAGCGGGCCCCGGCGAGCAGCCCGGCGATGCCCACCGCCGCCACCACGCAGACCAGCGCGACGAACACCGCCCGCCGCCGAGCGCCCAGCCGGTCCGCCCATCGCGCCGCGCCGAGCATGCCGGTCAGGCCGAACGCCGTCCCGGCGGCCATGAGCTGCCCGGCCTGCGCCAGCGGCAGCCCGGCTTCGTCGTGCACGTACGTCACCATCCACGACTGCAGCGGCTGCGTGCCGCAGATGAACAGGAAGGCGGCGAGGGGCAGCGTCCAGAAGCCCCGCCGCAGGGGCGGCTCCGCGCGGGCCGTGACCGTGGAGCCGCCGCTCCGGGGCAGCGTGAGGAGCACGGCGAGCGCCACGACGCCGCCCGCGGCCGCCAGCGCCCAGGCCACCGCGCGCCAGCCGGCCGTCTCGGCCCACCCGCCGCCCAGCGCCAGCACGCTCGCGATCGCCGGCACGCCGGCCGTCTTGAGGGTCAGCGCGAACCCGCCGATGCCCGGCCGGACGACCGCCATGACGGCGAGGTTGGTGCCCACGTTGCCGAACGCGTACGCCGCGCCGGCCGTCACGGCCACGACCGCCAGAACCGGATAGTTCCCCCACGACGCGGCGGCGGCCCCGCCCAGGGCCACGGTGACCATGTTCAGGGCCAGGCAGTTCCGGGCGCCGAGCCGCGCCCCCCAGCGGGCCGCGAGCAGCGACGTCAGGCCGGTGAACCCGAAGAACAACCCGATGAGCAGGCCCAGGCCGGCACGGCTGACGCGCAGCTCCGCCTGCAGGGCCGGGCCGACGAAGCCGAACAGGAAGCCCGGGCCGGCGCCGAGCCCGATGGCCAGGCCGCACACGGTGATCACCGCCCACATCCCCCGGCCGCGCGGAGACCGCCCGCCCGCCGTCCGGACCTCGGACGCGGCCCCCTCGGGACCGGCCGGGCGGTCGCGACTCAGGACGCCCCGTCGCTCAGGCCGTCGTTCAGGCCATCGCCCGGACCGGCACCCGGTCCCTGTCTCGGAGCGACGCCCGGACCGTGGCCCGGATCGTGGCCCGGATCTGCGGTGATGTCCGTGGACACCGTCCATACGCACGGCAGGTCCGGCGCGACCGGCGGCGTGACCGTCCAGGCTCGCCCGCCGTGGGTGTCGATGGTGCGCACGCACCGGGCGCAGTATCTCGGGCGTCCCGCCGGGACTCCCGGCACCTCCCCTTCGGCCACCGTCGCCGTCGCGGGGTTGTCGCGCCAGTACCGGCCCCCGCTGCCGCAGGCATGTCGGAACGTCGTCGTCGCGCCGTCGGTCTCGACCGTGCCCACCGAGCCGTGGGCGCGCAGCAGCGCCGCCACCTCACCCGCGTCGACGCGCGTGCCGACCAGCTCGTCCAGCCCGACGCTGGCCTCGCCGACCAGCCGGGAGATGACGTCGTCGAGGGGGCGGTCGGTGGCCGCTATGTCCAGCAGGCCGGCGATGAGGGAGATCAGCCGGTCGTGCAGCTGCCGCCACCGGGCGTGCTCCTCCTCGACCAGCGCGAGGACGGCGTCCTCGGGCGGTGGATCCATCAGCCGCAACCGCTCCGGCAGAGGCGTCAGGTGCGGAGGGTCGGCAGCCACGGTGTCTCCTCTTCGGCGCGGGCAGGTGTCAGCGCAGGTAGGACGCGACGAGCTCGTCCGAGGCCAGGAGGTCGGCCGAGGCGCGGTCGAGCTCGTTGCGGCCGTTGCGCATGACGTACGTACGGTCGGAGACGCGCAGCGCCGAGGCCTGCTGCTCGACGATGAGGAAGGTGACGCCGTCGTCGCGCAGCTCGCGCACCACCTCGAACAGGTCGTGCACGATCCTGGGAGCCAGCCCGAACGACAGCTCGTCGATCAGCAGCAGCCGCGGCCGGCCCATCATCGCGCGGGCCAGGGCGAGCATCTGCTGCTGCCCTCCCGACAGGGAGGACGCCGAGGCCGTCAGGCGCCCGGCCAGCTCGGGGAAGACGCCCAGGACGCGGTCGCGGTCGGCGCGGACCCGCGCGGCGGACGCCTTGCGGCTCGCCGTCCCGAGGTGGAGGTTCTCCCCCACGGTCAGGGTCTGGAAGATGCCGCGCCCCTCGGGCAGCTGGCACAGGCCGAGTGACGCGCGCTTCTCCGGGGTCGCCTTGAGCAGGTCGGAGCCGTCGAAGCGGACCCGGCCGGACCACAGCGGCACCACGCCGGACAGCAGCCGCATCAGCGTGGTCTTGCCGGTGCCGTTGGGACCGAGCACGGTGATGATCTCGCCTTCGGCCACGTTCAGCGAGACGCCGTGCAGGACCTCCAGCCGCCCGTAGCCGGTGCGGGCGTCCTCAATCTCCAGCAGCAAAGTCGGCTCCTAGGTAGGCCTCGACGACGACGGGGTCGCGCAGCACGTCCGCCGGGGCGCCGGACTGGATGATGCGGCCGAAGTGCAGGACGGCGACCGCCGGGCAGAGCCGGGTGATCAGTTCGAGGTCGTGTTCGATGATCAGTACGGCCGCGTCGCGGTCCGCCGCCCAGTCGGTGAGCCCGGTGACCAGCCGGTCGACGTCCTCCGCGCCGAGACCCGCCGCCGGCTCGTCCAGCAGGAGCAGCCGGGGCTCGTTCAGCAGCGCCCGGGCGACCTCGATGATCTTCTGGCTGCCGATGGGGAACCGGCTCGCCGCGCGGCCCGGGTACTCGCCCAGCCCGAACGTCTCCAGCAGGTCGCGGGCCTGGCCGCGCAGCCGCCTCTCGTCGCGCCGCGCGGCCGGGAGGCCGAACAGCTCCGACAGGTGCCCGCCGCGGTAGTGGCGTCCGGCGCCGGTCAGCACGTTCTCGGTGGCCGACAGGTGCGGGATCAGGCGCGGGGTCTGGAAGGTGCGCGACACGCCGAGCCTGGCGATCTGGTGGGCCGGCCCGCCCACGACGCTCCGCCCGCCGAGCCGTACGTCCCCCTGGTCGGGACGCAGGTAGCCCGAGATCACGTTGAGGCAGGTGGTCTTGCCGGCGCCGTTCGGGCCGATCAGGCCGGTGAACCCGGGCCGCACCGGGAGCGTGACGTCGTCGAGGACGACGTTGCCGCCGAACGACATCCGGATCCCGTCCAGCTCGACGATCGGGTGGCCCGCGGCGGAGTCCGGCGTCGCCGTCGACGTGTCCATGGGCGTCATGCCCTCACCTCCGAACGCTCCGGCGCGGTCCGTCGCGCGAGAAGCCGCCCGACCAGCCGTGAGTCTCTGAATGTGGCGAACAGGGAGACGAGCCCTCCGGGCAGGACGGCGATGGCCACCATGAGGACCACGCCGTAGGCGATGGCCTGCAGGTCTCCCAGGTCCTGGAAGAGCTCGATCAGCACCACCGCGAACGCCGCGCCGATGAGCGGCCCCCAGTGCGAGCCCGCCCCGCCCACGAACACCATGACGAGCATGGGGACCAGCAGGTTCATCTCGAACATGGCCGGGAACACGAACGTCTGCAGCTGGCCGTACAGCGATCCGGCGACGGCGGCGATGAAGCCCGACAGCCCGAAGGCGATCAGCCGGTACCTCAGCGCCGAGACCCCGAGCGACCCGGACAGCTGCCCCAGGTGCCGCACCGCCTGCAGGGTGCGGCCGAACCGCCCGATCAGCGACCTGCGCACCAGGAAGAAGGCGACCGCGGCGACGGCGAGGGTGACGAAGTACGTCGACGCGCTGCCGTTGATGCCGGGCAGCGTGAACACCTCGACGTTCAGGCCGCCTCCGCCGCCGGTCACCGCGCGTGCCCCCTTGAGCAGCTCGACGATGGCCATGCCCAGCGCCAGGGTGGCGATGGCCAGGAAGAAGCCCGTGAGCCGGATGGCCGGGAAGCCGATGAGCACGGCCAGGCCGCCCGCGGCGAGCCCGACGAGCGGGATCGTGACGAGGAACGGCACCCCCTGCTCCATGGCGATCGCGCTGCCGTACGCGCCGATCGCGAACAGCGCGGCGTGCGCCAGCCCGATCTGGCCCGACCAGCCCACGAGCAGGTTGAAGCCGAGGGTGGCGACGGCGTACACGAGGGTGAGGTTCAGCACGAACAGCAGGTAGGAGTTGAGCACGAAGGGCGCGGCGAACAGCAGCAGCAGGGCCCCGACCGCCACCAGGCCCTTGGTGCGCCCAACGGCGTGCGCGCTCTGCTCGGTGACCGCCTCGGCGCCGGCAGTGACCATGGTCGGATCCTCCGTGTGCGTGGTCGTCGCGGTGGCCCGTCCCGGCTCAGACATCTCTCAGCCTCATCCCCTTGGTGAACCCGCCGGGGCGGAGCATGAGCACCAGGAAGACGGCCAGCAGCGCGACGGCGAACTGCGCCGACGTCGAGATGTAGGTGCCGACCACCTGCTGGATGATGCCCAGCGCGAGACCTCCGGCGAAGGTGCCGAACAGCGAGACGAAGCCGCCCATGGTGGCGGCGACGAACCCGTAGATGATGAGCGAGGCCGCCGAGTGGGTCGAGACCAGCGTCGACTGCGCCTGCAGCATGACGGCCGTGCTCGCGATGAGGCCGCCCAGTCCCCAGGCGATCGCGGACAGCCGGCCGGCGTTGACGCCGATCAGCCGCGCGGTCTCCCGGTTCTCGGCCACGGCCCGCATCTGCGCGCCCATCGGCGAGCGGAAGAAGGCGGTGATGCCGATCGCGCCGAGCGCGCCGACCGCGATGGTGACGACCTGCGCCCAGCTGACGTCGAGCCCGCCGACGTCGAGGTGGTTGCCGGACCACGGGGCGGTGAAGCTGCGCGGCTCGTGCCCCCAGATCAGCCCGATGAGGGCGTTCAACGCCAGGGACAGGCCGATGGTCATGAGGAGCAGCGGGAAGTGGCCGTGCTTCGCCAGCTTGCGCATCAACGCCAGGTCGATGACGATCGCGAGCAGGGTGCCGATGACCAGGGTGACGACCACGGCCGGCCAGAAGGAGATCCCGGCGGCGTTCAGCACCGTGCCCACGTAGGTGGCCACCAGGCCGATCTCCGCCATGGCGAAGTTGGGGACGTCGGCCGCCTTCATCACCACCACGATGGCCAGGCCCAGCAGCGCGAACCAGCTCCCGGACTCCAGTCCGCTGAGCACTGTCTGCAACATGTCTCTCCGCTTCGGTGCAGGACGACTTCGGGGCAGGACGAGTTCGGGGCAGGACGACTTCGGGGACCGGCCGGCGCGGGAGGCCCGCCCGGCCGGTCGAGGGCGGCCTACTTCGGCGGCGTGAACTTCCGCAGGACCGTCCACTTGCCGTCCTTGAACTCCGCCAGACCCGCCTGTTGCACGCAGGTGTGGCCGTTGGGCAGCTTGCCGCAGGCGATGTCCGGGATGGAGCCCAGCGAGATCGGGTTGTCGGCCAGACTTTCGGCGGTCTTGTTGAAGTTGGCGTAGGAGACGTCACCGCCCAGCCGCTTGACCAGCTCGGCGAAGGCCTTCAGGAAGCTGTAGGTCTGCAGCGAGAAGCCGCTCTCCCCCTGCTGGCCCTGGTACTTCTTGGCCAGGGAGCGCCAGTGCTCGACGCTCGGGTTGTCGGTCGAGACGACGTCGGCCTGCATGCCGCCGATGAGGCCCTCGGCCGCGGCGCCGGCGGGTCCCACCGCGCTCGTGCCGCCGGTGCCCGCCCCGCCCTGGTCGGCGAAGACGGGGATGGTGATGTTGCGCTGGCGCAGGTGCTGCAGGATCAGCGCGACCTGGTTGTTGTCGGTCGCCAGCAGCAGCGCCTCAGGCTTGGCGGCGATGACCTTGTTCACCGCCGAGCTGACGTCGGTCGAGCCGGGCTGGACGTCCTCGTTCGCCACGATCTTCACGTCGGGGTGCTTGGGCGTCTGGAGGTCGAGCGCCAGTTTCATGGAGACGCCGAGGTCGTTGTCCTGCTTGATGACCGCGAGCTTGGTGGAGCCCTGCTCGGCGAAGTAGTCGATCGCGACCTGCTGCTGGCTCGCCCGGGTGGCGCTCAGCAGGTAGACCTCCTGCTGCTTGGGGTCGGCCGGGGAGACCGGTCCCCAGACCGGGGTGCCGTTGTCGGCGATGAAGGACCACGTGCCCGGCAGGCCCTGTGAGCCGGACGGCGCGACCAGCGCGTACACCTTCTCCTGGGAGACCAGGCGGCGCACGTTGGTGACGACCCGGTCCGGCGCGAACCCGTCGTCGAGCAGGACCAGCTTGACCTTGCGGCCGTTGATCCCGCCGGCCGCGTTGATCTCGTCGGCGGCGATCCGCAGGCCGGCTTCGAGTCCCTGCCCGGCGACCGCCGCCGTGCCCGTCAGGGGCAGGGTCGCGCCGAGTGTGATCTCGTCTGTGGTGATCCCTGGAGGCGCCTCGCCCGAGTCGCCGGAAGCGCCGGCGTCGCTTGAGACGTTTCCGCAGGCTGATGCGAGTACGGCGACCAAGAGAGCCGCTGTGACCCTGTGTGACGTGCGAGCCATCCGGTCCTCCGAAAGGGGCCGTGGGGGAATGGCGTTACGCGTGTAACGTGCCGTTAATCTACGAAGCGCGCTTCAGCGTCGTCAAGAGTCTAACGACGATCGCCTGTCGAGTGATCACGCCCGTCACATGGAGGCGGCCCCGAGCGCCCGGCGCCGTGGCCCGGAGCCTCCTATTCCAGTACTAGAATATTCCTCATGGAGGTGACCCCATCCGAACTGACCGTGCTGGGTCTGATCATCGAACGGCCCCGGCACGGATATGACCTGGAACGGGAGATCGAGCAACGCGGCATCCGGCAGTGGGCCGACATCGGGTTCTCCTCGATCTACTACCTGCTCGCCAGACTGGAGAAGCGCGGCCTGGTCCACGTCCCGGAGGCTCCCGCCGCCGCGAAGTCCCGCCGTGTCTTCCACGCCACGCCCGCCGGCCGCGAGGTCGCGGCCGGCAACGTGCTCGCCCTCATAGCGGAGCCGCGCCCGGCTCCGCACCCGCTTCTGGTCGGCCTCGCGAACCTGCCCCTACTCACGGAGGAGGAATACGCACAGGCGCTACGCGTCAGGCTGACGCGAGTGGAAGGGCGTATCGCCTCGGTCCGGGCGGCCGAGCAGGCCCAGGCCCCTCTCCCGCCGCCGGCGCGCGAGGTGTTCTCGTACTCACTGAGCCTCCTGGAGGCGGAAAGGTCGTGGCTCGTCGATCGAGTCCAGGTGACCCATGACGAACAAGTCTGATTTCAAGAAGAGCCTTGACGCCTACCAGGCGAAACAAGGCAGGTTCCGGATCGTGGAGGTCCCCGACCTGCAGTACCTCATGATCGACGGCCACGGTGACCCGAACACCTCGGCGGCCTTCTCCGAGGCGGTCGAAGCGCTCTATCCGGTGGCCTACAAGCTGAAGTTCGCCAGCAAACGAGACCTGGACCGCGACTACGTCGTCATGCCCCTGGAAGGTCTGTGGTGGGCCCGGGACATGGACTCGTTCACAGTGTCGCGTGACAAGTCCCGGTGGGACTGGACCATGATGATCATGGTTCCGGACTGGACGGACGAGAAGATGTTCGCCACCGCCGTCGAGCGGGCCGGGGTCAAGAACCGGCCCGCCCGCCTTGGTGACGTCCGTCTGGAGACTCTGTCCGAGGGGCGCTGCGCGCAGACGTTGCATGTCGGTTCGTTCGACGACGAGGCCGGCGTGCTGGCGCGGATGCATCAGGAGTTCATCCCGGACAACGGGTTCCACATGGCCGGCAAGCATCACGAGATCTACCTCAGCGACTTTCGCAGGACCGCGCCCGACAGGCAGCGCACCATCCTCAGGCAACCGGTCAGCGCGGCCCGCCCCGTCGCCGCCGGGTGAGCGTCAGGCGGGGGAACGGCGGCCGGGGCGAGGGAGGATCGGGCGGAGGCTAGCCGTACGGACGTTCCGGCGCTAGGGTCCTAGTGACGCTCGCTCCGACCGAAGGGCGCCAGGGTGATCTCACTCGCGGCGGGAACCGTACGTGACGCCGGTCCCGCGCAGGTCCTCCAGGCGGCGAGCACCGCCGGTTACGACGCGGCGGGTCTGCGGCTCGACCCGGCGTCCGTCAGCCTGGCCGAGGCGGCGCGGCTGCGCCGCCGGGCGGACGATAGCGGGCTGACGGTGCTCGACGTCGAGGTGGTGCGGCTGCGGCCGGACAGCCATCTCGACGACCAGCGGCGGCTGCTCGACCTGGCCGGGATGCTCGGCGCCCGGTTCCTGCTGACCGTGAGCGAGCACCGGGACGAGGGTGCCACGGCGGCCGACCTCACCCGGCTCCACGAGGCGGCGCGGGGCCACAGCACCCGGATCGCCCTGGAGTTCATGCGGTTCACCGGCGTGCCGACCCTGGCCGCCGCGCTCGCCCTGCTGGACGGGAACGGCCTGGCCGACGCCGTCGTGGTCGTGGACGCGCTGCACCTGCACCGGGCCGGCGAGCCTCCCGAGGATCTCGCGGCCGTCCCGGCGGAACGGATCGGCTACGTGCAGCTCTGCGACGCGCCGGCGCACCCGCCGCGGGGGCTCGACGCGCTGTCCTGGGAGGCGAGGCACGACCGCCTGGCCCCCGGCGAGGGCGAACTGCCCCTCGGCCGGCTGCTGGCCCAGGTGGGCCCCGCCGTTCCGCTCAGTGTCGAGGTCCAGTCCGACCGGCTCACCGCCCGGTCGGCCCCCGTCGCCAGGGCCGGGCGCCTGCTCGCCGACACCCGCCGGGTGCTGGCGTCCGCCGCCGGGCCGGGCCGCTCGACGGTCTGACCCGACGATCCAGCTCAAGGATTCAGCTCAACGATTCAGCTCGACGATTCAGGACGAGGTAAGGAGTGTCATGGCGAGAGTTCTCGTGACAGGTGGCGGGTCGGGGATCGGCGCGGCGGTCTGCCGCCACCTGAACGACACCGGGTGGACCGCCATCGCGGCCGACCTCCGCCCGCCCGAGGGCGGGCTGGTCCTCGACACGACCGACGAGGCCGCCTGGGAGCGGGCACTCGACGCGGCCGGCCCGCTCGACGGCCTGGTCAACTGCGCCGGGATCCGCAGCCGGGTCGACATCGCCGACCTGGACCTGGTGGAGTTCCACCGGATGCTCGACGTGCACGTCGTCGGCACGTTCCTCGGCATCCGGGGCATGGCGCGGCGCTGGGCGGCCGAGCGGCGCACCGGCGCGGTGGTCAACATCGCCTCGGTCGTGGCCACGAACGCCGTCGCCGGGCAGATCCACTACGTGGCCGCCAAGGGGGCGATCGCCGCGATGACGCGGGCCGCCGCCGTGGAGCTGGCCCCGGTCGGCGCCCGGGTGAACGCCATCGCGCCCGGCGTCATCCGCACCCCGATGACCGCCGACCGGCTGGGCGATCCCGGTCAGACGGCCTGGCTGATGTCCCGCGTGCCGGCGGGCCGGGCCGGGGAGCCGGAGGAGATCGCCACCGTGGCCGCGTTCCTGCTGTCCGACGCCGCGTCGTACGTCAACGGGGTCCTGCTGCCGGTCGACGGCGGGTGGACGGCGAGCTGACGTGCTCGCCGGCCGCGCGCTCACGGCGGACCCGAGCATCCCGAACCTCACGGTGCTCGTGACCTGCTGAGCGACGCCGACGCGGGCCGCGCCGGCGCGCTCGGCCGAGTGGCGTCGGCCGTGGTCCTGTTCCAGCCGCTGTGGGCGGCGCTCGAGCTCAGTCGAGCGCGACCTCGGCCCCCTGGTCGAACACCTGGATGGCGCCGGACGGGCAGCTCCGCGCGATCTCGACGAGATGGTCGTCGCTCAGCGCGCTCACGCCGGCCGCGGGCTCGGCGATCTCGTCGTCATCGAACCGGAAGGCCGCCGGCGCGTCCGCGACGCACTTGCCCGAGCTGATGCAGACGTCCTTGTCGACCCGTACCTCGAAACCCATCTGCTCCCTCACCTGATCGCTGCCGAACTTGATGCCCGCCCGGTGCCCGCTCAGCCCAGCAAGGCCGGGTAGGTGCCCCAGTACGGGCGCTGTGTGTGGGCGTCGCGCTGCGGCGGGTTCGCCGGGTCGCGCCGGACTCCCTGGTTGAACAGATACTGCACCGCGCCGGGCACGAGGCCGAACAGGTGCGCGTCGGGGTCGGTGTCCGCGCGCGGCACCACGCCGGCCGCCAGGTCCTGGCCGATGCACACGTGGATGCCGGCGGCGAACGACAGGCCGAACGGACCGACGCCCGCCGGCAGCTCGCGGTACGGGTTGAACTCCGCGGCGTCGGGCCCGAACACCTCGGGGTCGCGGTTGACCGCCTGCAGGTCGACGATGACCTTGGCGCCCTGCGGGATCCGCGTCCCGGACTTCAGCGAGACGGGGGCCAGCGCCCACCGCATGCCGACGGGGCTGGAGGGGTTGAGCCGGACGGTCTCGTGGACGCACCGCTGCACGAACAGCGGGTCGGTGGCGACGCGCCCGGCGTCCTCGGGGTGGTCGGCCAGCCAGCCCAGGATGTGGTCGATGGACCGGACGAACGCGGTCGCGCTGGTGTGCGCGCCGGCCAGCAGGAAGAAGGCGATCTCGCGCCGCAGCACGTGGGCGGGCAGCTCCAGCTCGGCGTTGCCGCGCAGCAGCGTCATGAGAACGTCCTTCGGCAGGTCGTTCTCGCTGATCTCGCCCGCCTCCAGCGCCGCCAGCGCCTTCTTCCGGCGGGCGATGGACGGCTGCAGGAACTCCTCGTCCCACTCGTCGAGGGCCTGGCTGATCCTGGCCGCCAGGGCCTGCTTGTCCTCGGTGGAGTGCGCGAGCGTCGCGCCCTTGATGAACCACTGCATGTAGTCGTACAGCCGCCGGGTCTCCTCCGCGGTGCCCTCCGGCCGGTCGATCCCGGCGGTCAGCGCGGCCAGGTTGAGCATCAGCTCGTGCCCCAGGTGCACCAGGTCGACGCCGCCCTTGACGACGTACGGCGCCAGGGTCCGCTCCGTCACCTTGGGGAACAGGTCTCGCTCGTAGTGGTCGAAGGTCTCGCGACGGAAGATGCGGTTCTCGACCCGGCGGCGTTTGCGGTGCTCATCGCCGTGCAGGTTGACCAGGACGTCGCTCATGACGACCTCTCCCTCGTCGTACAGCGCCTGCCTCAGGTCCTTCTGGCGGTACACGTCCTTGGCCGCCTCGAAGCTGCTGATGGTGAACGTGGCGACGCTGGCTTCAGGGGTGATCATGCGCGACATCCTCCGGATCGGGCCTGGCGTTCAGCATGTAGTCGGTAGAACACTCACGTCAAGACTTTTCCGCCGGTTAGCGCAAAGATCGCGGGCAGGTGTGGAACGCTACACACAAGGGTGGTTAGAACCCTTGACACTACGGAGGCGCGCGAGGGCGGCATCCGCCACCAGACCGAGGCCGGAAGCGGTGGTCAGCGCAGCAGCCGCAGCACCTCGTCGCCGAGCGGGACGCCCAGCTCGGCCCGCCGCTCCCGGTAGCGTTCGACGTTCGCCAGCTTGACGCCCTCGTAGCCGCGCACCAACTCGGCGGACTCGGCGACGGCCACCGCCCGGTCATAGCCGTCGGCGTCGAGCGTCCGCGCCAGCTCGGTGACCACGGCCTCGTACTCGGCCGCCAGCGCGCGCTCGACACGGCGGACGCGCGCGTACCCGAACGGGTCCAGCGGCGTGCCCCTCAGCACGCGGCCCCTCGCCAGCCCGCGCAGCACCGGCCGGAACCAGGGCCCCAGCTTGAGCTTGCGGCCGACGCCCATCGACCGCAGCATCGGCGGGTGCAGGTTGTAGGTCGCCTTCGTGCCGCCCGGCGCCTGCGCGGCGACCGCCGCCTCCATGGCGGGGTCGGTGAGCAGCCGGGCCACCTCGTACTCGTCCTTGTAGGCCCACAGCCGGTGCGCGCCCCGGGCCACGGCCTCGCCGAAGGCCGTCGCCTCGCCCACGGCCCGCTCCGCCGTCCACGCGGCCTCGACGAGGCCGGCGTAGCGCCGGGCCGCCGCGGCGCCGGAGTGCGCGCGGAGCTCCGCCGCCCTGATGCCCGCCAGCCGGGCGGTCTCGCCCCGCATCGGCCGGCCGGTCAGGAACTCCGACCCGTCGGGTACGGCCGGCCGCGCGGGCTCCCCGGAGCCTCCCGAGACGGCGCGGGCGAACGCGGCGGGGTCGGCCACGCTGACCCGGCCCCAGCGGAAGGCCGCGGTGTTGAGGTCGACCTTCACCCCGTTGAGCGCGATCGCCCTCTCGATCGCCCGCGCGGTCAGCGGCAGCGCCCCGGCCTGGAACGCGGCGCCGACGACCAGCAGGTTGGCCACGTCGGTGGAGCCGAACAGCGCCTCAGCCGCGCCCAGCGCGTCCAGCTCGTGCAGGGTGGACGTGGCGCTGCGCAGCCGGGCCAGCATCGGCTCGGTGTCCGGGTAGGCGACCCCGGGGTCGTACACCATCTCCCCCGTCGGTGTCCGGCTGGTCGAGGCGATCGCGACGGTGCGGCCGGGATCGCCGAGGGCCAGGTGCCGGGCGTCGGTGGCCACAAGCAGGTCGAACGCCAGCACCGCGTCGGCCCGGCCGGTGCCGACCCGGTTGGCCGGCTCACCGTCGCCGGTCGACAGCCGCAGGTGCGACGTCACCGGGCCGGCCTTCTGCGACAGGCCGGTCTGGTCGAGACCGGCGCTGCGCAGCCCGTCGTGCAGCGCGGCGGTGGCCAGGACGGCGTTGACCGTCACGATGCCGGTGCCGCCGATCCCGGCCAGGAACACATCGAACGTCGGGCTCGCCGCGGGCAGGCGGGGGTCGGGCACCGCCGGGGGCTCGGGCCGCGCGCCGGAGGCGTGGCCGCGGGCAGCGCCGGTCCGCACCGTGACGAACGACGGGCAGTCTCCCCGCAGACAGGTGTAGTCGGTGTTGCAGGAGGTCTGGTCGATCCGGGTCTTGCGGCCCAGCTCGGTCTCGACGGGCTGCACGGACAGGCAGTTGCTCTGCACGCCGCAGTCGCCGCACCCCTCGCAGACACTCTCGTTGATCACCACGCGCTCGGCGCGCTCGGCGAGCGCGCCGCGCTTGCGCAGCCGCCTGGCCTCGGCCGCGCACTGCTGGTCGTAGATCAGCACGGTGACGCCCGGGACGTCGCGCAGCAGCCGCTGCGCCTCGTCGAGCCGGTCACGGTGCCAGACGAGGGTCCCGGGCGCGAACCGGTCCCGCCTGGCGTAGCCGCGCGGCCGCTCGGAGCAGACGATGATCCTCGACACGCCCTCGGCGTGCAGTTTGCGCGTCAGCGCCGGGACGCTCAGGCCGCCCTGGGGATCCTGCGCGCCGGTCATCGCGACGACCTGGTTGTAGAGGATCTTGTACGTGATGTTCGCCCCGGCCGCCACACAGGCCTGCAGCGCGAGCTGGCCGGAGTGGAAGAAGGTGCCGTCGCCGACGTTCTGGAAGATGTGCGGCACGTCGGTGAACTGCGCCTGCCCCAGCCACTGCACTCCCTCGCCGCCCATCTGCGTCAGCGACGTGACGTGCGAGGTCTCGCGGTCGGCGATGGTGACCATGGTGTGGCAGCCGATGCCGCCCGCGCCCAGCGACCCTTCGGGCAGCACCGTCGAGCGGTTGTGCGGGCAGCCGCTGCAGAAGTACGGCTTGCGGGCGGCCACCGGGGTCAGGCTGAGCGTCATCCGGGGCGCCGGCGGGGGCGGCGCCAGCTCGACCCGGCCGGCCAGCAGCCGGCGCAGCGGGCCGCCCAGCCGGTCGGCGGTCAGCAGCCCGCCGGCGGGCACCAGCGTCCTGCCGTCGGCGTCGCGCTTCCCCAGCACCTCCGGCGCGCCGGGCGAGCCGTACAGGAGGTCGCGCACCTGGCTCTCGACGAAGGCGGTCTTCTCCTCGACGACGACGATCCGGCGCAGTCCGCGGGCGAACGACCGCAGCGTGGCCGCCCCGAGCGGGTACGGCATGCCGACGCGCATGAGCCGGATCCCGGCCCGCTCCAGACCCGCGTCGTCCAGGCCGAGATCCAGCAGGGCCTGCCGCACCGCGTCGTACGTCGCGCCGGGAGCCGCGATCCCGAGCCAGGCGTCGGCGGGGTCGACCTCGACCACGTCCAGCGGGTTGGCGGCGCCGAACGCCTCGACCATCGCCCACCGGGGGCCGAACAGGTCGTCCTCGGCGAGCAGGCTGTCGGTCGGCGAGAGCAGGGTGCGCTGCCGGTAGGTCCACGGCCGCCCCTCCCACTCGATCGAGGGGATCTCGATCCGCTGGCCGGCGAAGTCGCGGTCGACGGTGAAGATCCCGTCCGCGACACCGCTGACCACCTTGACGCCCACCCAGCAGCCGGAGGCCCGGGACAGCGCGATGCCGTACAGGCCGAGGGTGACGAGCTCTCCGGCGTCGCGCGGGTAGAGCACGGGCAGCCCCATCGCGGCCAGCGCGCGCTCGCTGACGCACGGCAGCGTGGACGACGACGACCCGGGATCGTCGCCCGCCAGGGCCAGCACCCCGCCGCGCGGGTCGACGCCGTACATGGAGGCGTGGCGGATCGCGTCGCCCGACCGGTCGACGCCGGGGCCCTTGCCGTACCAGATGCCGACGACGCCGTCATGGGTCCGCCGCCCGGCGGGCAGCGTGGACTGGCTGCCCCAGACGGCCGTGGCGCCCAGCTCCTCGTTGAGGCCGGGGAGCAGGCGCAGGTCATGCTCCTCGCGCAGGGACTTCAGGCCCGCGAGCGTCTTGTCGAGCCCGGCCAGCGGGCTGCCCTGGTATCCGGACACGAAGGTGGCGGTGCGCAGGCCGGCCCGTCCGTCGCGCTCGTGCTGCTCGGCGATCAACCGGGCGACGGCCTGGACGCCCGTCAGCAGCACCGGCCGGGCCCCCGGGCGGTAGCGATCGGCGAGGCTGATCCGGGCGTCCGCACCGGTGACGGGCTCGGCGGTCTGGGTCACGGCGCCTCTTTCATCAAGCTGAGATAGCTGACTTATTTGTGCGCTAATGTGCGGTTGGAGCATCCAGCCAGTCAACGTTCTTCCAGAATTTTGAGCATGCTGCGCAGTCAGCGGCCACCACGAGCGATGACAGGTGAGCACAGCGACCAGCATCGACCGGCTCGACGCGGAGCTCCTGATCGCGCTCAGGCTCAGGAGGCGTCGCGGGAGCGGATGGCCTCGGTGCGGATCCTGGCGAGATGAGCTTCGAACGCCACCACATCGAACGGGACGGCTGACGCCTCCAGCTCGTTGCCCAGGGCGTACAGCAGGTCCATGCCGCCCCGGCTCGCGGCGAACTCCTCGTCGATCGGACGGACCAGGCCGCCGATCGCGTCCTCGGCCCGGTGACGTATGAAGAGGATCCGCCACTGCCCGAGGAACAGGCGGAACTCCTCCAGCCGGTCGTTCGCCTCGGCGACCTCGGAGACGATCTCGCGGAGCGTCAGGTTGACCTGCCGCGCCCTGGCCGACATCTCCAGCACGCTGTCCCGCATGGCGTCGCAGATCAGCGGCACATCGTTCAGCGAGGCCGGCGGCGCGACGCCGTCCACGACCTCGGCGGCGAACGCGGCGACCATGTCGTTGTGCAGGCTCGCCAGCGCGATCCCCAGCCGCAGATCCGTGACGTGCGAGCGCAGCGCGGCGAGCCTGGACACCAGGCGCTCCAGCGTGGTCACGGCGGTGCGGGTCGGCGTGGCCATCACCCGGGCGACGTCGGACAGCACCGGCGCGGTGTCGGCGACCTTCTCGGAGGCCCGCTGGGCGGCGACGACCGCGGAGTCGAGCCGGCGGGCGACGTCGAGGACCTGCGCCGACGACCGCACGAGCCGCTCGCTGAGCACCCGGTAGCCTTCCAGCCGCTCGACCAGGTCGGCCAGTCGCGTTCCCAGCGCTCCCGCCTCGGCCAGGACCTCCGCGATCGGGCCCCGCGCCGAAGGCCGGGCGTACGTCACGGACCCTGACCGGCCGCGCACCGCGATCTCGGCGGTCAGCCCCTCGGTGAGGAAGGCGTCGAGGGAGCCGAAGCCGAGCCCGAGCGACAGCTGTTCGAGGTGCTCCATGCCGACCCGCGCGACGTCGCGGCGGCTCATCCCGGGGCGTCCGGCCGCCTCGGACTCGACGTCGGCGACGAGCTCGTACATCTGCTTGACCTGGCTGACGCCTCGTGAGCCCTGCTACGCGGAGGCCGGCGCCGTCACCCGCCGTTCGGCCAGCGCGTCGAGCTCGGTCTCCGTCAGCTTGAGCACGTCCGCCAGCACCTCCCTGGTGTGCTCGCCGATGGCGGGGACCCCTTCGTAGGCGGGTCCCTCATAACCGGCCAGGTGCAGGACGGGCCCCGGCATCAGGACCGAGCCCAGGATGGAGTTGCCCGTCAGCTCCACCAGCGTCCGCTCCCGGAAGTGCGGATCGGCCAGGACGTCGCTCGCGTCGTTGACCGGCGCGGACACCACCTCGAACGTGTCCAGGACGGCGAGGATCTCGTCACGCGGACGGGACGCGACCCAGGCGGTCACCTCCTCCTGGACGGCCTCGTTGTTGGCCATCCGGTCGGCGTTGGTCGCGAAGCGCGGATCCTCGATCAGCTCCGGGCGGCCCATGGCGTCGAACAGCCGCCTGGCGATGCCCTGATTGGACGCCGCGATGGACAGCCAGCGGCCATCGGACGCCTGGTAGATGCCGCGCGGCGAGGCGGCTCCGGTGCCGTTGCCCTCACGTCTCTGGATCTCCCCGGTGGCCTGGAACTTCAGAACCAGGTCACCCAGGATGAACAGGAGGGGCTCGTAGAGCGCGACGTCGACGACCTCTCCGGTGCCGGCGCGCTCTCTCTTGAACAACGCCATCGCCGTGCCCATCGCGGCGGAGATCCCCGCGATCGAGTCGGCGAACCCGAACGGCGGCGAGGTGGGGGGCGTCTCCGGCCAGCCGTTGATGAAGGCGAACCCACTGGCCGTCTCGGCGACGGTCCCGAAACCGGGCCGTTCCCGGTAGGGGCCGGTCTGCCCGAACCCGGACACCCGCGTCAGGATCAGCCCCGGGTTGTCCTGCGACAGCACCTCGTAGCCGAGGCCCCAGGCCTCCAGGCGCCCCGGGCGGAACGACTCGATGACGACGTCGACGGAGGCCGCGAGCCGGCGCACCAGCCCACGGCCCTCATCGGTCCGCAGGTCGATGCCGACCGAGCGCTTTCCGGCGTTGAGACGGGTGAACCCGAGGGACAGTCCGTCCTTCTGCGGCGTCCAGTGCCGGGCGAAATCGCCGGTCGACGGATCCTCAACCTTGATCACCTGGGCGCCGAAGTCGCGCAGCATGCGTCCGGCGGTGGGCGCGGCGTACATCGTGCCCAGTTCGAGCACCCGGATGCCGTCGAGCGGCCCCGCTTTCATCTGCTCGTTCACCTGCTTGTCCTTCGCTTCACGGGGTGCTCAGACCCGCCACTGGATGTGCTTGACCTCGAGGTACTCGCGCATGCCCCACTCGCCCAGCTCACGGCCGAGTCCGGACCGGCCGTACCCGCCGAACGGCGCGTCCGGGCGCATGCTCCCGCCACCGTTGATCCACACAGTGCCCGCGCGCACCCGCTCGGCGACGCGCCTCGCCTCCGCGGGGTCGTCGCACCAGATGTTGGCCGCCAGCCCGTACGGGGTGTCGTTCGCCAGCCGGATCGCATCCTCGGTGTCCTTGAACGGCATGATCACCGCCACCGGCCCGAAGATCTCCTCCTGCACGGCACGGGCGTCGGCGGGCAGGCCGCCCAGCAGCACCGGATTGACGAACCAGCCCTTGTCCGGCAGTGGCCGGGTCACCTCCAGCAGCTTCGAGCCGCCCTCCGCGACCGCCTGGTCGATGAAGCCGCGCACGCGCTGCTGGTGGTCGGGCCGGATCATGGGGCCGATGTTCGTGGCGGGGTCCCACGGATCGCCGACGATCATCTGGTCGAAGGCCGCGGCGCCCGCCTCCAGGAACTCGTCGTAGGAGCTCTCGTGAACGAGCAGCCGGGCCAGCGCCGCGCAGCCCTGACCCGCGTTGCGGGACCAGCGGAGGTGCATCTCGACAGCGATCTTGCGGACGTCCACGCCGGGCATGACGATGTTCGGGGACTTGCCGCCGAGTTCGAGCGTCACGCCCTTGAGGGTGGGGGCCGCCTGGGCCATGATCTGCGCGCCGACGCCGTCGGAGCCGGTGAAGGAGACCCGGTCGACGCCGGGGTGCGAGGAGAGCCGCTTGCCGACGTCCGCCTGGCCGATGATCACGTTCATGACGCCCGGGGGCAGCCCTGCCTCGCGGATGAGCTCCCCGAGCAGGAGCGTCGTCAGCGGGGTACGGGGAGACGGCAGCAGCACGACGGTGCAGCCGGCGGCAAGGGCCGCGCCGAACTTGAACACGGCCAGGTTGAGCGGGTAGTTGTAGCCGGTGATGGCCGCCACGACGCCGACCGGCTCGTGCACCACGTCGCTCATGGTCGGCACCGGGTCGTGCCAGCCGCCGAGGTGCTGGGTGCGGTCGATCTTCGCCGCCTCCGCCGCCCATCGCAGGTGCTGCTCCACCGCCATCCTGACCTGCAGGTACGACGCCAGCGATACGGGTGTGCCGACCTCGTTGACGATCGAGGGCAGCAGCCGGTCGGCGGCGGCCTCAAGGACGTCGGCGAGGCGGTGGAGGTGCCGGGACCGCTCCTTGCCCGACAGCCTGGACCAGGGGCCGAACGCCTCGCGGGCGGCGGCCACGGCCGCGTCGACCTGGTCGGCCGAGGCGCCTCCGACGTTCGCGATCACCTCTTCCGTGGCCGGGTTGTACACGTCCCAGCGCTCCCCCTCGGGCTCGGCCATCCGGTCGCCGATGGTGAGCCGCCTGACCGGGGGGATCCAGTCGCGCATCGGGTGGGCAGCAGCGTCTGTCTGGGTCATCGCGCGCCTTCTTCACTCTCGCCCGGCTCAGCCGGCCTGGTCATCATCAAACCGACTCGTTTGCAGAAGCAGACCAGCACGTCGTGCTGGTTGTAACCCCGGTGCTCGAACCACACGATGCCGGAGTCGTCCCGGCTCTTGGAGAGCCGCTTGTCCACGATGGTCGTCTCGGCCCGCAGCGTGTCACCGTGGAACACCGGATGCGGGAAGGTGATCTCGTCGTATCCGAGATTGCCGAGCGTCGTGCCCATGGTGAGTTCGGGGACGTGGAAGGCCCCGATCAGGGCGACGGTGAACAGGCTGTTGACCACCCGCCGGCCGTGGATCGTCTTCTTGGAGAACTCCTCGTCGAGATGCAGCGGCTGCAGGTTCATGGTGAGCGAGGTGAACATGATGTTGTCCATCTCGGTGACGGTCCGGGTGAACGGATGCCGGTAGACCCGGCCCACCTCGAACTCCTCGAAGTAGAGTCCGCGCATCATCGCCCTGCCTCCTCGTGCGTCTCCTCGTGCGTCTCCTCGCGTGACTCCTCGTGCGCGCGGGCGCTCTCCAGCCAGAGCAGCGCCTTGTCGTAGTGGGCCCGGTCGATGTGCAGCCCCCGGTAGCGCAGGGCGCCGCTGCCCTCCCGCGCCGCCCGCTCGTAGGCGGAGACCATGCCCTCGTAGAAGTCGATCTCCTCGGGTGAGGCGGAGAACACCGAGTTCAGCACCGGCACGTGGCTCGGGTGGATCGCGATCATGCCGCGGAACCCGAGCCGGCGTCCCTGGCGGGCGAAGGTCTCCAGGCCGTCCAGGTCGTCGATCCGCTCCCAGAGGCCGGTGAGCGCGTGCAGCCCCGCGCCCCGGCAGGCGAGCAGCACGCGGCTGCGCAGGTACAGCGTTTCCAGGCCCTCCGGCGTCCATTCGAACCCGACCTCGCGAGCGATGTCGGCGTGCTCGGCGGTGGGGCCGATCATCGCCCCGACCCGCGGGGAGGCGGCGGCGATCTCGGCGCAGTTCTGGATCGCCTTGACCGTCTCCACCGGCACGATGTACTCCAGGCCGGTCACCCCGTTGCGATGCTCGAAGTGATCGAGGAGCGTGTCGTACCTGAGCACGTCGGTCGCCCGTTCGATCTTGGGGGCGAAGACGACGTCGAGGCCGGGCACGACGACCTCTTCGAGGTCGGCCCCGGTCAGGCGGGTCGACAGGCCGTTGACCCGCACCCCGATGCCGACCGTGGCGTCGAGCGAGCGCAGGCGCCCGATCGAGCCGGCCACCGCCGCTCTGGCGGCGGCCTTCTCCCCGGCGGGGACGGAGTCCTCGAGGTCCAGGATGATCGCGTCGGCGCCCGCCCTGAGCGCCTTCTCCGCCCAGGCCGGTTTGTGCCCGGGGACGAAGAGGATGGATCGGTACGGCCTCATCAGTAGCTCCTGGGCAGGCCGAGCACGTGCTCGGCCAGGTAGTTGAGCACCATCTCCTGGCTGATCGGCGCGATCCGCATCAGCCGCGCCTCACGGAAGTACCGCTCCACGTGGAACTCCTTGCTGTATCCGTAGCCGCCGTGCACGGAGATGGCGACGTCCGCCGCGTGGAATCCCGCCTCCGCGGCCAGGTACTTCGCCTCGTTGGCCTGTTCGGCGTGCGGAAGGTCGTTGTCGATGAGCCAGGCCGCCTTCTGGCACATCAACTCGGCCGCGTCGAGCCGCATCCGGGCTTCCGCGAGCTGGAAGGCGATGCCCTGGTTCTGGCCGATCGGCCGGCCGAAGACGTTGCGCTCCTTGGCGTACTCGGTCGCCCGGCGCAGGGCCGCTCTGCCGAGGCCGAGCGCGGCGTTCGCCGAGATCACCCGTTCGGCGTTGAGTCCGGCGAGGATCGCCTTGAAGCCCTGCCCCACCTCGCCGATGACGTCCTCGTCGGGGACGAACAGGTCGTCGATGAACAGTTCGTTGGTGTCGACCGCGTTGCGCCCCATCTTGGGGATCCTGCGAATCGTGATCCGTTCGCGGTCCAGAGGAGCGAAGAAGAGCGTCATGCCCGCCGTCCGCTTCGGCGAGTCCTCCCGCCGCGACGTGCGGCAGAGCAGGAACAGCCGTTCGGCCTCCTGCGCCTTGCTGATCCACACCTTCTTGCCGGAGACGAGGAAGCCTCCGTCGACCTTGCGGGCGAAGGTGGAGATGTTGGTGGTGTCGGTGCCCGCGTCCGGCTCGGTCACCGCGAACGACACATGCAGGTCGCCGGCCACCGCCCGGGGCAGGAACCGCCGCTTGAGCTGCTCGCTTCCGTACTTGATGAGCGACTCGAAGCCGAAGATGCCGATGTGGACCGCGGTGCAGCCGCCCATCCCGGCACCCGACGCGGAGATCTCCTGCTCGACGATCGCCGCCTCGGTCACGCCGAGCCCCCCGCCGTCGTACTCGGTGGGGATGGTCAGCCCGAGCCAGCCGCTCTTGGCGATGGCGTCGTAGAACTCCCAGGGGAATTCCTGGTTCTCGTCGCGCTCCATCCAGTATTCGTCCGGGAAATCCGCGCAGACCCTGCGGACGGCCTGCCGGATCTCCTCGTGAAGAGGGTCAGCGCGGAAGTCCATGGTGTCCTCCACTCTCTCTGCTGTCTTCAGCCACGACCGGCGGCCCACACGGTCCGGTCGTACGTCGAGGACGTGATCCCCTCGTCGCGGAGCGCCGCCTTGCGCACCTTCTCCGACGGCGTCTTGGGCAGCGCCTCGACGAACCGGATGAAGCGCGGCACGGCGAAGGCCGGGATCCTGCCCTCGCAGAAGGCCCAGATCCCCGCCGCGTCGACCGGGCGGGAGACGGTGATGACCGCCATCACCTCGTCCTCTCCCGCCTCGACGTCCGCCGCGACGCCGATCACCGCGCATTCGAGGACGGCCTCGTGCCCGTAGATCGCCTGCTCGATCTCGTAGGAGCTGATGTTCTCGCCGCGCCGACGCAGGGCGTCCTTGTAGCGGTCCACGAAGTAGAACCAGCCGTCGGCGTCCTGGCGCAGCGCGTCACCGGTGTGGAACCAGAGGTTACGCCACGCCTCGACGGTCTTGTCCGGCATGCCGTAGTAGCCCATGCTGCACGTCCACGGCCGCCGTGGCCTGACCACCAGCTCTCCGACCTCGCCGACCGCGACCTCCTCGTCGGTCGCCGGGTCCACCAGCCGGATGTCGAACCAGTCGGCCGCCTGGAGACCGGCCGCGCCGGCCGGCCGGTCCTCGCCGTACGGCGACAGGATCGGGGCGGAGGTCTCGGTGAGGCCGAAGACCTCGACGAAGGCCTCGATGCCGAACCGCTCCTTGAACTCACGCAGGATCGACGACGCGGTGGGGGCGGCGAAGACGCAGCGGAGCCTGTTGTCGCGGTCGTCCTGTCTCGGCGCCTGATTCCAGACGAAGTCCATCATCACGCCGAGCAGGTTGGTCACCGTCACGTCGTGTTCGCGGAGCTGGTCGATCCAGCGGCTGGCGCTGAACTTCGACCGCACCACCAGCCGGGCGCCGGCGATCAGCGCCGGGTAGGCCGCCATGAACTTCGCGTTGCCGTGGAACAACGGGGTGCAGGTGAAGTAGGTGTCCTCGCTCGTCAGCCTGGTGAGGGACACCACCTCCTCACCGAAGAAGTACATCTGCGCGTGCGGCATGGCCACCCCCTTGGATGGCCCGGTGGTGCCGGAGGTGAAGAAGATCGAGGCCAGGTCGCTCATCTCCGGGTCCGTTCCCGGCTTCGCCGCCGCCTGCTCGAAGGCGGTCCACGGCTCCGCCTGCCAGCCATGGGCCCGCAACGCCGACACCGCGCGGTCGGCGCCGCCCGTGTCGATGACCCAGAACTTCTCGATGCCCCGCACGTGCTCGGCGATGGCGACGAACCGCTCGGCGAACACGTCGTCGATCACCGCCCACCGGGGTGCGACGACGGTGCTCTGATGGCGCAGGAACTCGCCCTCGTAGGCCGTGTTGATCGGCACCTCCACCAGCCCGGCGACCGCGCTGCCCAGCCAGGTGCGGATGAACTGGGAGGAGTTGGCCGCCATGACGAGGACCCGGTCACCGGACTCGGCGCCCGCCGCGAGCAGACCACCGGACACGCGTTCGGCGGCGTCGAGCATCTCGGCGTAGGTCCACTGCCGCCCCTCCTCCGGAGCGATCAGAAAGGTGTCGCCGGGCCGGCGCGCCGCGTGGTGGCGCAGGACCTTGGGCGAGGTCCAGAGCCCGGCATCCTCGAATGTCGGCTTCAAATCCGTGTACGTGCGGGTCATCGCGGTGGAACCTCCAACGACGGGGACATGCCGGGCGACCCGGCGGCGGGCGGAAACGGGAGCGGCCTGCTCCGCGGTCGACTGGCCGTCCGGCCTACTTGGCCACGAGGCCACCGTCAACCGGGACCGTGACACCCGTGACGAAGCTGGCGTCGTCGCTGGCCAGGAACGCCACCACCGAGGCGATCTCCGCGGGCTGCGCCGCCCGGCCCAGTGGGATGCCGGCCACGAAGTCCGCCGCCAGCGCCGTCACGTCGGCGCCCCGCTCGCGCCCAAAGAAGGAGGCCAGCATCGGGGTCTCCACCGTGCCGGGGCAGATGCAGTTGACCCTGATGCCGTCGGGCGCGCCGGCCAGCGCCAGTGCCCGGGTGAAGCCGACCAGGGACGCCTTGGTCAGCGAGTAGATGGGGCTGAACGGGGATCCGACCAGAGCCGAGGTCGACGCCGTCATGGTGACGGAGCCCTTCTTGCCGGCCTTCTTGAGCAGGTCGAACGCGAGCGTCGCGCTGAAGAAGACGCTCTTGACGTTGACGTCGATGTTGCGCTGGAACTCCTCTTCGGAGATGTCCAGGCCGGCGGCGCCGGGCATGCCCACCTGGTTGTGCATGATGTGCAGGACCCCGTCCTCCGCCTCGACGCGCGCGTAGAGCGCGCGCAGGGCGGCGACGCTGGTGGCGTCGACCTGCTGGGGCACGGCGACGCCGCCCTGCTCCTCGACCTCCTTGGCCACGGTGGTCGCCGAGTCGCCGTTCAGGTCGGCGACGTAGACCTTCGCCCCCTCGGCGGCGAGCCGGTGGCAGATGGCGCGGCCCATCCCCGAACCGCCGCCGATGACCGCGGCGACGCGGCCCTGAAGTCGTGATGACATGAGTTCTCCCTGGTCTGGTCGTGCCGGGTGGGTCAGCGCCGCTGGTCGAAGGTGCGCCCGAGCAGTTCGGAGACGATACGGATGCGCTGCATGCTAGGGGTCCCCCCGGCCAGGGCCCACCCGTGGGCGTCCCTGTGCAGCCGTTCGATGCCGTACTCCTCGGTGTAGCCGTTGCCGCCGTGGATCTGCATGGCGAGGTCGGTGACCCGCTTGGCCATCTCGTTGGCGGTGCACTTGGCGAGCGAGACCTCCAGCGGGTCGGGCAGGCCCGCGCCCGCGTTCTCCACCGCCCGCCGGATCAGCAGCCTGGTCGCCTCCACCTGCATCGCCATGTCCGCCAGCGACATCTGGACGCTCTGGAACTCGACCAAAGGCTTGCCGAACTGCTCGCGCTCCTGGGCGTAGGCGATGCTCCGGTCGAACGCGGCCTGCCCGATGGCGAGGCTCATGGTCGAGTTGCCGAGCCGCTCGATGGAGAACGCCGTGAACAGCCGGCGGAAGCCGCCCGGCCCGATCACGACGTTCTCCGCCGGGACGCGTACGTCCTGGAAGATGACGTCGGCGGACGGGATGCCGCGAAAGCCCATCAGCCGCTCCGGCTTGCCGAAGCTGACGCCCGGAGTGTCGGCGTCGACGATGACCGCCCCGATGCCCTTGGAGCCTGGTTCCTCGCTCATGCGGGCGTAGACCAGATAGGAGTCGGCTTCGCCGCCGTTCGAGATCCACCGCTTCAGGCCGTTGACCACGAACGTCTCGCCGGACCTGACGGCGCGGGTCGTCATGTCGGTCGCCGCCGATCCGGCGTCCGGTTCGGAGATGGCCACCGCCATCGTCGTTTCACCGCTGATGATGCCGGGCAGGTAGCGCTCCCGCTGCTCGTCCGTGCCGATGAGGCTGACCACCTGGGCGGGCCCGGTGTTGGACTCGAAGACCTGGAACGCCGCGGGCCGGCACTGCTTGGCCAGTTCCTCGATGACCACCAGGGCCTCTCTCAGTGTCGCCCCGCCGCCGCCGAACCGCTCAGGCAACGCGATTCCCAGGTAGCCCAGACCGCCCAGATAGCGGCGTTCGTCATGGGGGAACGGGGTGCGCCGCTCGTCCCACTCCTCTGCCACGGGCGCATACCGGTCAAGGGCGACGGCGGCGGCCGCTTCACGTAGCGCCCTCAGTTCGTCAGTGTCACCGTCTGGCATCCGGACACTCATGGGACCTCCCTCATCAAGGTGTTATCTATGATATTGGTGAACATGGATTATTCGTCAAGCCCGCACTCGCCCGACGGTGTTCAGAAGGTATATATTAATCATATATATAGATAGGAGACATAACGTGCCTGCTGCCGTGATCGTCGACGCCGTGCGGTCCCCCATGGGCCGCGGCAAGCAGTCCGGAGCGTTGGCCGGGACCCACCCCGTGGACCTGCTCGCGCAGGTGCTCTCCGCGCTGGTCCGGCGACAGGGAATCGACCCCGGTCTCGTCGATGACGTGCTGGTGGGCTGCGTCGGGCAGGCCGGCGAGCAGTCGGCCACCCCGGGACGCCAGGCCGTGCTCGCCGCGGGGTTCCCCGAGCATGTGCCGTCCGTGACCATCGAGCGCAAGTGCGGCTCGGGCCAGCAGGCGATCGACTTCGCGGTGCAGGGCGTCATGGCGGGGGCGTACGACATGGTGATCGCCGCCGGAGTCGAATCCATGAGCCGGGTCCCGATGGGCTCCGCCCGGATGGACAAGGACCCGTTCGGCGCCGGCGTGAAGGCGCGTTATCCCCTGCTGGTCCCGCAGGGCGTCTCAGCGGAACTCGTGGCGCATAAGTGGTCCCTCTCGCGCGCCCAGCTCGACGACTACGCGGCCCGATCGCACGCCCTCGCCGCCGAGGCCGCTCAGAACGGCGGCTTCGCGGGCGAGATCGTGCCCATCGCCCTGCCGGACGCGGCGGGAGTCTTCGACAATGACGAGACCATCCGCCCCGGCACCACCGGCGAACGGCTCGCCGCGCTCGCTCCCGCCTTCGCCGGGAGCGAGCACGCCCGGCACTTCCCCCATCTCGACTTCAAGGTCACCGCAGGCAACTCGTCCCAGCTCACCGACGGCGCGAGCGCTCTGCTGATCATGAGCGAGGAACGCGCCAGGGAGCTCGGACTGCGGCCCCGCGCCCGGCTGCTCGCCTCGGCCGTCTGCGGCGACGATCCCCTGCTCATGCTGACCGGCCCGATCGCCGCGACCGGCAAGGTGCTCGCGCGGGCCGGGCTGTCGATCGGCGACATCGACGCGGCCGAGGTGAACGAGGCGTTCGCCAGCGTGCCGCTGGCCTGGCGGGCCGAGCACCCCATCGCCGAGAACCGGCTCAATCCGCGTGGCGGGGCCATCGCCCTGGGGCATCCGCTGGGCGCCTCCGGCTGCCGGCTGATGACCACGATGATCAACCATCTCGAGCAGACCGGCGGACGTCTCGGCCTCCAGACCATGTGTGAGGCGGGCGGCATGGCGAACGCCACCGTCGTCGAGATCCTCTCCAGCTAACCTCGCGGCGGCCGTCCCTCGGCGGCCGCGCGGAAGCTGACTTCGCAGAAAGGAAATGATGGTGATGTCATGGACCTGACCGACAGTTCGGCCGTGGTGACCGGAGGCGCCTCCGGTCTCGGCCTGGCGACCGTCCGCCGGCTCACCCGTGCCGGGGTGTTCGTGGTCATCGTTGACCTGCCGGCCTCCAGCGGCGCCGAGGTCGCCAAGGAGTTCGGCGAACACGCCGTCTTCGCCCCGGCCGACGTGACCGATCCCGGCGCTCTGTCCGCGGCCTTCGACCAGGCGGCGGAGCGGCATCCGCTGCGCACCCTGGTGCACTGCGCCGGACGCGGAGGCACCGTGCGGGTGGTGGAGCGCGACGGCAGCCCCGGATCGCTGGACGACTACGAGGCCATCGTCAGGATCAACCTCGTCGGCACGTTCAACGCGCTACGACTGGCCGCGGCCCGGATGGTGACGAACGAGCCGGTCGGCGGGGAGCGCGGCGTCTGCGTGCTGACCGCCTCCGTCGCCGCCTGGGAAGGGCAGATCGGCCAGATCCCCTACGCCTCGGCCAAGGCCGGCGTGGTCGGGATGACCCTGGTCGCCGCCCGCGATCTCGCCCGGAAGCTCGTCCGGGTGAACACCATCGCCCCGGGCGTCTTCGACACCCCCATCCTGAGCAGGCATCCGCGGGAGGTGCTGGACAAGCTCGCGGCGGCGGTGCCGCACCCCTCCCGCCTCGGAGCGCCGGACGAGTACGCGGCACTCGCCATGCACATCCTGGAGAACCCCATGCTGAACGGTGAGACCATCCGGCTGGACGGCGCGATCAGGATGCAGGCCCGATGAGCGACCAGCAGGTGCTGACCGAACGGCACGGCAACGTTCTGGTCGTCACGATCAACCGTCCCGAGGCGCGCAACGCGATCAACACCGTGACCGCCGAGGCGATCGCCGACGCGATGCGGCTGCTGGACGAGGACGACTCGCTCTTCGCCGGCGTCATCACCGGCGCCGGAGGCACGTTCTGCGCGGGGATGGATCTGAAGGCGTTCCTCGCCGGGGAACGCCCCTCGGTGCCGGTGCGCGGGTTCGCCGGAATCGTCGAGGCGCCTCCGCGCAAACCGATCATCGCCGCCGTCGAGGGCTACGCGCTGGCGGGCGGCTTCGAGATCGCCCTGGCGTGCGACCTGCTGGTGGCCGCGGAGGACGCCAGGTTCGGACTGCCCGAGGTCAGGCGGAGCCTGGTGGCCGGGGGCGGCGGCCTGATGCGCCTGTCCCGGCGGATCCCCTACCACCACGCGATGGAGTGGGCGCTGACCGGCGAACTGGTCGACGCCAGGCGCGCCGACGCGGCCGGGCTCGTCAACCGGCTGGTCCCGCCCGGCCAGGCGCTGGCCGCCGCGCTCGAACTGGCGGAACGGATCGCGGCCAACGGCCCCCTGGCGGTCCGCGCCACGAAGCAGATCATCACGAACGCGCGCGACTGGGACTCGGCCACGGAGTTCGACGAGCAGCGCAAGCTGTCCGAGCCGGTGCGTTCCTCTGAGGACGCCCGCGAGGGAGCCCTGGCGTTCACGGAGAAGCGGGCACCTCGGTGGCGTGGCCGATGAGCACACCACCGAGCACGCCACCGGATGCGCGAGGAAAGGCCGGCTGACAGATGGAATTCGGAATCCTGATGGGTGACGAGCGGGTCGAGGTGCCCGCACGCGAGCACCTCGACCTCCTCCTCCGTACGGCGGAGGCCGCCCAGCGCAACGGCTTCACCTACCTGACGATCGGGCAGCACTTCCTGTACGACGGCTACCGGTGGATGCAGCCCATCCCGCTGCTGTCGCGGCTGGCGGCGGAGCTCGACGACGGGGTGAAGCTCGGCACGAGCATCGTCATCGGCCCGCTGTACCACCCGGTCATGCTGGCCGAGGAGCTCGCCACCCTCGACATCCTGACCGGCGGCAAGCTCGTGGTGGCGGTCGGCACCGGCTACCTGCCCCACGAGTACGAACGGCTGGGCGTGCCCTTCAAGGAGCGCTACCAGCGACTGGAGGAGCTGCTCACGATCATGCGTCTGCTGTGGTCGCGGGACCGGGTGTCGTTCTCCGGGAAGTTCTGGCAGCTCGACGACGTGCCTACGCACCTCAGGCCGCTACAGCAGCCGAGCCCGCCGATCTGGATGGGCGCGCAGAAGCAGCTCGGCGTGCGCCGCGCCGCGCGGCTGACGGACGCGTGGACCGTGACACCGCAGCAGACCGTGGACGAGGTCGACGCGCTGGCACGGGTGTTCGCCGCCGAGCGAGCCGCCCTCGGGCTGCCGCTCGGCCGGCTCCCGGTACGCCGCGAACTCATGATCGGCGGCGATCGCGACGATGCGCTCCGGCGCTTCGAGGCGGTCGCCCGAGGCAAGTACGAGGCGTACGCCGACCGGGGCATGGAGGCGCTGACCCAGGAGCAGGTCCGTGAGCGGTTCGCCTCGACCGTCGCGGACCATGTGATCCTCGGCGACGCCGAGGAGTGCCGCCGGCAGGTGCGCGAGCTGGCACGCCGCCTGCCGATGGGACAGCTGCTGGTCCGCCCGCACTGGCCGGGGATGTCGGCGGCCGACGCCACGGCCTACCTGGACGAGGTGGGCCGGGAGATCGTGGCGCCGCTGCGCGACCTCGAGTCGGTGGAGTTCGCGGACTTCCTCCAGCGGGCCTGACCGGTCCGCGCGACGGCCTGCCGTCACCCGGACCGGTCGTCGCGCGGCAACCGGCGCGGTCCGGGGGTGAAGCGGGCCGGGATCTTGTGGAACCCGATGTTGACACCCTGCCGGGCGTAGGGGACGAGACCGTCGAGGTCGATCTCGTAGTCGGGCATCCGCTCGAGGATCTGGCCGATCAGGCTGCGCGCCATGGCCCGCCCGAGGTGCGAACCGGCACAGCGGTGCAGGCCGACGCCGAAGCCGGTGTGCCGGTTGGGCCAGCGGTCGATGTCCAGCTCGTCGGGGTTCTCAAAGCCCCCGGCCTCGTCACGGTTGGCCGACCCCCAGGCCAGCAGGACGCGGTCGCCGGTCCGCATCGGGCAGCCCCGGAACTCGACGTCCCTGGTGACGGTGCGGGCCAGCGCCTGGGTGGGCGAGAAGTAGCGCAGGAACTCCTCGATCGCCCGGTCGAGGAGGCTGGGGTCGTCCTTGATGCGCAGGCGCACGTCCGGGTTCTGGTAGAGCCACACGAGAGTCTGCCCGACGAGCGAGGCGGTCGTGCCGACGCCGCCGGAGATCAGCAGGTCGACAATGGCGAAGACCTCCTCGTCGGTCAGCGGCCTGTCGTCGACCTGCTGCTGGACCAGGAAGCTGATCACGTCGTCGACCGGGTTGAGGCGCCGTTCGGCGATGACCTCCCACATCTGCTTGGACAGGTAGGGCAGGTCCACTTCGACCGCCTGCCGGAACTCCGGGCTGTCCGCCACGGCCGACAGGGTGGCCCGGTGCGCCGAAGAGTAACGTGACCACTCCTCGACCGGCAGCCCGAGCCAGTCGATCGTCACGATCGAGGGCACCCCGATGATCTCCGCGAAGTCGGCCTCGCCGGCCTCGATCACCCGGTCGATGAACCAGGTCGTGTAATGGGAGATCATGTCCAGCATCCGCTCGACGGCGGCCGGAGCCGTGATCAGGTTGACCAGCTTCCGATATTTCCTGAAGTCGGGCGGGTCGATCTCGATGGGGATGTGCAGGTGCATCGGGGTCTTGGGGATGGTCACCGAAAGTCCCTCGCCGCCATAGGACGTGCGAGCGGACGAGAACGTGTAGTCGTCCCGCGCGGCCTCGAAGACGCTCTCGTAGTCCGACAGCACCCAGTAACCCCCATGGGCTTCGGTCCAGGCCACGGGATGCTCCGCCCTCAGTTTCCGATAGGCGCCGACCGGATCCGCGGCATGCTCCGGGGAGTGGTGATCGAAGTGAACAACAGGGCACCGGTCCGGGGACGACATCGATGCACCTTCCTCTCAGGAGACCTCGACGATACTATATTCATGGTTATACTAGATTCGAGCGGTGTCAACATCGAGCCCGAGGCAACCACGGCCGGGGCGTCAAGGAGGAAAGCATGCGGGTGTCCGTTGATCTCAACGTTTGCCAAGGTCACGGTGTCTGCTACATGACGACACCGGAGATCTTCGAGCCACGAGAGGAAGACGGCCAGGCGCACGTCGTCATCAGCGGCGAGCTCCCTCGCGAGCACGAGGACGCGGCCGTACTCGCACAGCAGAGCTGCCCCGAACGGGCCATCACCGTGGAGTGACCGCTGCGGCGCCCGAACACCGGCCCCGAAACGGTCACGTCAGAAAGGTCACATCAGAAGGAGGGACACGGAGCGACCTCGAGGAGCCGGCCGCTCACGCGAGAAAGAGGTTTTACTTGATGGAACCCCAGCGGATGACCTGGCCCAGCACATTGGGGAACTTTCGTTCCGCGTACGTCACGTACTCCTGGATGTGCTCGCGCATGCGCTCCTCCGACTGCTTGGGATCACGTGAGGTCAGCGCCTTGAAGATCTCCCCATGGGCCTTGAGTATGGCCTTGCGCCGGATGGGCGGATAGTCGATGCCTATGACGGTGCCGTCCATGATGCCCAGCAACGACTCGACCAGATATCCGAACAATGGATTGCCCGACGACCAGGCGATGACGTCGTGAAAGCGCTTATTGGCTTCCAGGAACGTATCCTGGTCGTCCATGTCGTCGCTCATGAGCTGAATCGTGGCGCCCAGCTCGTCCAATGACTCGTTGGATATGCGTTCGGCGGCCAGGCGGCTGATCATGGGCTCCATGGCGGAGCGCACTTCGACAATGCTCCGGAATGGCGCTTCTTTCAACTGCATCAGCAGGATGACCGTGCTGGACAGATGCGACGCGTCCGGCGTTTGCAGGACAGGCCCTCCCTTGGGCCCTGGCTTCAGGGAAATGACCCCCTGGACCTCCAGCAGTCGCAGCGCCTCACGAAGGGTGCCCCTGCCGGTGCCGTAGGTCTCCAGCATCGACTTCTCGGCGGATAGCAGGTCACCTGGGCCGAGCCCCTGCTTGATGGCGTCATTGATGATGCGCTGGGCAATGAGCATCGCCGCTTTCTGCGGACGCGGCGAGTTGTTCACCATGGCTGTGCCCTTCGACGTCGAGTTTGCCACTTAGATCTTGCCACCCCACAGAACCACTGTGGTGCCCGCATATGTGACGCACGCAACATTGACTCGGCCTGTGATTATGAGCAACATTAGCATGGATTTACAGGCGGTGCGAGCCGGAGCCTCAGGGCGCGGGCGTCATGACAGCTGCCCTCCCCACGATGTCGTCGCTGATGAAGCGACTGTCATCACGACGGCCCCGCCATTCCTGGAAGGTTGTTTCAGTGACGAGTGTCCTAACAGAGGTGGTTGACTCCACGCTCTGGATTCGCTTGAACAGGCCGGAACGCAGGAATGCGTACGACGAGGCTATGGCACAACAGATAAGCGAGATCCTTGAGGATACCGCTTCCTACCGGACCGTGGTGCTGACCGGAAACGGCGGCGGCTTTTGCGCCGGCGGGGCTCTGGGAAGCCTCCGGCAGCCGACGAGCGGTGACATGCGGCGGCTGTACAGCGCGTCGCTACGGCTGTTCGACGCGATCAGGAACTGTCCGAGACCCGTCATCGCGGCCGTGAACGGCCCGGCGGCCGGAGGCGGCAACGAGCTGGTCGTGGCGTGCGACCTGGCGATCGCCGGACGCTCGGCCACGTTCGGGCAGACGGGTCCGCGGGTGGGCAGCGCGCCGGTGACCGGGGCGACGAACGTCATGGGCGTCCAGATCGGCGAGAAGCGCGCCAAGGAGCTGTCGTTCCTGTGCCGCAGGTACTCCGCGGAGCAGGCCCTCGCCATGGGGCTGGTCAACGAGGTGGTGGACGACGACCAGGTCGAGGCCACCGTACGGGCGTGGTGCGACGAACTCGCCGCCCTCAGCCCCCGCTACCTGGAGATCGCCAAGATCAGCTCGAACATCTGGTGGAACGCGGCGCGTGACTCCTTCAGTTCGGGCATCGGCATGCTGGTCCAGGCGATCGGCAGCGAGGACATGATCGAGGGAGCCACCGCCTTCCTCGAGAAGCGCAGGCCGCGGTTCGCCGACCCCCAATAGCGTCCGTCCGGTCGGCCCCGCGGGTGACCGACCCCGCGTCCGTCGCCCGAGCCCGATGGGCGGGGCCCGCTACCTGCCCGTCGTGTCACGGGCCGCGTGCGGCGAGCCGCCGCGGCCGTCGCCGGGCAGCTTGCGGGAGTCGTGGCTGACCGCGATCCGCACCGGGCGCACCTCCAGGACCACCCGCCCGGGGCTGTCGAGCAGCCGCACCATCTCGCCGGGATCCTCGGGCGCGAGTTTGGCCGCGAGCCGCGGCAGAAACCACCTCCTGGTGTCCTCGTCGTGACTCGTCAGAGCCACCCCACGGACCGCCAGCATGCGGCGGCCGGGCAGGGAGGTTCCCGCGTTCGAGACGACAATGGTCACCCGGGGGTCGATCCCGACGGCCTTCGCGTGCGCGCGGTCGCGCACGGCGGTCAGCCAGAAGCGGTCCTCCTCGTAGAGGAAGCTCATGACCACTCCGGCCGCCCAGCCGTCGGGGGTGGTGAAGGTGAAGGTGCACTCGGTCTGAACGGCCAGCAGCTCGCGCCGGGCATCGGCGTCGAGCCGCAGGGGGCGCAGATCCTCAAGGTCGTCGATTCCCGTCCTGCCCATGGGGTTCTCCTCCTTGCTCGCGGGGCTCGCGGGGCTCGCGGGGCTCGCGGGGCGACGGCCGACGATGTCACCACGCCTCCCGGTCCCACGCGGCCGGTATCAGTTCTCGGTGACCAGGGCGGCATCACCGAGGAAGGCCCGCAGCACCGACGAGTGGGAAGCGGCCTCCTTGGCCGTCCCGCTGAAGACGACCTCACCCCGGGACACGACGGCCACGTCGTCCGCGACCTCCAGCCCCGCCTCGGCGTTCTGCTCCACCATCAGGACCCCGATCCCGGAGTCGGCCATGGCGCGGATGCTGCCCAGGACGGTCTCGACCATCGTCGGCGCCAGCCCCATGGACGGCTCGTCCAGCATCATGATCTTCGGCTGGGCCATCAGCGCCCGCCCGAAGGCCAGCATCTGCTGCTCGCCGCCGGACAGCAGCCCCGCCGGGCCGTCCTGCCGCTCCCTGAGCACCGGGAACATCTCGAAGACGCGGTCGAGGATGCCCGCCACCTCGCCGCGGGCGGTGGTGTAGCCGCCCATCCGCAGGTTCTCCAGCACCGTCAGCGGAGCGAAGACGCGGCGTCCCTCCGGGACGAGCACCAGCCCCCGCCTGACGATCCAGTGCGCGGGCCGGCCGGTGATGGCCGTGCCGTCGAGCACGACTTCGCCCGAGTCGGGCTTGTGCAGCCCGGCGGCCGATCTGAGCGTGGTCGTCTTGCCCGCGCCGTTGGCGCCGAGGACCAGGGTGACCGTGCCCGGCCGGGCCGTCAGGGTCACGCCCCGCACCGCGGTGACCTTGCCGTAGCTGACGTGCAGATCCCTGATCTCAAACATGCTCGCTCCACCGCTTCCCCAGGTACGCCTCACGCACCGCCGGCTCACGTACGACGGAGGCCGGGACGCCGTCCGCGATGAGCTTGCCGAAGTTCATCGCGAAGAGGTGGTCGCACGTGTCGACCATCATCTGGACGTCGTGTTCCACGAGCACCTGGGTCAGCCCCTCTTCTCGCAGTTCGCGGAGTAGGGCCGAGATCTCCTGCCGCTCCGACTGGTTCATGCCGGCCGTGGGCTCGTCGAGGAGCAGCAGCCTGGGCTTCGCGACGATCGCGCGGGCGATCTCCACCCGCCGCTGCGCCCCGTAGGAGAGCTCGCCCGGCCGATGCCGTTCCAGGCCGCGCAGACCGGTCCGCCCGATCGCCTCGGCCACGCCGTCGTCACCTTTGCCCCGCCCTCGGATACCCCTCTCTCGGATACCCCTCCCCCGGATCCGGTCGGCGCCCAGCCTGACGTTCTCCTCCACGGTCAGGCCGGACAGCAGCCGTACGGTCTGGAAGGTGCGCGCCACGCCACGCCGGGCGAACGTCGCGGCGGGTATCCGGTGGTACTCCTCGCCGTCCAGGAGGAGCGAGCCCGCGGTCAGGTCGACGAACCGGGTGAGCGCGGCCAGCAGTGTGCTCTTGCCGGAGCCGTTGGGACCGAGGACGCCGAAGATGCTTCCCTCGGTGAGGTCGATCGACAGGCCGTCCACCGCCTTGACTCCGCCGAAGTGCACGGCGGCGTCCTTCACCTGAAGGAGCGGGGTGCTCTGGTCTTGAATGCCGCTCAAGCGGGTGTCCCCTCTGCTCGCGACCCGAGTGGGGTCCGGTCACCGTCTCCGGATCCGGCGTCGCGCCGGGAGCGTTGCCAGGATCGGTAGGCGTCGGTCATCATCCCGAGCAGGCCTCCCGGCACCCAGATCGCCGCGAGCGCGACGATGACGCCGTAGATCACCTTCTGCCATTGACCGGAGAACTCCAGGAAGCTCGGCAGCCAGGTGAAGATCATCGCGCCGATCAGGGCGCCCGCCCAGGATCGCGAGCCGCCGACGATGATCATCGTCAGGGCCAGCACCACCAGGGAGAAGCCGATGTCGGTGGGGGCGATCGTGGTGCGCAGCAGCACGTTGAGCCCGCCGGCGCAGGCACCGAGCAGCGCGCTGATCACGAACGCCGCCTGCCGATGCCGCCGCACGTCGATGCCCATCGAGGCGGCGAGTTCGGGATCCTCCCTGACCGCCTCCACCCGGCGGCCGATGGCTCCGCGCTCACTGTAGGCGAGCAGCCCGATCACCACCGCCGAGATCAGCACCAGGTGCAGGGTGGTGACGTCGGCCAGCGCGCCGAACAGCCCGCTCGGGCCACCGGTCAGGTCGCCGCCGTTGACGGCGAGCACGCCGACGATGAGGTCGAACGCGATCGTGGCCATGCCCAGGTAGAGGCCGCCCAGCCGGCGAACCGTCAGAGCGAGCAGGTAGCCCACCACTCCGGCGATCAGCATGCCCGCGCCGATGGCGGCCACCGCCGGCCACTCGTACCGGATGGTCATGATGGCGGCGACGTAGGCGCCGATGCCGTAACAGCCGATCCCCGCGAAGGAGAACACGCCGAAGCGGATGGGCACCTGCAGGCTCAGCGCCATGAGCAGTCCGACGAAGGTGGACTGGATCAGGATGATGTTGGTGTCGTACCAGGCGATCATGTCCGGCGCACCTCTCTACGGCCGAAGAGTCCCTCGCTCTTGAACAGGAGTACGGCGAAGATGAAGCCGAAGGAGACCGCGTCCACCCACAGGCCGGAGGTTTGGGTCAGCACGATCGTCTCGGCCACGGCCAGCACGTAGGCGCCGACGATCACGCCGGCCATGCTTCCGACGCCGCCGAGGATGACGGCGGCGAACGCCTTGATCAGCAGGACGTCTCCGCTTTCGGGCGTGATCGCGCCGAGGTTGTAGGTGAGCAGCACGCCGGCCAGTCCGGCGAGGCCACCGGCGACGGCCATGGTGCTCAGGCTGAGCACGCGCCGGTTGACGCCCATCAGGGAAGCCGTCTCGGGGTCGACGCCGATCGAGCGCAGCGCGAGGCCGGAGCGCGAGAAGCGCAGCCAGACGATGACCCCGATGCCGATGACCAGTGCCGCGGCGACGACCATGAGCTGGGTGCTGGTGACACGGACGCCCAGCAGCGAAAAGGTGGACGTCACGTAGCTGGAGCCGGCGAAGCCGAACGGGTTGCTGCCGGTCACCTCCTCGGCGATGGCCAGCGGGATGGCCGCCACGCCGATGCCGCCGATGAGGATCTGCATCTCACCGCTGCGATGGTCCTTGGCCCTTCGCATGATGGGCTGGAACGCCAGCATCTGGACGGCCACGGAGAGCAGCGCCCCCACCGCCGCGCCGATCACGATCAGCGCGGGCAGCGGCAGCCGCACCTGGTCGGTGATGACGGAGGACACGAAGGCCGCGAACATGAAGATCGCGCCATGGGCGAAGTTCAGGATGCCGACGGTGCCCCAGACCAGGCTCATGCCGAGGGCGAAGAGCAGATAGATCGATCCGAGCGAGAGCGCGTTGATCAGATCCTGGAGCATCGGGACTCACTCCATTTCGGGGTACGTTGTCGGCCCATCGGACCCCCTGAGAGACAATATATGAGCATCATTCTCATAGTTGGTTCCAGAACAGTAAAGGGCGTCAGGCGCCTTGTCCAGAGCCGGTGACGACCTCGGGGAGCGGGTCAGCTCCTGGGTGAGCCCCGTCGGCGCCGAGGGCCGTCACCGCGCTGGGCGCGTCACCGGCGGACGCCGTCCACCGGTGACGCCGGGCTCAGGAGTCGCTCCCGACCAGCACCTCTTCCGTGCCGTTCCACTGGACGATCACACCGGTCAGCCGCATGTCCCGGTTCTCGAAGGCGAGCTTGCCCATCGCCCCCTCGAACCCTTCGGCCGCTACGACGTCCAGGCCGCGCTGGATGTCGTCACGCGAGGCGCCTCCGGCCTGCTTGACGGCCCGGGCCAGCCACCAGGCCGAGTCGTAGCCCTCGGCCGCGTAGTTCAGCGGCCGCTCGTTGAACTTGGCCTGGTAGAGGTCGACGAACTTCTTGGTCGACTCACCCGGCTGGTCGGGGTGGAAGTCGGACGGCCACGTCATTCCGGCGCCGTCCTGACCGGCGGGCTTGAGGTTGCCGGCACCGGCGGCGGTGTTGCCGAGCACGAGCCCATCGAATCCGGCCTGCCGCAGTTGCCGCATGGCCGTGGGATTCTGCCCTCCGACCAGCAGCAGCGCGATGGCGTCCGGCTTCTCCTTGACCACCTTGGAGATCGGCGCGGCGAAGTCCTGCGTGGTCATCTGCACGGCGGCGCTCGACACGACCGAGAACCCGAGCTCGGCGCCCATCTCGGGCAGCACCTTCTCGGCGACCTCCTTGAGGGTGGGCAGGGTCGTGTTGTAGACGACGCCGAGGGTCTTGACGCTCTTGGACTTGATGTGGTCCCCGATGACGCGGTAGTAGCTCGTCATCGGCGGGGTGGCCCGGAAGGTGTACTTGCCGATGACCACGCCCTCGCTGCCCGCCTGGCTGTAGATGATGGGCATCTTCCCGCGCTCGGCCAGGGGCGAGGTCGCCGCCGCCTGGTCGCTCGCCACCGGACCGAAGACGGCGGCATAGCTCTTGTCCTGGATCGCGGCCGTCATCTGGCTCGCCGCCGTCTGCGCCTTGCCCGCCGGATCCTTGGACTCAAGGACGATCTTGGTTTCCCCCAGGAACTTCTCGGCGTTGATCTGTTCGACCGCCAGCTCGATGCCCTTGATCGTGGACAGGCCGGTGAACGCCACCGGTCCCGTCCGGTCCTTGATCGTCATGATCTTGATCTCCGCGGGCAGCCCGCCTTCGGCGCTCACCGCCGCTTCACCGCCGGAGCCACAGGCGGTGACGGCGAGCAGGCCGGCCATGGCGAGCGTGACGGGGATGCCTCGCCCTAACGAGGCGAGCAGAATTCCACGCATCCGATCCTCCTGGAAATATGCATGGTAATCATGCCTATGATTACCATCGCTCACGCTAGAGGGAGCCGGGACGGCTTGTCCAGGGCTGACGGACTACGACTGGACGACTCCACGACCGGCGACCCATTCGGCCCCCTGCAGGAGCAGCTTCCGGTAGCGCATGGCGTCGGGCAGGGCGTTGAACGCCACCACGGCGTGCAGCGCGCCCTGACCTCCCGTGATCGCCGCGAAGCGCTCCTCGCCGGGGCCGCCCGTGACGAAGACGACCTCGTCGCCGGGCAGGACGCGGCCGAAGATCTGAAGGCGGCCACCCGTCTGGTCGGACCAGACGTAAGGGAGCGAGTCGAACACCGTGGGCGTCCCGGTCACCGTGGCGGCCACCGCCATGGCCTGTTCTCCGGCGCTCGTCCAGTGCTCCAGCCGCAGGGCTCCCCCGTATCTCGTGGAGTGCCAGCGGGCGACGTCGCCGACCGCGTAGACGTCGTCCGTTCCCGTGGCGCGCAGCGTGGCGTCGCAACCGACGCCGTCCGAGATGTCCAGACCGCTTCCGTGGAGCCAGCCGACGGCGGGGCTCGCGCCGACGCCCACCACGACCAGGTCCGCCGCCACGACGGACCCGTCGTCCAGGAGGAGTGCCTCCACCCGCGAGCTCCCGCGCCATCGCGAGACGCTCCGGCCCGTCCGCAGCGAGACGCCCATGGAGCGGTGTCTCGCCGCCATCACGTCACCGAGCACCGGTCCCAGCCCCCGGGTCATCAGGGTGGGCGCCGGGTCGACGACGGTCACGTCCAGGCCGAGAGTCCTGGCGGCGCAGGCTACCTCCGCTCCGATGAAGCCGCCGCCGACGACCGCCACCCGGGGCCCGCCCGCGAGCGCGTCCCGGACGGCGACGGCGTCGTCGAGGGTGCGCAACGTGTGCACCCCGGGAGGCGGGTGCCGGTCCGGCACGGTCCGCGGCGTGGCGCCCGTGGCGGCGATCAGGACGTCGAACGGCAGGCGTCCGCCGTCCTCCAGCTGGACGGCCCGGCCGGCGCGGTCGACTCGCGTCGCGGGCGCGCCCAGGCGCAGCTCGACCTCCAGTTCCTTGGCCTGCTCGGCGGTGAGCAGGGCGACGGAGGAGTCGTCGATCTCGCCGAGCAGGAAGGCCTTCGACAGAGGAGGCCGGTCGTAGGGCAGGTGAGGCTCGCTTCCCACCAGGGTGACGCGTCCTTCGAGTCCTTTGCGGCGCAGCGCCTGGACGGTGCGGACCCCCGCGAGGGACGCGCCGACGACGACCACGTCCACGCTCAGCCGGCCTTCGCGATGCCGAGCAGGCCGGCGAGGGTGCCGCCGAGGATCGCGGCCTCGTCCTCGGGGTCGAGACCGAGTGCCCGGATGGCCGCGATCTCCGCGGCGGGGTCGGCCATGGGCCAGTCGGAGCCGTACACCATGCGTCCGGCGCCGTGGGCGGCGATGATGCCCCTGAGCCGGTCGGGGTCCAGGTCGGCGAGGCGGGGCGGCCAGGAGGTCTCCAGGACGGCACGCGAACCGATGATCAGTTCCTCGGCCTCGTCCAGCCGGTGGTATCCGCCGTAGTGGCAGGCGATGAGCGTCAGGCCGGGCACGGCGTCCAGCAGGGCACGCAGATGGCGGGGCGCCCCCCGCTCGTTGGACGCCTCGTCGCTGCCCGCGCCCGCGTGCGTGATGACGACGATCCCCGCCTCGGCCAGGCCCGCCAGCAGTTCGACCACGCGCGGATCGGCGAGCGACACCTCCTGGAAGAGCGGGTGCAGCTTCACTCCGCCGATGCCGTGGCGGCTCAGCGACGCCAGGTTCTCCTCGACGCTCAGGTCGGGGTGCACCGTGCCGAACGGGATGAACCTGGAGCGGTCGATGGACCCGATGAACTCGTTGGTGCGTTCGACGGTTCGGGCCACGGTCGCCACGCCCAGGCACATGGCCAGGTCGATCCCGGCGTTGTCCATCGTCCGGCGCAGGCCGTCGAGGGTGCCGTCGTGCACCGCGTCGAGACCGGCGGGGCGGTCGGCGAGCACCTTCGCCGCGATGTGGTCGGGCCACACGTGGCAGTGCGCATCGATGATCATCAGGCGTCCTTTCGCAGGTACGGCTTGACCAGCTGCTTGGCCAGGGAGTCGAGCACGACCTCGGTGGCCCCCTCGTAGACCCGCATCGGCCTGGCCTCGCGGTAAAGCCGCTCGATCACGCTGCCGCGGACCAGCCCGAACCTGCCCATGACCTGGACGCAGCGGTCGGCCACCCGGCCGGCGATCTCCGTCGCACCGACCTTCGCCATGGAGGACAGGTGCAGGTTGGCCAGCGGGTCGCGGGCGGAGGCCGCCGCCGCGCGGTAGGTCAGTGAGCGCGCCATCTCGATCTCCACCCAGGACAGGGCCAGCGCGTTGGGGACCGGGCCGAGCCTGGCCAGGGGCACGCCGAACTGCTCCCGGCCGGTCGTGTGCCGCACCGCCTCGTCCAGCGCGGCCTGGGCGAGGCCGACCGCCGCGCCGGCCACGGAGACCCGGAACGTGGCGAGCGTGGCCAGCGCGATCGTGAACGCCTTGCCCGGCTCGCCGATCCGGTGATCGGCCGGCACCCGCACGTCGTCGAGCACCACGTCGCCGAGCACGTGCGGAGCGATGATCTGGTGCGGATGGTCGACGACGACACCCGGGGCGTCGGCGGGGACGAGCACCATGGAGTAGCCGTCGCCCTCCCGGCCGAACACGCAATAGAAGTCGGCGTCGCCGGCGTTGGTGATGAACGACTTGTGCCCGTTGACCACGAGCTCGCCGCCGTCGCGGACGATCGTCGTGCTGATCGACTTGAGGTCGGAGCCCGCCTGGGGTTCGGTGAGCGCCAGGGCGCCGATCGCCTCGCACTTCGCCATCCTGGGCAGCCACCGCGCGCGCAGCTGGTCGTCTCCGGCCGCCCACAGCGCGTAGCCGCCGATGCCCTGCATCGCGTAGAGCGAGTCCAGGTGCCCGCTCACGCCGGCGAGGGCCTCGCGCACCACGGTCACCGCCAGGGAGTCGACCTGGTCGAAACGGCCGCCGAACTCCCGCGCCACCACGGTCTCCACCAGGCCGCTGGCGGCCAGCGCCTTCCGCATCACGGGGTCGACGTGGTCGGCCTCGTCGGCGACCGCGGCCCGATCGGCCACCGAGTCGGCCAGCCGTCTCGCCTCGTCACGCAAGGATCGGTACCGCGCCGGAAGCTCGAACAGGCCATGGTCTGCAGCGTTCATCGATCACTCACTCGATCAGCAGGGGCTATTTATGCTAACCATAGCGATAAATAGACTAGGCTGAAAGCCCGCACGCCCACGTCGGGCACCCCCCCCAGTCCCCCGCAGAAGGAGCCGCGCCCATGGGACCCGAGACCCCCTCATTCGACCTCTCCGGCAAGGTCGCCCTGGTCACCGGAGGCAGCAGAGGGCTGGGCCGCGCCATGGTGGCCGGGTTCGCCGCCGCGGGAGCGGACGTCGTGATCGCCAGCCGCGACGGCGCGAGCTGCGCCGCGTACGCGCGGGAGATAACCGAGAGCACCGGCCGCCGCGCCCTGCCCTACGCCGTGCACGTCGGGCACTGGGACGAGCTGGACGGCCTCGTCGAGGCGGCGTACGAGGAGTTCGGCCACGTCGACGTCCTGGTCAACAACGCCGGCATGTCGCCCCGGTACGACGACGTCACCGAGGTCACCGAGACCCTGTTCGACAAGGTCATCGGGGTCAACCTCAAGGGAGCGTTCCGGCTGACGGCGCTCGTCGGCTCGCGGATGGCGAGCGGCGCCGGCGGCTCGATCATCAACATCAGCAGCGCAGCCTCCACCCGGCCGCGCCCCGAACTGCTGCCCTACGCGGCGGCCAAGGCCGGCCTCAACGCGCTCACCGCGGGCTTCGCGCACACCTTCGGGCCCCGCGTGCGATGCAACGCCATCATGGCCGGCACGTTCTTCACCGACGTCAGCAAGTCGTGGGACCGCGAGACGTTCGACGCCCGCGCGCAGCGGTTCGCCCTCAGGCGCGGCGGGGAGCCGAGCGAGATCGTCGGCGCCGCCCTCTACCTCGCCAGCGACGCGTCGAGCTACACGACCGGGGCGATCCTGCCGGTCGACGGCGGGCAGCCCTGACCGGTCAGCGGCCGCGTTCCGCCCGGAACGCGGCCACCGCGTCGTGGTGTTCGCCGGTCCCGAACAACAGGGCCGTGGCCTCCACGGACTCGTTGAACCCGCCTCCGGTGTCGCGGTTGATGAACGCCTTGCCGACCTGGACGGCGAGCGGCGGGTTGCCGGCGATCTCCGCGGCCAGCGCGACGGCCTCGTCGAGCAACGACTCGTCGGGGTGCACCTCCTGCACCAGCCCAGCGCTCCGGGCGCGGTCGGCGTCGATGGCGCGGCCGGTCAGCGCCAGATAGCGGGTCCAGTGCCTGCCCATCACCTGGGGCCCGCGGACGACGCCGTAGCCGGGCGTCAGCCCCACGGTGGGCTCCTTGAACGCGAACCGCGCGGAGCATCCGGCCAGCACGATGTCACACGCCAGGGCCAACTCCGTGCCCCCGCCGAAGGCGAGCCCGTTGACCGCGGCGACGACGGGCACGGCGCACCGCTCGACCGAGTGGAAGGCGTCGTAGACCAGCCGCAGGTGCGGCCGCACCTTGCTCACCTGGCCGTCGAGGTCGTGGAACATGTCGATGTCCCCGCCGGCGGAGAACGCCCGTCCGGCGCCGGTGAGCACCGCCGCGCGCACCCCGTCGTCGTGGCCCAGCCCCTCCATCAGCTCGCGCAGCTCGTGGAACCATGTCTGGTCCATGGCGTTCAGCTTCTCCGGCCGGGCCATGGTGATCAGGAGGACCCCGGCGGCGGGCTCGGTCAGGGTGAAGCGCAGCATCTCACGTGACATGTTCGGTGCCCTCCCGGTCCCAGGTGTCCGCAGTGACACCTTCGGCACGCAGCTTGTACTTCTCCACGCGCTGGCTGGGCGTCATCGGCAGCTCCGCCATGACCCGCACATAACGTGGTACTCGTAGTTGACCGAGGCGTTCCCCGCCGTTCCGATCCTGCGGTCCGACGGCGGCATGTCCGTGACGATCGCCACTTCGGTGCTGCCGTAGATCTCGGTGAGCCGCAGGCCGAAGCGCCGCTCGAAGTCGGCGAAGATCTCGGGTGGGCAGGGCGCGCCGAAGGCCAGCCGTACCGGGTTGTCGGCGTCGTCGGGGCGCGGGGGCCGCTTGTGCAGGATGCTCAGCATCGCGCCCTGGTAATTGAACACGGTCACGCCGTGACTCCGGCAGATGTCCCAGAACCGGCTCGCCGAGAACGTGCGGTCCATCACCAGGTCGGCGCCGGCTTCCATCGCCGCCATCGCGCTGCAGTACCTGGCGTTGCTGTGGAACAGCGGGAACACGCTGTAGAGCCGGTCCTGTGAGGTGTAACCGAGCAGGTTCACGGTGTGCCGGGCCAGGTGGTCAGCGCCGCAGATCCGCGCAGCTCTCTCACGACCGGTCCTCTCAGTTCGACCCGCGGCCGGTGCCGGCTCAGTCGCGGTAGGTCGTCCAGGTGGGCAGGGACTCGGGGTAGTCGGCTCGTCCGGGCGGCGCTCCGGGCCAGCGCATCCGGTCGGGCGCGGTCAGGCCCCTGCTCATCTCCTCCATCGGCACGGCGTACATGAAGGTGATCGACCGGTGCGCGAACAGCCAGCGATCGCCGACGCAGCGGTATTCGTCGTCGTAGCGGTAGGCCGCCATGACGGCCGTCTTCCTCGTCACCAGCTCCGCGTGCCCGGCGGCCCAGCCCACGGCCGTCCGGCCGGGAGTGAGCTCGACGACGTGGGCGTCGAGCGTGTGCAGGGTCAGCCGGTAGAGGCCCATCGCCTCCGCGTAGGCCGCCCGGACCGCCGCGTGCCCGGCCGCGCTCACCCCGCGACGTTCGAAGACGCCGTCCTCGGTGTACATGCCGACCACCGCGTCGATGTCGTGATCGTCCACCGCGCGGGTGTAGAGCAGCGCCAGGTCCCGGATCGCCTCCCGGTCCCGCAGGTCGCGCAGCTCGGCCTGCCACGCGTCCGGGCCGGCTTCCGGGGGATGACGGACCGTCGTCCGGGCGTCGATCAGGCGGGAGAGGTCCACGGTCACGCGTGGTCTTTGCCCCGCCATGGTCAGCCGCCCTTCGGCACGTCGAAGCGGGGAGCGGGCAGCGACTCCAGGACGGCCCGCAGCTTCTCCGGGATCGGGGCCTTCTTCCAGTCCAGGTCGCGGCAGGCGTACGTCATCTGCCCCCGGGTCACCAGCTCGTCGTCCCGGGTGAACTCGTAGCCGACCACGTACGAGCTGGCGCCGATCCGGTCGAGGACGACCTGGCAGGTCAGCTCGTCGAACACCTTGACCGCCTGGACGTAGGTGGCTCCGGAGCTGATGCCCACGGTGAGGATCCCCAGTTGCTCCTGCATCTCGCCGCTCCTGATGCCCTGCGAGTACAGCCACGTGGTGTAGGCGCGCTCCATCCAGCGGTAGTAGATGCCGAAGTAGGCGATGCCCACGACGTCGCAGTCGCCGTAGGCGAGCTGGAAGGTGAGCCGGTCGGGCCGTTGTGTCAACGTGTCTCCTCGGTAGCCGGTGCCAGAGCGACGGTCGCCGTCCCCTTCAGGACCGGTTCGCCGCCGACGACGGCGAGGAAGACCTCGCAGTCGGCCAGCCGGTCGCCGTTCTCCTCCCGGACCGCGGTCACGAGGCCGCCGGCGCGCAGGTGGTCACCCGCGAACACGTTGCCGAGGAAACGGACGCGGAGCCGGCGCAGCCGGTCGTGCCCGCCGCTCCAGGCCGCCAGCATGTTCATGACGTAGCCCATGTTGAGCGGCCCCTGGTTGACGGGCCGGTCACCCATGCCCAGCGCGCGGACCGCCTCCGCGTCGAAGTGGATCGGGTTGGGGTCGGCGAGCAGGGCCGCCGTCGTCTTCATCTTCTCGGCGCTGACCGAGGGCACGTGCCACTCGGGTAGTTCGGCGCCCACCGCGACGTCCATCAGCTCCTCCGGGGAAAGACGATCGAGTTCCAGCAGGTGGCGACGTGCGCGCCGTCGGCCTCGTCGTACAGCTCCAGCTGGTAGCCGACCACGTCGAACGGCCCGGCGGAGCGTCCTACCTTGCGCTCCGCCGAGGTGATCTCGCCGCTGACCTGGTAGACGCCGCCCACTTTCAGCGGGCGGTGCACCGTGGTCTCGTGCTCGCCGAACATCGGCCCGTCGCTCGCCCGGGCGCCGAACCAGCCGAACAGGTCGTCCCAGGTCAGGCCGGTGGCGCCGGTCGCGGCGAGCCAGACGAAGAGGGGGTGTGCCACCTCGTCGCCCGGCTCGTCGAGGACCACGTCCGCGACCAGCCAGGCGCGCCACGGCTCCACGGTGAACGTCCCGCCGGGGAACCGCCGCCCGATCTGCGCCTTCACCTGCTCCGGCGACGGGGTCCCGAGGCTGCTGTCAGACATTTCTTTCCTGGTCCGCCCAGTACGGAGCACGCAGATCGCGCTTGAGGATCTTGCCCGTGGGCGCCTTGGGGAGCTCGGAGACGAAGTCCACCGAACGCGGCTTCTGGTATCCGGCCAGGTGCGTGCGCGCCTCCTCGATGATGTCGTGCTCGGTCGCCTGCTGGCCGGGCTTGAGCACCACCACCGCCTTCACCGACTCGCCCCACTCCTCGTCCGGCACCCCGATGACGGCGCATTCGAGCACGGCCGGGTGACGGGCGATGGCCTCTTCCACCTGCACACTGAAGATGTTCTCACCACCGGAGATGATCATGTCCTTGGCCCGGTCGACGATGAAGACGTAGCGGTCCTCGTCCCAGGTGGCGATGTCGCCCGTCCACATCCAGCCGTCCCGCAGCGTCTGGGCGGTCAGCTGGGGCTGGTTCCAGTAACCGACCATGTTCGCCTCGGACCGGACGATGATCTGGCCCGGCGTCCTGCCGTCACGGGGCACCTCGTTGCCGAGCGGGTCCACCACGCGCACGGTGGTCACGAAGCCCTCGCGTCCGCAGGACCGCAGCCGCTCCTCGTGGACGCCCGCGACGGCGGCGGCGTGGTCCTCCTGCGACAGGAAGCACATCGTCGTGCCCTCGGTCTGGCCGTAGCCCTGGATGAGGGTGCACGGGAACGAGTTCAGCGCCTGGCGCACGATGCTGGACGGCATGGGGCCGCCGCCGTACTGGATGTTGCGCAGGCTGGAGATGTCGTAGCCGCTGAAGCCCGGGACCGCCATCATCCAGTTGAGCATCGTGGTGATGCCGAGGAAGGCCGAGACGCGCTCCGCCTCGATGATCTCCAGGGCCTGCTTGGCCTCGAAGTTCACCAGGACCAGCGGGCAGCCGTGCTTCATGTAGTTCATCGCCAGGACGATGGGGATGTGGTACATCTGCCCGGTCAGCATGTAGACGTCCGAGGGAACGATCCGCTCGGCGACGGTCTGGTTGAGCATGCCGGCCGCGGCGCTGCGATGCGTGTGCAGCGCTCCCTTGGACTTGCCCGTCGTCCCACCCGTGTAGAGGATGAAGAACGGGTCGTCGTCGGCGATCTTGGAGGCCCACTCCGGCTCGTCGTCCGACGCCGAGCCGATCAGCCGGTCGAGGCTGCCGTCGCCGTCGTCGCCGAACTCCAGCCAGTGCGGCACGTCGACCTGCCGCTGCAGCTCACCGATCACCTCCGACCACTCCGAAGCGCTGATCACGACCTGGGGGGTCGCGTCCCGCACGATGGCCGCGAGCTCGGAGGCGGCCAGCCGCCAGTTGAGCGGCTGGGTCACCAGCCCGGCACGGCCGGCGGCGTAGTAGAGCGCCTGATATTCGGCGCAGTTGCGTGACAACATCGCGACCCGGTCCCCCGGCCGCAGGCCGAGGCCGCGGAGCCCGTTGGCCAGCCTGCGCACCAAGGCGTCGAATTCGCGCCAGGAGAGCCGGCGGTCGTTGGGCGCGTCGTAGACCGCCTGCCTGCCGGGGGTCAGCGCGGCCCACTTCGCGGGGATGAGTCCCTGATTCATGTCGCTACCTGTCCTGGTCTGTCAGTACGGAAGGTCGAGGGCGATGTGCCGCTTGCTCAGGCGCCATGTACCGTCCTGGCGGACCAGTTCGTCCTCGTAACGCCCCGTGGAGAGCACCTTGAGGGTGTCGTCCTGGATCGCGATGAGGGTGAGGTACGAGACGGCCTGGGCCGAGTCCTCGTCGCCGCCGCGCACGATCAGGTTGGTGCCCAGGTGACGGCGCTGATCGTTCTGCGAGGCGAGCGAGTCCGCCATCAGCTTCACGATGGCCGCGCGTCCCTCGAAGGGGCCGATCAGGGAGCCGCCCTGGATGCTCATGGTGAGGACCGCGTCCTCGGCGAAGCAGTCGGCCATGTCGTCCATGTCGTTCTCGTCGTACGCCAGGGAGTACCGGTTGAGGACGTTCTCGATCGCTCCACGATCTGGCATGGGGGTCTCCGTTCGGATGAGAGCACGCGCGACCTCACAACAAGGCCGATCCCTTGGTGCATCTCTTGCGCATCATAGGCATGAATAGCGGCACCGTCTATGGCCCGATCCCGGGATGGTCCGGCCCGTCCGCCCGGCCGCCCGCGATGCCGTCGGCGACGTCCGTCGTCGCCCCGTCGCGGGACGGGGGCGGCTTGAGGGTTCATCGGAGCTGACGCCGATGTCCGCTGATCCGGACTCAGATGGTCAGATTGTCAACACTCTGCGATAATCTTGAGCTTCTTGCTCAGCCCATAGCCCCGGCAACCGACGACAGGTGATCACGGTGACCAGCATCGACCGGCTCGACGCGGAGCTCCTGATCGCGCTGTCCCATGACCCCCGCGCCGGCACCAGCGAACTGGCGGCCAAGCTGGGGGTCGCTCGCAACACCGTGCAGGCCCGCTACCAGCGGCTCGCCGAGTCGGGGATTCTGGCGGGCTTCAGCGCCCGCGTCGATCTCGAACGCCTCGGCCTGCCGGTGACCGCGTTCCTGCACCTGCAGCTCGCGCAGGGCGCGCTGCAGGAGGTCACCGACGGGCTCGGCCGCCTCAGCCACGTGCTGGAGGTCTGCACCACCACCGGCACCAGCGACGTCATGGCGCGGGTCGCCTGCCGCAGCCACGCCGAGCTCCAGTCGCTGATCCAGGAGGTCCTGACCATCCGCGGCGTCGTCCGCTCGACCACCGAGATCGCCCTGACGACCCCGGTGCAGTATCGCCTCGGCCCGCTGCTGGAGACGCTGACCAGCGACCAGGGTCGTGGCCGCAGCGGCGACCGGCGCCGCTGACGCCACCGACCGGCAGGCACGCGCCGGTCCACCGGCCGCTGACACCTCCGGCAGGCATATGAGCGCCGATCCACCGGCCGCCCGGCCGCCGGTGTCAACGGGCGGCACGCCGCGAGCCGGGCTACCGCCGGTCGGCCTCCTCGCCCGCGTGGTAGGCGAAGGTCCTGCGCACGATCTCGTCGGCGGGTGTCAGCTCGGGCGTGGCCGGGTCCGGCAGCTCTCGCGCCTCCCCCGCCGGTGACCGCGCGGCGACGGGTTCGGCGGTTTCGCCCTGCTCGCCGGTGCGCGCGCTGCGGTCGAAGAAGCGCAGCAGCTCCACCGGCAGCGGCATGACCAGCGTGGACGACTTCTCCGCCGCGACCTCCACCACGGTCTGCAGCAGCCGCAGCTGGAGCGCGCCCGGCGTCTCGGACATGATCGCCGAGGCGTCGGCCAGCTTCCGGGACGCCTGGAACTCACCCTCGGCGGTGATCACGCGGGCCCGCCGTTCCCGCTCCGCCTCGGCCTGCCTGGCCACCGAGCGCTTCATGGACTCCGGCAGATGAACGTCCTTGATCTCCACCCGGTCGATGTGGATGCCCCAGCCGAGCGCCGGGCTGTCGATCATCAGCGCCAGTCCCCTGTTCAGCTCCTCGCGGTTGGACAGCAGGTCGTCCAGCTCGCTCTTGCCGATGATGGACCGGAGCGACGTCTGCGCCACCTGCTCCACGGCGAACAGGTAGTTCTGCACCTGCACGGCCGCGCGCAGCGGGTCCTGGACGCGGAAGTAGGCGACGGCGTCGACCTGGACGGAGACGTTGTCACGGGTGATGCCCTCCTGCGGGGGCACCGGCATCGTGACGATCTGCACGTTCACCTTCTTCATCCGGTCCACACCCGGAATGATCAGGTTGAGACCTGGCTGGCGGATCTTCCGCTGGGCCTGGCCGAGGCGGAAGACCACGCCGCGCTCGACCTGGTTGACGATTCGGATGCCGCTGAGCGCCGTCCAGATGAGGAGGAGGGCGATCAGCCCGAGCACGATATTGATGATCATCGGCCTATCCCTTCCACTCCAAGGCTAGGTCCGAGCCGGGTCAGGCGATCCCCACGACCTGGTCAAGAAGGCGATATCACCCGGCGCCGGCCCGGCTGCCGCCCGGACCCCGGCGCTACGCGTCGCGCACCCGTAGCAGCAGCCCGCCGCCCAGCAGCGCCGCGACGGCCCAGGCGGCCGGCACGCCCAGGCCCGCCCAGGGGCTGAGGGGCAGGCCGGCGAGGTTGGTGGTGGCCTGGACGGCGAGCCCGGCGTTCGTCGGGGAGATCTGCCACACGATCCGCTGCCAGTCCTCGTCGGCGATCACCAAGAGGAGGGCGGGAAAGAGGTAGAGCAGACCGAGCACGACCCCGATGGCGGTCGCGGAGTCCCGTACGGCGGTGGCGACCCCCAGGCTGAACAGGGCGATCAGCACCAGGTAGAGCACCGAGCCGACGGCGGCGCGCAGCATGGGGCCGCTGGTCAGGTTGAGCGTCTCGGCGGCGAAGCCGTTGCCGAGCAGGATGCGCCGCGCGACCGGCAGGGAGACGAGCACGGCGACGCTCCCGGCGGTCAGGGTCAGCCCGGCCACGAGGATCGCCTTGGCGGCCAGCAGACCGATCCGGTGCGGCATGGCCGTCAGGGTGACGCGGATCATGCCGGTGCCGTATTCGCCGCTGATCGCCAGGACGGCGAGGACGGCGACGGCCGCCTGGCTCACCTGGACCCCGAAGAGGCTGATCTTGGCGGGGTCGTAGCCGCAGCCGTCCGAGGAACAGGACACGACGGCGGAGGCCGCGACGCTCACGGCGACGGTCAGCACCACGATCGTCAGCAGCAGCCGGCCGGTGTCCGTCAGGGTGCGGAGTTTCGTCCACTCCGCATGCAGGTGCTTTCTCATACGCTCCTCCAGCGACGCCGGCAGTCGTACAGGTGGTGATGTCTCATGCCGACTCCGGCGGACGTGCGGGCGGCTCATGCGTCCCTCCGGCGGAGCCGGAAAACGGCCAGGCCGAGGGCGAGCGCGGCATATCCGGCCAGCACGGCGAGGCCGGCCCACGGCGGCAGTGGGTAGAACCCGGCGGTGGGCGCGTAGTGGCTGAGCACGTGCGCGTACTCGGGGATGCTCTGCTGGACGGCGAAGCCGGCCGCCGGCGTGACGCGCAGCAGCCATCGCGCGGCGCTGTCGGGCAGGATCGAGGTGGTCGCGAGGACGAGCGGCACCACGATCACCGCGACGGCGGTGATGACCGCCGCGACGCCGCGCCGCAGCAGCGCGCCGAGGGCGAGGGCGAGCACGGCGACCAGTGCGAAGACCGCCGCCATGCCGGCCACGACGCGCACCTGGGTGAGCACCGGCACCGGGAGGATGACGTTGCCGTTGGCTCGCAGGATCCGCCCGCCGACCAGGAACGTGATCACGACGGCGGGCAGCGCGGCGGCGAAGGTGACCAGGCCGAGCGCCAGGGCCTTGGCCGCCAGCGTCCGGCCGCGGCGCGGGCCGGCCAGCAGGGTGACCCGGATCAGGCCGTGCCGGTATTCAGCCGTGATGAACAGAACCGCCACCACGATCACCAGGATCAGCCCGGCCGTCGCGCTGCCGAGGGGGCGTTCGGCGAACGGGCCCTCGATGACCGGCGCGATGTCGCCGACGCCGGTGACGGAGAAGGTGTCGCCGGACCGGGCGGCACGGCCCGGGTGGTGCACCGACCCGTCAGGCTTGAGAGGGCCGCCGCGGATGTCGTCCTCGCGCCAGGCACCGGACACCTCGCCCTCCAGCTTGACCTGGTCGAACTCGCCGGTGGCCTCGGTGAAGCGGACCGCCGCGGTGGACCCGCCGAGATCCTCTTGCGTGACCATCAGGTCGCCCGGCGAGGCCGCGAACAGCCCGACCTGGACGGTCGCCGGCAGCCCGGCCAGGGATGCGGTGCCGATGCGGGTCCAGTTCGCGCCGTCGGCGGACTCGTATCCGGTGAGGGTGTCGCCGAAGCGGGTCAGCCGCAGCCAGCGCGCCGCCTGCCTGGAGACGCCGCCCGGCCGGCCGGCCACGTCGTGGGTGAAGTTGTGCTGCATCCGCACCCCGTGCTCGCCGGTCATCATGACCGCCGCGTACGGCGAGCCCCGCCTGGTACTTTCCTTGATCATGATTCCGGCCTTCGCCCACGGCACGACCCCGGCGACCGTGTTCCGTTGCCCCGGGATGACGTCGGGCTTGCGGATCACGCCGGTCAGGGAGGTGAGGCGGGCGGTGATGCCGCCGTCGCCGGCCAATGACCGGTGCACGAAGAAGAAGGAGTCGTCCACCCCTTCGCCGTCCGGCCCGACAGGAGGCGGTTGGCAGGCGGTCTCGACCGGCCCGGCGCCGCACGAGGAGTGCTCACCGGACGCGGACAGCAGCCCGAGCAACACGGTGACCAGCGCCGCCGCCGTCATGGTGACCACCCAGCCGCGTACCGTCCTGAACTTGGTCCACTCGGCGCGCAGCAGCCGCCCGAAGTCCCCGCGCCCGGTCCGCGGCTCGGAGCGCTGTGTGATGGCGCTCATCGGGCCGCTCCCCGGTATTCGACCGCGTCACCGGTGAGGTCCAGGTAGGCCTGCTCCAGCGTCACCCGATGCGCCGCCACTTCGGAGAACGGCACCGCGTTCGCGTTGAGGACGGCCACGATCCGCTCGGCCGGCAGCCCGGAGACGACGAGAGTGTCGCGATCGGTGACGGCCGGCGTGGCGCCGGCCTGACCCAGCGCCGACATCGCCGCGGAGCGCGCCGGCGTGCGCAGGGTGACCCGGCCATGGGAGGCGGCCGCGATGAGGTCGGCCACGCTGGTGTCGGCGATGACGCGGCCCTTGCCCACCACCACGAGATGGTCGGCGGTGTCCTCCACTTCGCTCATCAGATGGCTGGACACCAGCAGGGCCCGCCCCTCCCCGGCCAGCGACCGCAGGAGGCCGCGCATCCACACGATGCCCTCGGGGTCCAGGCCGTTGACCGGCTCGTCCAGCATGAGCACCGGCGGGTCCCCGAGCAGCGCGGCCGCGATGCCGAGCCGCTGCCGCATGCCCAGCGAGAAGCCGCCCGCCTTGCGCCGGGCCGCGGACCGCAGCCCCACCTGTTCGAGCACCTCGTCGACCCGCCTGCCGGAAAGGCCCTGGGAGTGGGCCAGCCACAGCAGGTGGTCGCGCGCGGTGCGGCCGGGTTGCAGCGCGGACGCGTCCAGCAGCGCACCGACGTGGCTGAGCGGTTCGCGCAGGCTCGGGTACGGCTGCCCGCCGATCAGCGCGTGGCCCTCGTCGGCCGCGTCCAGGCCGAGGATCACCCGCATCGTGGTGGACTTGCCCGACCCGTTGGGTCCGACGAACCCGGTGACCTGCCCCGGCAGCACGGTGAACGACATGCCGTCCAGCGCCGTGGTCCGGCCGAACCGCTTGCGCAGCCCGTTGACTTCGATGGTTGCTCGCATGCGATCGGTTGTACGGCCCCGGCCCTAACACGGGCCGAACGGATGCCGTCACATCGCTGTTAGGTCCGGCCCGGCATCCTGGACCTCATGAGAAAGTGGCGACGACCGGCGCGCACCGCACGACGGCGCTTCACCGTCCTGTACGGAGTCATGTTCCTGCTGTCCGGAGTCGGACTGCTGGTCATCACCAACCTCGTGGGCCTCGGAGGGACCCGGGTCACCCAGTCCGTGCCCGCCGGGACCACGCCGGTCGAGCCGGCCACGCTCGCCGCGGCCACCGAGCGCATCGACTGGCTCCAAGCCCAGCTGTCGGACGCGCACGCGGCCCAGTCGCGCCAGCTCCTGATCGGCTCGGCGGTGGCGCTGGCGGTCATGGGCGTGGTTTCGGTCGTTCTGGGCCGGGTCATCGCGAGCCGGGTGCTGCGCCCGCTGCGGACGATCACCACGGCCACCCGCCGGATCTCCGCCGACAACCTGCACGAGCGGCTGGCCGCGCAGGGCCCCGCCGACGAGGTCAAGGACCTCGCCGACACCATCGACGAGTTGCTGGAACGACTGGAGAGCTCGTTCGCCGCGCAGCGCCGGTTCGTGGCCAACGCCTCTCACGAGCTCCGCACTCCGCTGACCACCATGCGCGCGTCCCTGGACGTGGCCCTGGCTAAGCCCGAACCCGTGCCGGCGCAGACCGCCGCGCTGGCCGGCCGGCTCCGTGCCGAGCTCGACCAGGTCGACCGGCTCCTCGAAGGCTTCCTCATCCTGGCGCGCGCCCAGCACGGCGCCCTGTCCGACCGCACGACGCTCCCGCTCGGCCGTCTGGCGGCCGACGCCCTGAACGCCCGGGCGGCCGACATCGCCGCCAAGCGGCTCACCGTCCGCTCCCCCGGCACCGCTGGCGATGACGACGCGTGGACGCAGGGAAACAGCACGCTCCTCACCCGCATGATCGACAACGTCGTCGACAACGCCGTCACCCACAACCAGGAAGGCGGCTGGATCCGAGTCGCCGCCTCCGCCGACGGCACGACGGCTCGGCTCGTCGTCGAGACCGGCGGCCGCGTTCTCGGCCAGGAGCAGGTCGATCGGCTGGCCCAGCCCTTCCAGCGGCTCGGCGCCGACCGGACCCGCCCCGGCGACGGCTCCGGGCTCGGCCTGTCGATCGTCGCGGCCATCGCCGCCGCGCACGGCGGCGCCCTCGACCTGCGGGCCCGGCCCGAAGGCGGCCTCTGCGTCGCCGTCTCGCTGCCCTTGTCGGCCGCACCGGCGGAGGTCCCGGCATGAGAGTGCTCGTGGTCGAGGATGCCCGCTCCCTCGCCGCCGTGCTCGTCGAAGGTCTGAGCGATCAGGGCATGGCCGTGGACGTGGCCCACGACGGTCTGGAAGCCGCCGCCAAGCTCGACCTCAACGCCTACGACGTGGTCGTCCTCGACCGTGACCTACCGGGCATCCACGGCGACACGCTCTGTCAGATGATCACCGAACAGGACGACCGGGTCATGGTCCTGATGCTGACCGCCGCCGACTCCCCCGTCGACCGGGTCAGCGGCCTGACCCTGGGTGCCGACGACTACCTGGCCAAGCCCTTCCACTTCCCCGAGTTGGTGCTGCGCGTCCGCGCCCTGGCCCGCCGCCGGCCCTCCTCCCGGCCTCGTACGCTGCGCGCGGCCGGCCTCGAGCTCGATCCGCTGCGCCGCACCGCCACCCGCGACGGCCGTCACCTGGACCTGTCGGTCAAGGAGTTCGCCCTGCTCGAAGCGCTCCTGCGCGCCGCCCCCGCCTTCCTCAGCGCCGAGGACCTGCTCGAACAGGTGTGGGACGAGCACGCGAACCCCCTGACCAACACCGTCACGGTCACCATCGGCCGGCTGCGCCGCAAACTCGGTGAGCCGCCGGCCATCACCACCACGCCCGGCGTGGGGTATCGGATCACGAACGCCTGATCTGGAGAGGGGTGAGAAGCATGAGCCGATCAGAAGGTGCGATCCTCGCCGATGGGCTGACCCCACCTGGTGTCCCGAGTGGAACGGCGCCTCGGATGAGTCGAGGTGCGTGGCCGCCTACGGATGACCCACTCGGCCACCACGAGGTTGATCATCCACCCGGCGCCCACGAGCAGCGCCCTGGGAAGCTCTCCGGGGGGGCCGGCGATCAGGAACCACAGCGCAAGAGTCAGCGCCTGTGTGCCCGCCCCCTGCCCGATCGCGTAACCGCGGATCATCCATGCGCGGTGCCGGGCGATGTCCCGCCGCCGGATCGCGGCGAGACCGAGGAGGATGACCACGACCATGGCCGTGCCGAACACGAGCCGGAGGCCGGCGAGGAGCTCACCGTCGCCGGGAGGGCTGAGATAGAACAGGGTCATCCAGAGCCCCGTGAGCGCCGCGCCCAGTCCGCTCGGGATCAGGAGCCGCCCGGCGGCGCGGTGCCAGCCGGGCCTGCGCCGGCGGAAACCCGCGGCGAACTGGAAGGCCCCCAGAACGCAGTAGAGGCTGACGCACAGAATGTGCGCCACCACGGGCAGGGGGGCCGCGAAGAACCGTGCGTTCTCCGGCGTGATCGCCGCACCACCGGCCAGTTCGTTGAGGCGCACGGCGCCCGCGACCATGGGAACGGCGCTGAGCAGGATCAGCGCGGCGGGCACGAGCCACCCCGCCCGCGTGGAGGAACCGGCCGGGGAAACCCTCGCTCGGTTCCGGTCGTCTGCCGGGCGGTCGCTTCGCGGCGGCCGGGGGAACGGGAGATGTCCTGTCGTGCTCTCGTCGCTCATGCCCCGATCATGACGATCGAGGCGACGCGGCTCATCAGGAGAACGGCCCGATCCGAACCGGCCGATCGTCCACCCAACCAGGCGTACTTTCGGCCGATGAGCCCTGGCGCGCGCCCGCGGGCGCGGCGGGCGCCCGGCGGGCGGCGCGCTCAGGAGGCCGGGCGGTGGCCGCTCTTGGCCTGCTGGACCAGCTCGTAGACGTGCCCGCGCAGCTCGGCGAAGCGCGGCAGCGAGCGGGTGGTGAGCTGGTCACGCTCGTCCGGCAGGTCGACGGTGACCTCTTCGAGCACGACCGTCGGCGAGCTGGACAGGACGATGACGCGCCGGCCGAGGTAGACGGCCTCGTCGATGTCGTGGGTGACGAACAGCACGGTGACGCCGAGGCGCTTCCACAGGGACCTGACCAGGTCCTCGAGATCGGCCCGGGTCTGGGCGTCGACGGCGGCGAACGGCTCGTCCATGAGCAGCAGGTGCGGCTCGTAGGCGACGGCACGGGCGATGGCCACCCGCTGCTGCATGCCTCCGGACAGCTGGAAGGGGTGCGCGTCCTGGGCCTCGGACAGCCCGACGGCCTCCAGCGCCTCCTGGACCAGCCGCCGGCGTTCGGCCTTGGGAACCTTCTTCTCCTTCAGCGGCAGCTCGACGTTCTGCCGCACGGTCATCCAGGGGAACAGGCTGCGGCCGTACTCCTGGAAGACCACGGCCATGCCCGGGGGCGGGCCGGTCACCTTCTCGCCTTCCAGAACCACCTCGCCGGAGGTGCAGTCGAGCAGCCCGGCGATGCACCGCAGCAGGGTGGTCTTGCCGGCGCCGGAGGGGCCGACGATGCAGACGAGCTCGCCGGAGCCGACGGTGAACGTCAGGTCGCGGACCGCCTCGACGGTGCGGCCCCGGCCCTCGTAGACCTTCTTCAGGCCGCGGACGTCCAGCATCACGGTGGTGGTCTCCGGGCGCGCGGCGGCGCCGAAGGGGGTGGTGGTCATCTCAGCCCTCTCGCTGTGACATGCGCAGTCCGGTGTACCAGCTCAGCAGCCGGGCCTCCACCACCCGGAAGATCAGCGACAGCACGATGCCGATCAGGCCGAGCATGATGATCCCGGTCCACATCTGCGGGATCGCGAAGCTGCGCTGGAACTGGATGATGGTGAAGCCCACGCCGTTGCTCGCGGCGAACATCTCGCTGATCACCATCAGAATGATCCCGATGGACAGCGCCTGCCGGGCGCCGGCCGCGATCTGCGGGCTGGCGCCGCGCAGCACCAGGTGGATGAGCCGCGAGCGGCGGCGCAGCCGGTAGCAGCGGGCGGTGTCGCGCAGCACCTCGTCGAGCGCGCGCACGCCCTCGACCGTGTTCAGCAGCACCGGCCAGACGCACCCGGAGACGATCACCAGCACCTTCATCTCGTTCCCGATGCCGGCGAACAGCATGAGGATCGGCACCAGCACCGGCGACGGGATCGCCCGGAAGAACTCCAGCACCGGCTCCAGCAGGCCGCGCAGCGTGCGCGACGAACCGATCGCGGTGCCCAGGCCCACGCCCAGCACCACGGCCGCCAGGTAACCCACCAGCAGCCGGGCCAGGCTGGGCAGCACGTCGGCGGTGAACCGGCCGGTGAACCACGTCTCGCCGAACGTGCCGGCGATCTGGGCCAGCGGCGGCCAGAAGAAGTTCGTGCTACCCGCCGTCGCCACCCACCAGGCCGCGATCAGCAGCACCGGCACGGCCAGCAGCAGCAGGATCTTCCGGCCCGCATCCATCGCGCTCAAGAGGACACTTCCCTACGGATCGAAGGGTGCCAACGCAGTGCCCGGCGCTCGGTGGCGCGCGCGATCACGTTGACGACCACACCTATCAGACCGACCACGATGACCAGCGCGTACATCGAGGCCACCGCGCCCGAGGTCTGCGCCACCGCGATCTGCTTGCCGAGCCCGGGCGACCCGATGATCAGCTCGCCGGTGATCTCCAGGATCAACGCCACCGCCGCGCCCAGCCGGAACCCGGTCATCACGTACGGCAGCGCGGTCGGCCAGATCACCGTGCGCACCTGGGTCAGCGGGCGGAAGCGGTACGAGCGCGCGGTCTCCCGGGCGACCGGATCCACGTCCCGCACGCCGTACAACACCTGGACCAGCACCTGCCAGAAGGAGGCGTACACCACCAGCAGCAGCGTCGAGCGCATGTCCGTGCCGAACAGCAGCACGGCCAGCGGGATCAGCGCCACCGACGGGATCGGGCGCAGGAACTCGATCGTGGAGTTCAGCGCGGCCCGCACCAGCGGGATGCCGCCGATCAGGATGCCCAGCGCCACGCCCGCGACCATGGCGATCGACAGGCCGATCGCCCAGCCGCGCAGCGTCTCCAGCAGCGCCTGCCAGAACTCGGCCGTCGCGGCCTGCTCCGCCAGCGCCGAGACCATCTGGCTGAACGGCGGCAGGTAGCGCGTGTCCACCAGCCCGGCCCTCGGCGCCAGCTCCACCACGGCCACCAGCCCGGCCAGGCCGATCAGACCGAGGAGCCAGGCGGGCAGAGCGCGGTGACGGCGTCCGCCCTGGCCCCGTCGCGGTGCGCCCGCCGTCACCGCCGCCGTCACGGAAGGAGCCCGCTGAGGTCGGGAGCGCTCTCGATCAGACCGTCCTGCACCGCGAGCGACGACAGGGTCTCCAGCGACTTGGTGTTGATCTCCGACGGGTACGTCGGGAGCGTGAGCGAGTCGGTCAGCGCCGGGTCGATCTTCGTGTAGGTCAGCAGGACCTTGCGCACCGCGTCCGGATTGTCGGTGGCGTACTTCAGCGACTTCAGCATCGCGGCGGAGAAGCGCTTCACCAGGTCGGGCTTGGAGGTGGCGGTCTGCTCGGAGGTGAAGTAGCCGGCGATGGTCAGGCCGGGGGCGGTGTCCACGTAGTTGGACGCGATGACGCGGTCACCGTTCTTCTTGGCGGTCGCGAGGAAGGGCTCGACGACCTGGACCGCGTCGACGTTGCCCTTGTCCAGGGCGGCGAGCATGTCCGGGAAGGCCAGCTCGGTGAAGTTGACGTTCTTCGGGTCGCCACCGTCGGCCCGGATGGCGGCCCGGACCGTGGTGTCGTTGATGTTGTTCAGCGTGTTGACCGCGACGCGCTTGCCGGCGAGGTCCTTGGCCGACTTCAGCGGGCTGCCGGCCTTGACGACCACGCCGCCGAAGTCCTTGTCCTGGACGCCTGTCGAGGCGGCTCCGGGCGCGACGACCTTGAGGGGCAGGCCCTTGGACCTGGCGATGATCAGCGACGTGAAGTTGCTGAACCCGAAGTCCACCTGACCGCTGACGACCGCGGGCACGATCGCGGCGCCGCCCTGGGCGGACACCAGCTCCAGCTTCAGCCCCTCCTCGGCGAAGAATCCCTGCTGGTCGCCGAGGTAGATCGGCGCGACGTCGATGATGGGGATGACGCTGACCTTCACCGGGGTGACACCGGCCGAGGCCGGGTCACCGGCGTCGGAGGAAGGACTCTGCCCGCTCCCGCACGCGGCGAGCAGGAGAACGGCGGCGGCGGCCAGAGCCGCGCGAATTGTGGTCACGGTGCTTCTCCAGGGCTTCGGTCTGGGGGGTGAGATGACGTCGGGGCTCGATCGGACGAGGCCCCGGCGGGGGTCGGCGTGCCGTCCTCCGCCCTCCTAGCGGCGCGGGACGGACACCGGTCGCGCTGCCGGTCCTCAGCGGAGAGCAGGCCGGACGTCGGGGTGCGCACGGCGGCGCCCTTTCGGTGGCCGCGCGGAGCAGTCGCGAGACGGCAGCCGGCCGATGGCTGTCCTCACCTGATGACACCGCTCGTCGGTGACGCTATTGATTATGTACGCGATTGTCAACGATTTATGAACCAAGAGAGGCGCCAAACTTGTCGCCACACTTGGGAGGGCATCCGGGCACGTCAGAGCGGGCCGACGGCGCGAACGCCGCGGCCTGCCACTGACTGGGGATGACGCGTCGGGGATGGCCCGATCGATCAGGACGTGGCCGGCACCGCCGCCCCGGCGAGGGGCGTCGTGGACTGTGAGATCTGGGTGATCACGTCGCGCAGGTGCGCACGCATCGCGGCCTCCGCGCCGGCCGGGTCGCGGGCGACGATGGCGTCGACGATCTTCTCGTGCTGGCTGAGGGAGACGGTGGACCGCCCCGGCTGCAGCGACAGCCGGAACTGGTGGCGGACGAGCTGGGCCTGGAGCCGGACCAGGATGGTGCGGGCGGTCACCTGCCCGGCGATCTCCTGGATGAGGGCGTGCAGCGAGGCGTTGAGATCGGAGTAGGCCAGCGGGTCGTGCGCCGCCACCCGCTCGCGCATCGCGTCCTTGATGCCGAGCAGCCTCTCGGCCTGCGCGGGCGTGACCCGCTCCGCCGCCTTCGCCGCCAGCAGGCCCTCAAGCACCATCCGCACCTCGGTGATCTCCACCGCCTCGGCGGTCGAGATCGTGCGGACCCGCGCGCCCTTGTTGCGCTGCACCTCGATGAGGCCGTCGGCGACGAGCTCACGCAGCGCCTGCCGCACGGTGGACCGGCTGACCTGGTAGAGATCGCACAGCTCGGATTCGACGAGACGTTGCCCCGGGGCGAAGTGCCCGTCCAGCACCGCGCGGCGAATCTTCACCACGACCAGATCCTGGGGATCGCCCGCTCCCATGACCTTCCCTCCCGTGTCGGTCGCCGCTGGGCGGCGACTGAAGGTGTCAACAGTATAGGTGCCGAGAATGACACCATGATCTCCACGCCCGCACCCCCGCCCGCGTGCCGCCGGGGGTGCGGGCGGGCGGCGCGTGGGCGTCAGTCGATCACCGGGGTTCCGTGCGTGTGGAACGACTCGATGGTCTTCAGCCCCCAGGCCTGGCCCTTGGCGCGCTCCGCCTGCGTCCACGTGATGACCTCCCAGTCGGGGGCCAGGATCAGCCGGGCGCCGGCGTTGCACAGTTCGATGCGGTTGCCGCCGGGCTCCCAGACGTAGAGGAAGAACGTCTGCTGGATGGCGTGCTTGTGGGGGCCGGTCTCGATGTGGACGCCCGCCTCCAGGAACACGTCGGCGGCCCGCAGGATGTCCTCGCGGGTGTCGGTCGCGAACGCCACATGGTGCAGCCGTCCCCGCGCGCCGAGCCAGTCGGAGGTGTAGACGAGGTCGTAGGACTTGTCGGAGACCGAATACCAGATGGCGGCCGTCTCGCCCTCGTCGGTGACGATCTGCTCGGTGGCCCGGGCGCCCAGCGTGCCGGACATGAAGGCGGAGGCGGCCGGCACGTCCGAGGCGAGGAAGTTCACATGGTCGAGGCGCCGGACGTTGGCCCCTCTGCCGGGGAAGGCCGAGGCCTGGTTCTTCAGCGACGGCCGATGCTCCTCGGTCGCGACGTACCTCTCCGTCTCGTAGTACAGGCCCATTTCGTGGCCGTCGGGGTCGGCGAAGAGGTAGGCGGGTCCAAGGCCGAACTCCGCGTCACTCCATCCCGTGCCGAGCCCGGCCTCCTCGATGGCCGCGACCCGGCGCCGCAGCGCCTCCGGGCTCGCCGCCCGCAGGAACGTCCGGCCCACTCCGGCCCGGTCCCGGCCGGTGATCTTCACGGTGTGGCGCTCGTAGTCGTCCCACGCGTGCACGTAGATCGAGTCGCCCTCCCGGTGGACCTCCTTCATCGCCATCAGGTCGACGAAGAAGTCACGCGTCTCCTCCGGCACCGAGGTGAAAAGCTCGACCGAGCCCACATGGGCGATGTCACGGAACGCTGCTGGCCGCATCGGATCTCCTCTTGGTCTGCTGGTCTGCTGGTCTGCTGGTGGCGCTCTGACGAGACGGCTCGCGGCGCCTGGGTTCTCAGAACTTCAGGTGAACGGCACTTCGGATGAACGGCATTGGGACGGCACTACAGGACCGCATTTCGGATGAACGGCCGGGATTCAGCGCTCGCGCGGCCAGACCCGGCCGTCGAAGAGCTTGCGCGCGGTCCGCACCACTCCCGAACGGCGGACGCGCAGGTCCGCCCCGCTGCCCGACACCTCGATCGCGGTGTCGAAGAAACCGGTCGGATGCTCGATCCGCAGGGTGCCTCCCGGTGCCGTGGTCACGGCCGCACCGCCCTCGCTCCCGGCACCGCCGGCCGCCTCGCGAGTCACCTCTGCGGCCCCCTCGGCGGCGACCTCGGCGGCGACCTCAGAGGCGACCTCGGAGGCGACCGAGCCCTCGATGAGGACGGCGGTGGCGACGGAGACCGCGCCCAGGACGCCGATGGAGGTGTGCACCCGGTGCGGGATGAAGGTCCGGGTCGAGAGCGTGCCCCCGTCGCGGGGCGCGGCCACCAGGGTCATCTTGGGCACGGTGGTCGCGCGCACGTCGCCCAGCCCCATGAGCGCACCGGCCCGCAGCCGGATCTCCTCGACCTTCGCCTTGAGCGTCTCGTCGCCCTCCAACTCGGCGGGAGACTCGTACCCCGTCACGCCGAGCGCCCGGGCGGCGATCAGCACCACGGGCATGCCGTTGTCGACGCAGGTCGTCTCCACGCCGGCGATCTCGTCGCGAACCGAGCCGGTGGGCAGCAGGCTGCCGCAGGTGGCGCCCTCCGTGCCGGCGAAGTCCAGGGTCACCGGCGCGGCCGGGAACGGCACCCCCGAGATGCGCGTGCCGCCCGCGTACCTCACCCGGCCGTCACGGGTGTCCACGGTGGCGGTCGCCACACCGCCGCCGTTGACGATGCGGATGCGCACCCGGGTGGTGTCACCGGCCGGCGGCACCAGTCCGCGCTCGATGGCGAACGGCGCGACGCCGGCCAGGATGTTGCCGCAGGTCTGCCGCGCCGAGACACCGGCCTCGGTGACCTGCACCTGCAGGAACAGGTAGTCGACGTCGGCCTCCGGATCCGCCGAGCGCGACACCACCGCGACCTTGCTCGTCAGCGGGTGGCCGCCGCCGATGCCGTCGATCTGCCGGGCGTCGGGCGAGCCCATCAGCCGCAGCAGCAGGTCGTCGCGCCGGTCCGGCTCGGCGGGCAGGTCCTCGGCCAGGAAGTAGGCCCCCTTCGAGGTGCCGCCGCGCATCAGCGCGCACCGGATCCCCGCGTCCTCGATCTCTTCGACGGTGTTCACGCCGGACGCCTGGTCCACGCGAGGTCGAAGCCGGTGACGCGCGCGCGGGCGCCAAGCCGGCGGGACGCCGGGTAGCCGGCCTGATCGAGCCGGAGCGGGGCGACGCGCGGCTTCACGAGCCTTCCTCGGGCAGGTCGTCCACGTAGGTGACGCCCAGCCGGGTGAGCACCTCGCGCAGGCCGTACATGTCGAGGCCGAGCACTCCGGAGCCCAGCGCCGCCCGCTTGTCCTCCTCAGCGGCGATCCGGGCCCGTGACCGTTCCAGCACGTCCTCGGCCGACCGGGCGGGCACGCACATGACCCCGTCGTCGTCGGCGACCACGACGTCGCCAGGGCGTACCAGCCGGCCGCCGCAGACCACCGGCACGTTGACGGAGCCGGGGCTGGCCTTGACGGTGCCCTGCGCCGAGACGGCGCGCGCCCAGACGGGGAACCCCATCGCGCGCAGGGCGGCGATGTCGCGCACCCCGGCGTCGGTCACGAGTCCCACCACTCCCCTGGCGAGCAGCGACGCGGCGAGCAGGTCGCCGAACATGCCGTCGGTGGAGGGGGACGTCGTCGTCACCACGAGCACGTCGCCCTCCTGGCACATCTCCACGGCCGCGTGGATCATCAGGTTGTCGCCGGGATGGCTCGACACCGTGATCGCGGGCCCCGCGATCACCGCGCCGTCCTGCCGTGGCCTGACGGCCGGGGCCACCAGCCCCGTACGCCCCGCCGCCTCGTGCACCGTGGCCACCCCGGCGTCGCGCAGTCCCTTGACCACCTCGGGAGCGGGCCGCTTCACGTTCCGTACGACATGATGTCCTGCCATGCGAAGCCCCTCCTAGGCCAGCTCGGAGGTGACCTGCGGGTAGACCCGCTGGTAGGCCTCGGCGAACGTGTCCACGGGCAGCCCCAGGTTCGGCCCGCTGTTGCGCTTGGCCTGCACCCCGCGACGGCGGCCCAGGTCGGTGTAGTACTCCACCAGGTGGCCCTGCGCGCCGAGACTGCGCATCGCCGCGAGCTTCCGTTCCCACACCGGCGTGATGTCCAGCAGCACGTCCGGCTTGAAGTCGCACACCTCCGGCTGGTGCGGCTCGAAGCAGAAGACCGGAGGCGCGCCGATCACCTCGCCATCTCCCGGCACGCCCGCCGCCTGGGCGAGGATGCGCGTCCTGCGGGCGATCTCACCGGCGACGGGATGGTCGATGTTGTACGGGTCACTCGGCGCGTGCGTCAGCACGACGGTCGGCTGCAGGCTCCGGTACAAGTCGACCAGCGACCGGGTCAGCTCCGGCGTCTCTACCAACGGGTAGTCACCGGCGTCGAAGAAGACCGCCTCGGCGCCCAGCGCGGCGGCCGCCTTCTCGCCCTCCTCGCGCCGCACGGCCTTGACCTCGTCCAAGGTGTGGCCCTTGCGCCACAGGCCGGCGGACTCACCTCGCTCGCCGAAACTGAGACACGCGATCACCGCGCGCTGCCCGCTCTGGGTCGCCAGCGCGATCGCCCCTCCGGCGCGCCACACGAAGTCTCCTGGATGAGCGGTGATGACCAGCAGGGGTCCCTTGGTCGGCATACCCGATCCTTTTCCGGTGGGGGCGACGACACCGCCGGATCGTCCCATGGAACGACTCGGCCCCAGCGGTGACCTAAGATCGCCAGCGATTATCTACGAGATTGTCGACAATATCTCCAACCATCCTCTCCCCACAACCCGTCCTCGAGCCTCGGCTCATTCAGCGGCTTCCGGGGGCGCTTCCAGCCCGGACACCCGCTGGCCAGGCCACGCCCGGACACCACAGCGGGGTGCCCGCTCCTGGGGCGGGCCGTCCCAGGAACGGACGTGCCGTCAGACGGCGGCGCCTCCGCACAGCAACGCGGCCACGGCGTCCACCGTGGTGGGATGCCGCGCCACCAGGGCGGCCACCTCCGGCGAGCCGCCGGACGCGTCGTGGCCGGGAGCGCTGCCGGCCGGGGTGAGAGTTTTCCAGCCGCCCTCGCAGCCGAGGAGCGCCGCCAGGGCGTCCGCGGCGGCGGGGTGGGCGGCGAGGAGCCCCGCGACCGGCCCACCGGCGGCACCGGCCCCCGTGGCGGTCGCGACCTCGGCCCCGCCCGGCCCGGACGGGGCCGTCCACGGCGGCACCCAGGCGTCCACCGCCGTCAGGGTGGCCGGGAAGGTGCGGCCGGCCTCCCTGATCAGCACGGGGACCAGCTCCGGCGCCTCCTCGCGCAGCGTCTGGATGAGCGTCGGCAGCCACGGCAGCAGCACCTCGTCCGGCAGCCGCGCGAACGCCCCGGAGATCACCTCCACCACGAACGGCGTCAGGACCGGAGCCGCCTCCAGCGCCTGCACGAACCCGCTCAGATACTGCGGGAACGACGGCACCACCAGCGGGTTGGCCAGCAGCTCGGCGCACCGCTCCCGCAGCTCGCCGATCGTCAGCACGCCGAGCTGGAACCGCGCCGCCCACAGCAGCGCGATCTTGCCCGGTGTCTCCGGATGCGACTGCCGCACGGCCAGTTCGAGCTGCGCCCGGTCGCAGCCGAGCGACAGCGCCAGGCTCTCCATGGACGCCAGGAACCCGAGCATGGCCGCCACCTGCCGCACCCCGACGTCCTCGGCCACGAACGCGGTGGGCAGCAGCGTGCAGTACTGCGCGTAACCGGTGGTGACGAACTGTTCGCACCACTCGGGCAGCGCCGGCTCGGTGGCCCGGTAGTGGGCCAGCAGCCGCCGGACGCGCCGCAGCACGTCCGGCGCGTCGTCCACGCTCCGCTCGGCGGCCAGCAGCTCAACGGCCCGAGCCCCGAGTTCGTCGGTGAAGCGCCGGCCGCCCAGGAACAGGATGGCCTCCTCGACCGCCTGGAGCGCGTCGGCGGCGGTCGCCTTCGGCTCCCACACGCTGCGCCGCAGCCGCTGCTCCAGCACCTGCTCGACGGTGACGCCCTCGTAGCCGAGCTCGATGAGCGCCCGCTGGTGGTGGCCGAGCGCGACGTCCCAGCTCTCCTGGACGGACCGCTCGCCCAGCCGCCGGCTGCCCATGATGGGCCGTACGGCGTGCTCGGGCATCAGCCGCCGCAGCACCCACAGCAGGTGCGAGCACGGCTCCAGCTCCGGCTCGGCGTTCAGGTCGAGCAGCACCCGGTGCACGGCCCGTTTCGTCATGTCGTAGCCGAGCGGCGCGAGCCGCTCGAACACGTCCTGGGCCAGCGGCGGCATCGACTGGTAGCCGACCTCGCCGATCCGGTCGCCGCCGAGCATGATCTCGCACAGCCGCCGCACGTCCCGCCGGCCGGGCACGGTGTCCTTCTCGATGCAGGTGACGGCCGCGTCCTGGAAGTCGTACGGCGTCGGCCTGGCCCGGCCGCGCATCCCGGCGAGCAGGATGGACGTCTCGTACACGGCGATGGCGTCCGCGGTGCTGGACAGGTAGCCGTTGCGCCGGGCCAGCCGGACGATGTCGACACACCAGCCGAGCAGCTCGGCCTCGTCGAGCGGGTCGCGCTGCGCCGGTTTGGACAGGAACTCAGACAGCTGGTCGGCCACCGCCACCGGCGCGGCGGGCGGCTTCGTGCCGGGCCGCTTGCCCTTCTGCTGCCCCTTGAGTGTGTACGGCTTGACGCCGCCTCGGCTGACGGCCTTGTCGTACGTGGCGGCGGCGATCGACACCGACCCGGGGGCCAGCCCGAACTGCGCCTCGATGGCCGAGTGGCTGGACGGGATGAGGCCGTACAACCAGTTCGTGGCGGTGCGCGGGGAGATCTCGAAGTCCGTGCGCGCCGCGTCCAGGCCGAACTCCTCGACCCGGCTGGCCGCGTGGAAGGCGCCGCACACGTACAGGCAGCGCTCGGGGTCGGCGCCGGTCGCGGCCAGGTGCTCACGCATGCGGGTCCACATGTGGCGCTCGCGGTCCTCGTCGCGGTCCAGCTTGGCGGCGTCGTGCGGGCGCAGCCGCCGGAACAGGCCGCCGATCAGCACCATGACCTGGCGGTAGGTGTCGTAGTCGGCTCCGGCGAGCGGCTGTTCGACGTACTGGTCCCACCACTCGGACCAGTGGCGGACCCTGCCGTGGTGCAGCAGATGCTCTTCGAGCTCGGCGAAGCGGGGCCGCAGGTCGCCGATCTCGACGCCGACCGCGTCACCGTGCAGGGCGGCCTCCTCGGCGGGCCGGCCGGGCTCCTCCCGCGGGTGCCACTGGAAGACGTGGTCGGAGGAGCGGTCCACCAGCACGAGTTCGACGCCGGGGGTGTCGAGCGCGTAGGCGATGGCCTGGTATTCGGCGGACGCCTCGGTGATGGGCGCGACGACGCTGAGCGGGCCCCAGCTTTCGGGGAAGCCGTCGAGCTCGGTGGCGAACGCCTGCAGCGCCACCGGCAGCTTGCAGGTGCGCAGCTCGTCGAGGAGCGGCCGCAGGTCCTCGCACAGCTCCAGGTAGATGACCTGCGGCTGCTTGTCGCGCAGCCGCCTGGCCATGGCCAAGGCCGAGGCCGGCGAGTGGTGACACACCGGGAAGATCTCCAGCCGCTCGCCCAGCGCCCGGTCGACGTCGTCGACCATGCCCGTGAGGATCTCGGACAGGGCGCCGGGCGAGCCGGCGAAGGTCTCGGCGGCGTCGTCCAACTGCCGGCGGAGAGCGCCGAAGGTGCTCATGACAGCGTGGCGATCGCCTGGCGACCGCCTTCGAGGAAGCCCTGCCACTCGCCGCCCTCCTTCTTGCTGCGCGGCTCGACGACCCCGTGCCAGTACTTGTTGAGGATGGCCAGGTCCTCGGGGGTGCGCCGGGCCAGCGAGCCGACCAGCGAACCGGCCAGCGTCTCGGCCTGGAGGGTGCGGTCGCCGAAGAAGTTGCTGTGCAGGATCGCGTCCTCCAGCACGCCGATCTGCTCGGCCGTGGACAGCGCGGACTCCAGCCGGCCGTCGTCGCTCTGGGCCGACGCGGCGGCGGCGCGCAGGTCGGCGAAGCTCCGCAGCAGGATGTCGAGCAGCGTGGGCGGCAGCTCCAGGTCGATGTTGTGCCGGCGGAGCAGCTCGACGGTGCGGAATCGGACGATCTCCGCCTCGCTCTTCTTGTTCGTCACGACGGGGATGCGGACGAAGTTGAAGCGCCGCTTGAGCGCCGACGACAGGTCGTTGACGCCCCGGTCACGGCTGTTGGCGGTGGCGATGATGGAGAACCCGGGCTGAGCGAAGACGATGTTGTCGTCGTCGAGCTCGGGGATGGACACGTACTTCTCCGACAGGATGGAGATGAGCGCGTCCTGCACGTCGCTGGTGGAGCGGGTCAGCTCCTCGAAGCGGCCGATCACGCCCTGCTCCATCGCCGTCATGATGGGCGAGGGGATCATCGAGTCGCGCGACTGCCCCTTGGCGATCACCATGGAGACGTTCCACGAGTACTTGATGTGGTCCTCGGTGGTGCCCGCGGTGCCCTGGACGACCAGGGTGGAGTTGCGGGAGATGGCGGCGGCGAGCAGCTCGGCGAGCCAGCTCTTGCCGGTGCCGGGATCGCCGATCAGCAGCAGGCCCCGGTCCGAGGCGAGCGTGACGATGGCGCGCTCGACGAAGCTCCGGTCGCCGAACCACTTCTGCGGGATCTCCCGGTCCAGGCCGTCGGAGCGCTCGGAGCCGAGCACGAACAGGCGGACCATGCGGGGGCTGAGCCGCCAGGAGAACGGCTTGGGGCCGTCGTCGACCGACTCCAGCCAGTCGAGCTCTTCGGCGTACTTGACCTCGGCGGGGGCGCGCAGCATCTCGGTCATTGCGGGGATTCTCCTAGGTGAGGAAGTTCTTGAGCTCGGACACGAGCTTGCGGATGTGGCCGGAGATCACCGGCGTGCCCAGGTCCTTCAGCTTCTGCTTGAACCAGGGGTCCACGCTCTGGTGACCTGAGCTGTTGACGGACCCGACGGGGATCAGCTTCACGCCCGAGCGGTGCAGCGACTCGAACTCGGTCTGCACCGCCTGGTTGTCGTAGAAGTCGGAGATCCACACCAGCGCGGTGTTGCGCGGGTCCATGATCTTGGGGCGGGCCAGGCCCATCGCGACCATGCCGTCGGTGCCGCCGCCGAGCTTGGTGCGCAGCAGCACCTCGAACGGGTCGTGCACCCACGGCGTCAGGTCGAGTGCCCGGGTGTCGTAGGCGATCAGGTGCACGTCGACCTTGGGCAGCCCGGCGAAGATGGAGGCCAGGATGGTGCAGTTGACCATCGCGTCCACCATCGAGCCCGACTGGTCGACGACCACGATCATGCGGGCCGGGACGGTGCGTTTGGCGGTGTGCCGGTAGAAGAGCCGGTCCACGTAGAGCCGCTCGTCCTCGGGGCTCCAGTTGGTGAGGTTCTTCCAGATCGTGCGTTCGATGTCGAGGTTGCGGAAGACCCGCTTGGGCGGCACCGACCGGTCGACGGTGCCGGCGCTGGTCTGCTGCACCTGGGTGCGCAGCACCTGGGCGACCTCGTCGACGTAGCGGCGGATCAGCGCCTTGGCGTTGGCCAGCGCGACGCCCGACAGGTTGTCCTTGTCGCGCAGCAACTGCTCGATGAGCGACATGCTGGGCGTGAGCTGCCGCGACAGCGCGGGGTCGGCGAGCACCTCGCGCAGCCGCATGCGCTTGACCAGGTCGCCTTCGAGCCCGGCGAGCAGGCCGCCGAGGCCGTTCTGGCCTGGCTGGGCGCGCAGCCCGCCCGGCTCGCAGCCGAGTGCCTGCTCGAACCAGCCGGCGTCCTGCTGCCAGGCGGCCAGCCGGGTGGCGGTGACGTCGCCGGTGCCGGTGGCGAACAGGTTGAGCAGCAGCTTGGAGGCCAGGGCGGCGGTGCGGGCCCGATCGCGCGGCCGCTCGTCGTCGCCGGGCGCCATCAGGTCGCGGAACTCCTCCGCCAGCTCGGGAAAGCGCTGCACCAGGGTGTCGACGGACACCGACGGGTCGAGCAGCGCGGGTGGCAGCCCGAGCGCGTCGACGACGGCCACGCTGGCGGCTTCGAGCCCCGGCTGCTCCTCGGTGTCGAACACGCGGGCCAGCAACCGCCAGAGCAGCACTTGGCGCCGGTTCTCCTCGGCGCGGGTGTCGGTCATCTGCGCAGCAGCCGTCCTGCTCGTTCGCGGAGTACGGCCACCGCGTCGCCCGACCTGGCCAGGGACTTGACCACCTTGGGGTCGGTGGGGCCGAGCGCCCAGTCGCCGTTGTGCGCGGCGACCGGCTGACGCTTGACCGTCGACTGGACGGCGAGCGGCTGCAGCAGCCAGCGGCCGTCCCAGCGCAGCAGGCCGAGGCAGGCCGTGGAGGTGGCCAGCAGCTGGGGCGTGAGCGGGCCGCAGCCGGGCAGCCGGTCGGCGGCGACCGTGATGGTCTGGCCGTCGAGCCGGAACTCGATGCCGCCGTCGACCTTGGCCGCCTTGTAGCCCTCGACGAGCACGGGCTCGGCGATGGCCACCGGGTGCCGGTCGAGCGGCGGCCCGGCGGTCGCGAGGGCGCCGGCGAGCTGGACGCGGGCGGTCGCGAACGGCGCGGCGAGCTCGCCGGCCACCGCCTTGCCCTCGTCCCACAGCAGGTCGCCACCGGCCAGCAGCGGCATGTCGGTGAGGTCGAGCGAGAGGTGCCTGGCCAGCGCGCCGAGCAGCACCGGGTAGTCGCCCAGCACTCCCCACACGGCCGCGCCGACGATGGTGTCGACCTTGGCGGCGGAGATCGCGGTGCGCACCAGCCGGGGCTCGCCGCCCTCCTTCGGCTCCAGCAGGCCGTGCACCTGGACCTGGACGGCGGTGGCGTGCTCGTGCACGTCGGCGCCGAGGATGAGCAGCCGTCCGGACACCGGGACGCCCGGGTCGCCGGCGCCGAGCCGGCCCGGCTGGGTGAGCATCAGGGCGCGGGTCCACAGGTCGGCCCAGCGACGGGCCGGCAGTTTCTCCATCGTGGCCACCGGGCTGGAGGCGCGCAGCTCGGCGGCCAGCCCGTCGAGCAGCACGGCGGGCCTGCGCAGCGCGGGCTCGGCGAGCATGGCCTCGACGGCCTGGTCGGAGGCGGCGACGAGGTCGTGGCCGACGCCGCGCCAGCCGGTGATGGCCAGCTCGTGCAGCCATGACCGGGGCCCGGCGAGCAGGTTCTCCGGCACGGCGGCGGCTGCACCGGCGGTGGGTTCCGGCCACGGGGTGCGGGAACGTCCGAGGGCGTCGTCGAGGCTGGCCAGCAGGGCGTCGGCGACCGCGCCGAGCAGCGCGGCGCGCGCCCCTGCCAGGATCGTCAGGTGCTCGCCCGCGACGGACCCGGTGGCGACCTTCTCCGCCGCCTCGACGGCCCGGTCGCCGAGCGGGCTCGCCGCCACGGCGGCCGCCAGGCCGGTGACCGCCCGCGCGCCCTGCTCACCGAGCCGTCCCAGGCCGCCCGCGAGCGCGTCGTCGAAGGCCGCGACCAGGTCGAGGGCCTCCTCGACGCCCGGCGGCGGGCCGGCGTTCAGCGCGCCTAGTTGCACGTCGAGCATCAGCGCACCGCCCCCGTCGAGGGGAACCAGTGCAGCTCGGCGAGGGGCGCCGAGGTGGCCGGCAGCTCCAGGTAGCTCAGGTGGCGAAGGAACCGGCTGAACACCACGGCCGCCGCCCCCTGCTCGGGCCCGCCGTTCAGGCGGCCGATCAGATCGTGACCGGATTCGACGCTGTCGGCGCCGTCGACCCGCAGGTAGCGGGCGACCCGCCCGGCGCCGTACTGCACGATGGCCTCGGCGGCCAGCGCCTGCAGGTGCTTGCAGGGCGAGCTGTGCAGGCCGCCGCACGGCCGGTTGTTGTTGGTGCTGCAACTGAAGCCGTGGGTTCCGGCGGCGATGAAGGACACGTACACCCGCCCGATGTCCGACCCGCTCGACACGACGCCCTGCAGCCGCCCGTCGGCCAGCTCGACGAAGGGCACCTTCGCCAGCTTGCGCGGCTGGACGGGCGGCACCACGAGGGTGACGCTGCGCCGCTCCCACGCGGTTGGATCCGCGTTCACGATCTTCTGACCTCCAGGCCTCTTGATCAACGAACCGGAAATGTAGCGGAGCCCACCGACAAAGGGAGGCGATCCGCGATCTTCAGTGACGGGCTCGATCCGATGGGAGGGAGGAAGGGTGTGGGAGTCTGGACCTGTGCCGATCGAATGGTCCCGTGAAGAGGTTCTCGGAGCGGTCAGGACCTGCTTGCTGCGTACGGGCGCTGTGACGGACGGCTACTGCGCCGTCGACGTCATCGCGGAGCCCGACCGCATGCTCGTGATCTTCCGCTGGCGGCGGGATCCCAACACCTACGCCATCGAGGTCGAGTTCCCGACGGTGCCCGAGAGTCCGTGGACCGGCCTGCCGGTGGCCTCGGCGTATGAGTGGGCCGCGGACGTCGCGGGTCGCCTCGCCGAAGAGCTCGCGACCGGGCTGGTGCGCCGAAGCCGCCGGACGATCCGCGACGGGTACGTCCTGCTGGACCCCCACGATGCCCCAGACCTCTGCCCCGCCGGGTTCTTCATCGGTTCGGTCCCACTCGACGACGGCATGCTCACCCTCTCAGGGGATGACCGGGAGGAGGGCCGTCCCCTTCCGAGATCGCCGTCGGCACCGGTCCCCCCGCTTGCCTCCGATGCCGGCTTCTGGCTGGCCGAGGCGGGGATGGACGTGACCATTCCGAGGGAGCTGATCGTCGAAGGCAGGCTTGCCTGCTGGCTGCAGGCCTACGTCGACAACGCCCGCGGGGAACCCTTCGTCGGTCAGGCGGCCACGTCCTGGGCGGACGAGCGGCACACCACCGTCCGTCTCGACCTGGCGCACGTCCAGCCCGGCGTCCCATCGGAGGTACGCGAGGCGCTGGTGCGTCACGCGGTCCGCGAGGCGGCCGAGGCCGGTGCCCTGCGTGTGATCACCGCGATCGACGTTCCCGAACTCCCTGGAGCGGGGTTCCGGCCCGCGAACGGTGGCGGCCTCGCACTGCACACCAGGGAGACCGAACCGCCGACGATTGTCACGCAGTTGTTCTCTCAGAATCCGTCGCACCCGGAGACCTGACCGATCCACTCGCCGGAAACCACGACCACACCGGCGCTGGCTTGCTGCGGGCTTGACCCGGTCGGGACGCCTTCAGCGTGATGCGTTGTGCGACATTGGGCCACGCAGCCGCATATGGGTGGACAAGGAGACGATGAGTACAGACGATCGAATCGAACGGGCCAGGCTGGCCTGCCAACGGGCCGTCTTCGTTGGCGATCTCGATGCGCTGGACACAGCGGAGCGGGAGCTGAACATGGTCGAGGCCGATCTCGCCGTGGCACGCGGCCGGATCATGCAGGCTCGTTCTCATGAGCAGCGAACCGAGAACCCCGACGAACTGGCCTTGTTCCAGCGCGCCACCGAGCTTTATCAGGGGCTCGGCGACGTACGAGGCGAAGGCGAGGCACTGTTCTGGGTCGGCACCTACCACCAGATGTCCATGCGGGACAACGACACCGCGGTTCCCTTTCTCGAACGGTCATCTGAACTCGCAGCGCAGGTCGGCGACAAGCTCACGATGTCGTACGCGCTTCGACATCTGGGATACGCGGACCACGTCGCCGGCCGGCTGGACGCTGCGCGTGAGCGTCTGGAGGAGTCGACGCGGCTTCGACGAGAGATCGGGTTCTTGCCTGGTGTTGCCGCGAACTTGGTCGGGCTGGCCTACGTCGCAGCTGCACAAGGCCGCCGTGATCACGCCTGGGCGCTGATCGAGGAGGCGGGTTCAATCGCCGACGCCAGCGGCGCCCAGGCCATCCTGCGCCAGGTTGAGGAGGCGAGAACGCACCTGTGGACAGCTCGGACATGACCCGCTCAATGACACCGAACGCCCCAGGCCCGCACGCAAGCCTGCCTGCCTTGACCGCGCGGGCGTTCGTCCGGCGATGTCAGGAGCTCGTGAGGATGACGAGTTGCCGGGTCGCCCGGGTCATCGCGACATATCGGTCGACCGCTCCCTCGACGCCGTCGCCGAACGCCTCCGGGTCGATGAGGACGACCAGGTCGAACTCGAGCCCCTTCGCCAGCTCCGGAGTCAGCGACCGGACACGGGACGTCGTCCGGAACGTGGGATCGCCGATGACGCAGGCGATGCCGTCGGCGTGCGCGGCGAGCCAGGTGTCGAGGATCGAGCTCAGCTCCGAAGCGGACCCCCGCACGACGGGGACGCCGCCCTTGCGGATGGAGGTCGGCACGTTGGCGTCCGGCAGCACGGCCCGGATGACCGGCTCGGCTTCCGACATGATCTCCTCCGGCGTCCGGTAGTTGACGCTCAGGGAGGCCAGGTCGACCCGGTCGAGCCCGATCCGCTTGAGCCGTTCCTGCCACGACTCCGTGAACCCGTGCCGGGCCTGGGCGCGATCCCCGACGATGGTGAAGCTGCGGGACGGGCACCTGAGCAGCAGCATCTGCCACTCCGCGTCGGTCAGTTCCTGAGCCTCGTCCACCACGATGTGCGCGAACGGGCCGGCGAGCAGGTCCGGGTCGAGGGTGGGCAGCTCGGACTCGTCGACCAGATTGCGCTGGAGGTCCGCTCGGCGCAGCTGCGTCACGAGCCCTTCGCCGTCGTCATCGGCCTCGATCAGGTTGTCGACGACCTGGGCCATCTGCTCGCGCTGGGCGGCGAGAGCGGCTTCCTGCCGGCGCTTGCGTCGTGACGCCTCCGGGTCGCCGAGCCGCTGCCGTGCCGCGTCCAGGAGCGGCAGGTCGGACACCGTCCAAGCCTGGGCGTCCGCGCGCTGCAGCTTCCGAACGTCGTCGGCGCCGAGCCAGGGGGCGCACATCCGCAGGTAGGCGGGCACCGACCACAGGTCTCCGACGAGGTCGGCCGCTTCGAGCAGCGGCCACGCGCGGTTGAAGGTCGTGAGCAGTTCCCTGTCCCGCAGCAGCGATCTACGCAGCAGGTCGACCGAGATGTCCTCCTCGTACTTGTCTGCCAGGATCGTGAGCAGTTCCTCCCAGATCTGGTCGCGCGCCTCGTTGTGCGGGGTGCCGGGATCTGACGCCTCGAACGCCTCGGCCCAGTCGTCGGCGCTCAGCCAGACGTCAGACCAGGGCGTCGTGACCGTCATCCCCTCGGTGGGCGGGTTCTCGTAGAACCTGACGGCCGGCTCGATCGCCTTCACCATGCCCGCGGACGACTTCAACAGGGCCACGTCCGGGTCGGCCTCGATCGCCGCCGTTGCTCCTTCGGGGACGAGGTCCCGCAGGGTGCAGGTCTGTACGCCCTCCTCCCCGAGACTGGGCAGGACGTCCGCGACGTAGGCCAGGTAGGGCTGGTGCGGACCGACGAACAGCACGCCACCCCGGTGGTGACCGAGGCGAGGGTCCGCGTAGAGGAGGTAGGCGGAGCGGTGCAGGGCGACGACGGTCTTGCCCGTGCCCGGACCGCCGTCGACGACGAGAGCGCCGCGGGATCCCGCGCGGATGATGGCGTCCTGGTCGGCCTGGATGGTGGCGAGCACGTCCCGCATCCGGGCCGACCGGTTGCCGCCCAGGCTGGCGATGAAAGCGGACTGGTCGTCGAGCGCGGCGTGCCCTTCGAACCCGTCGGAGGTGAACACCTCGTCCCAGTAGTCGCTGACCCGGCCCCGGGTCCAGCGATATCTGCGGCGGCTCGCCAGGCCCATCGGGTTGGCGTGGGTGGCTCCGAAGAACGGCTCAGCCGCGGGTGAGCGCCAGTCGAGCAGCAGCCGGCGACCCGCGCTGTCCGTAAGGCCGAGTCGTCCGATGTACACGGGCTCGGGGTCGTCCGCGCCGACCATGTGCCCTAGGCACAGGTCCAGGCCGAAGCGGCGCAGGGCGCGCAGCCGAGCCGTCAGCCGGTGGATCTCCAGGTCACGGTCCAGCACCGCCCGTCCGACGCCGCCGGGCGCCCTGCGTTCGGCGTCGAGGCGCTCGGACAGCTCGGCGATCGACCGCTCAAGGCTTTCCGCGATGGCCACGAAGTGCCGCTCGTCACCGGCGATCAGTTTCGGGTCGGCCTTGGGGAGAAGGTGGTCGGGCAGGTCAAACGCGCTGGTGGTCAGCGGGTTCACGTCCTTGGCTCCAGTGTGAGGGCGCTTGCGATCATTGGCATCCTGGCTCGACGATCCCGCATGGTTCACGCGGACACGCGGCCTTTCCCGGCTGACCGCGCCGCGAGTCCCGCCGGCGGTTCGATGTCCCTCCGCGACTCATACGTCAACAACAACACCCGCACTTCGTGTCCCCCGTTTCCGCAGGTTCTGGCCTCGGCCCACGATTCTGCGGCACGACCCGGGTCTTGCCGCAAGCCCCCCGGTGCGCTATACGTTGAGAGTGGAAAGGGGTGAGTAGTCCCCCTTTCCTTCATCGTCCGCTGGGGCCGGACACCTTGCCCCATGCCTGACCGCCGTCGTCACCCGGTCGCAGAGCCGGCGACTTGTCGGCCACCGCTTGGTGAGCACTCGTCGCGTCCGCCTGATCGGCGACGAGGGCTGCGTTGGCCGCGTCAGGGCATCACGGCGAACGAAAGTATCCCTGGCAGTGGTAGGCAGACCAGGGAGATGGCTGCCGTCGCACTCTCGTTCCAGTCTCGAAGTCCAGCATCGGGCCACATCTACCTGTGTGGCCCGATGATCGACCCGAGAACGACGGCGAGGCCCCAATGACGTTCGACACCCCCGGTCCGACAGCGATCAGGACCGCGCGGGCCACAGGTACGGGCGGCTCCCAGAAAGCCGGACCCGCGCTCTTGGCGCTCAGTCTCGGGGGGTTCGGCATCGGACTCACCGAATTCGTCATCGCAGGTTTACTCACCGAGGTGTCCACCGACCTGGGGGTGACGATCAGCGAAGCGGGCCACCTCGTCGGCGCCTACGCGCTCGCCGTGGTTCCCGGCGCGCTCATCGTCACCCCGTTACTGATGAGACGGCCGCCCAAGTACGCGCTCGTACTGCTGCTGGCGTTCTTCATCATCGGCAACGTCCTGTCCGCGTGGTCTCCTGACTTCACGGTGATGTTCGCCGGGCGGATCATCGCCGCCCTCGCTCATGGTGGGTTCTTCGGAATCGGGGCCGTGCTCGCCGGGTCGCTGGTCTCGCCTTCGAAGCAGGCATCGGCCGTCGCGGCGTTGTTCGCCGGTCTCACCGTCGCCAATGTGCTCGGTGTGCCGGCGGGCGCGTTCGTGGGGCAGCAGGTGGGGTGGCGGACGGCGTTCTGGATCATCAGCGTGATCGGCGTCATCGCGCTGCTCGGCCTGGTGGCGCTCGTACCCCGGACAGAGCCGGAGCCGGATCAACTACCCCTCGGCCGGCAGTTCCGCGCTCTCGCGCGGCCGCAGGTGCTCGCGTCCCTGCTCACGACCGCGCTCGTCTTCGGCGGTATGTTCGGCGTCTTCACCTATATCGAGCCGCTCCTGCGCGAGGTCACCGGCTACCCGGCGTCCGCCATCCCGTGGCTGCTCGTCCTGTTCGGCATCGGCCTGTTCGCGGGGAACATCCTCGGCGGCCGCGCAGCCGACAAGAACGCCGACACCGCTGTTCTCGTTCTCGCGATCGCGCTGCCCATCGTGATCCTGGCGCTGAGGGCCGTCGCGTCGATGCCGCTTCCCAGCGCGATCCTGCTGATGCTGCTCGGCGCGGTCGGGTTCGCCACCGTCCCCGGACTCCAGGCGCGCGTCCTCCGGCACGCCCAAGGCGCGGCGACGCTCGCGTCGGCGGCGAACATCGCCGCGTTCAACCTCGGCAACACCATGGGTGTCGGTCTCGCCGGAGCCGCCATCGACCTGGGCTACGGCCTGCGCAGCCCCGGCGTCACCGGCGCGGTCCTCACCGGGATCGGCCTGACCCTCATCGTGCTTACCCGTACCCGGCCGCACCGGCCAGGGGAAGTGCGCGGCTGATCACAGGGACGTCAGCAACCGCAGGGCCGCGTACGAGGTGCTGCCAGGTTTGGCGGCGTGGGTCAGGATGCGCTGACCGTTGCCTTCGGGCAGATGCAGCACCTCGTAGTCAAGCGTGAGGGCGCCGATCTCGGGATGGCGGAACCGTTTCGAACCGCTCGTGCACAGCTTCACGGCGTGACCGGCCCACAACGAGGCGAACTCCGGGCTGTTCAGGCTGAGCTCTCCGACAAGTTCGGCCAGGCGCCGGTCGCCGGCGAACTGAGCCGCGATGTAGCGCAGTGAGGCCACCGCGAGCGCCGCCTCGGCCGCCCAATCGAGGTAGAGGTCGCGGGTGTGTGGATCGAGGAACAGCATGCGGAGCTGGTTCGGCCGATCCGCCGGCCTCGCGGGGGCGGTGAAGTCGAGGTGTCCGGCCAGCAGGAGGTGCCCGGTCCGGTTCCAGGCGAGGACGTCGTTGAACCGGCCCAGCAGCACAGCGGGCACATCACCCATCGCGTGCAGAAGCTGCTCGGCGCCGGGCCTGGCACTCTCCGGCTTCGGCGGGCGAGGGCGTTTGACCGGAGCCGGATGAGCGAGCGCGAACAGGTGCGCCCGCTCATCCGCGTCCAAACGCAGGGCCCGGGCCAGAGCGTCGATGACCGCGTCGGAGGCGTTCTGCGACTGCCCCTGCTCCAGGCGGGTCAGATAGGTCACCGACACCCCGGCGAGCTGCGCGAGCTCTTCGCGCCGCAGACCGGGCACCCGGCGGCGGCCGTAGCTGCGCACACCGGCGTCTTCGGGGGTGAGCCGGTCGCGGCGTGAGCGGAGGAACTCGCCGAGCTCGGTCACCGGCCGGTCCTGGAGCGCGGGCTGTACTGCCATGCCGCCATTCTCGCCGACCGTGACGGCCGGAGCCTATCCTCCTCAGTGGTAGGCAACCGGGGGTTCTGGCTGCGCACGGCGGGGCCGCCGAGTGTGGGTCACATGCTGGACATCGAAACGTCTCCCTCACCATCGTCCGCTCTCCCCGAGCGGTCGTCCTCGCGCCAGCGGGTCGTGCTGGCCGTGCTGCTCACGGCGAACTTCACGCTCGCGGTGGACTTCTCCATCCTCAACGTCGCGCTGCCGCACATCGGCCGCGACCTCGGTTTCGCCACCGGTGATCTGCAATGGATCGTCACGTCGTTCGCGCTCTGCGCCGCCGGGTTCACCCTGCTCTTCGGTCGCGTCGCGGACCTGTTCGGCCGCAAGCGACTCTTCCTCCTCGGCATCGTGCTGCTCGGCGTTTCCTCCCTTGCCGGTGGCCTGGCCCAAGAGCCCGTCGTCCTGCTCGCGGCTCGCGTCGGCCAGGGCATCGCCACCGCGATGGTCACCCCCGCCGCCCTGTCGTTGCTGACCACGATGTTCGGTGAAGGTCCGGCACGCTCGCGTGCCCTCGGTCTCAACGGTGCTCTCATGGCCGCCGGTTTCACCATCGGCGCGGTGCTCGGTGGCGTCCTCACCGGTGGGGTGAGCTGGCGATGGGCGTTCTTCATCAACGTCGTCGTCGCCATCGCGGTGCTCCTCACCGCCCCGTTCGTCCTGGCCGAGAAGCCGGCCGAGAGGCGTCCCCGCCTCGACCTTCCCGGCGCGATCACCGTCACGTCCGGCCTCGTCGCCCTCGTCTACGGCATCGCCACCGCCGGCGAGGCGGGCTGGCGCAGCCCCGCCTCATGGGGACCGATCACCGCCGCCGTCGTGCTCTTCGCGATCTTCTGGGCCGTCGAGTCCCGAGTGTCCGAACCGCTCGTCGCCCCCGCGCTGCTGCGGCGCAGCAACGTCGCGTGGGGCAACATCGCAGGACTCCTCGCCTTCGCGACCGAAACCTCGCTCGTGTTCCTGCTGACCCTCTACCTCCAGGAGATCCTCGGTCACAGCGCCGTGGGCGCGGGCCTCATCCTCGCCGTCCTCGGCGCGGGAACCGTTGCCGGCGGGCTCCTCGCCCCGAGGGTCATCGGCAGAACCGGGTCGAAGACCGCGATCATCGTCGGCTTCGTCGTTCAGGCAGCCGCGACGATCCCGCTCGCCTTCGTCGGAGACGACCGCGGATGGCTCATCGCACTGCTCGTCGTCACCTTTGTCGGCGGGGTCGCGAACCTCGTCGCGATCGTCGGTTACACCGTCACCGCCACCGCCGGCGTCCCGAGCGAGCAGCAGGGGCTCGCGACCGGACTGGTCACCATGAGCCAGCAGGTCGGTATCACCCTCGGCACGCCGGTCATGTCCGCTCTCGCCATGAGCCAGGTCGCCTCGTCCCTTCTTCCCGGGCTGCGGTTCGCGATCGGCGTCAACGCCGCCCTCGCGATCGTCACAGCTCTCCTGGTGGCGACCTTCCTGCGCCTCCCCACCGCGCCGAAGCGCGGAGGACACGATGCCCGTCGTCCTGAAGGTTCCCAAGGATGACGGGCCTTGTTCGGCCAAGAAGGGGCGGCGGCCCTCAAGGCGTCCTGCGTCACCGACGCTTGAGCGTCGCTCTGATCGCGATGCCCCTCAACCAACGCGCAGGCCCCGGCCGGCGAACGTGATCGGCCACGCGAAGCCCTCGTCGATGTGGGCGCTCCACTGGAAGCCGTTAGCCCATCGGCATGGCGTTGCTCGCGACCGGCGTCGCGTGGCTCGTCCCGATCACGGCGACGACCGGCTATGCGGTCGGCATCGCCGGTCCCCTGCTGCTGACAGGAGCGGGGCTGGGATTGGTGGTCGTGCCGTTCAGGCGACCTGCGCGTACCTCACGCCCGGGGCTGCGGTGGCGACCTCCGGTCCGATCCCCGCGCCCATACCGACGTGGAGAACGATCACCTGAGGGATCAACGCGCCACGACAAAGGGGGGCGTTCCGGTCGGAACGCCCCCCTAGCCAGTGATCAGTCATTCAGGTTGTAACTGTTGTGGTCGCACCCCCTCAGCGGGCATGGGCCTGCCTGTGGAGCTGCGCAGCCCGTGCATGGCGGCGGAACGCCGGCCGATCCGGTGTACTCGCCCTGCCCGCCACTGGGCAGGTGCGTGCACCCGTATTCCGGCCTGGACCCAGAGTCACACGTCCGCACGGGGCTCCGTCCGTCGCTGGTGAACATCTCCTGCAGGAAGTCGATGACGGGATCCACGAGTCCGAACTGGTCCAGCACGTCCAGCGTGAGGAAGACGACCCCCACCCCCGGAATCAACTGGCCGCCCTCCAGGACCGCCCCCTTGACGCACGCCTGGCTGGTCCAGCCTTGTGACTCGCAGTCGATGACGACACCGATGGCGCCGGTGGCGAACCCGATGTCGCCGGTCGCCTCGACGAACCCGGTGATCCGGGCGCAGCCGAGGGAATCGGTGCACAACTCGAGGCCGAGATCGACGGCGTCGAGCGCGGTGTCGGAGCCGTCGATCACCCGCTCGGCGAGGTCGTCAACGGTGAGGTCTTCACCGCCGGCGATGGTGCCGCGCTCCCTGGGCCCGCATGCGGGATCGGTGTTCCCGGAACTGCCCGGAGCGCAGATGTCCTGGGATAGCGAGGGCGGCTCGGGGGTCGATTGCACGGGCTGGACGTTGATCCAGCCCTTGCCGTTGAACGTGCACTTGATCTCCCCCAAGGCGCACGCGTCGGGAATCAGGCCGCTGGGGTCGGAGAAGGCCGTGGGGTTGTTGAGCCCGTAGGCGTAGGGGTTGATCGTCTGTGGCCGGGCGACGTCGAAGAGTGGGTCAGGGGAGACGAACCGCCCCATCGATGGGTCGTAGTAGCGGGCGTTGAGGTAGTTCAACCCGGTGGCGCTGTCCTCGATCTGACCGATCCAGCCGCGGTCGGTGCTGGGCCTGTCGGTGCCGCGCGGCTTGCCGTACGGCTGATAGGACCTGGCGTGACTGGGTGTCACGGAGGCGGTGGGAACGGTGAGCTGAACCGATCCCTGGTTGTCGGTGGCCAGGTATTCCACGCCGGTGGTCGTGCGGATCGCGATAGGTGTGTCGTTGAAGCTATAGGTGCGGACCGCCGTCGATCCGGTGATCTCGTGGCCGTCGATATAGCGGGTCGTGCCCGCGGTGGTCTTGCGCTGCAGGCGTTTGCCGTCGGCGTCGTAGACGAAGCTGGAGGTTCCGGCCGCGAGGAGAAGCCGTTCGGGGCTCCAGGTGAGTGTCTCAGTCTGGCCTGAGATGGTACGGCTCGCCAGATCGCCGTTGGCGTTCCACGTGTAGGTGTTGCCGCCGACCGCGGTGGGCGCGTGTGGACGCGTACCGCCTGCCGCCGGATAGGTGTAGTTGATCTGCGTGCCGCTCTCGACTCGCCGGGTGAGGTTGCCGTCGACGCTGAGGGTGTAGGTGTGGTCGTAGGCGTTGGCACCCGTGCCGGGTGTGCCCGCCGTACAGGTGCCAGTTGTGGTGAAGGCGCGGGTGAGGCGTTGGCGGTCGTCGTGGTCGAAGCACTCGCGCCAGGACTGCCCGTTCAGAGTCGTGTGCCGGTCGACGATGTTGCCGAAGGTGTCGTCGTAGGTGAACTGCAGGTCTTGCAGTGTGGTGTCGCCGCCGCCCGCCTTGATCGCCTTGACGCGCTGGTCGGCGTCGTATTCGGTCACCCGGCTGAAGGGCACGGTCCGGGATCCCGACAGGTTCCACACCGAGCGGGCCCGGTCGTCGTACAGGGCGGCCCAGACGTACTCGGCGCCGCCGACCATGGTGGCCGCGAGACCGACGTCGTTGTAGGTGGTGTTCACGGTCTCGGCGGGCAGCCCTCCGATGGCCGGGTAGGTGATCCGGGTCGGGTGGTCGGCGGCGTCATAGCCGTAGCCGACGGTGTAGCTGGCGTCGGGGAAGATCCAGGTCTGGCCGGTGGGCCGGGCCCGGCCGTCGTAGCCGGTGACGTCGACCACGTAGGAGCCGGCGCCCTCCAGGCGGGTGGTCTTGTTCAGCAGGCCCGTCTCCCCCGTCGCGTCATACGCCCATGAGGCGAGCAGGGCACCTGCCGGGGAATCCTTGCGGCGTTCCTTGGGGCGGTCCAGCGCGTCGTAGACGGTGTGCACCTGCGCGCCGGCGGCGTCGGTCGCCCGGGTCTGGTTCCCGGCCGCGTCGAATCCGTAGGTCCAGGCGCCCATGTCAGGATCGTTCATGGCGATCTTTCGCCCGGCGAGGTCGTAGGTGTTGGTGATGGTGTTGCCGGCCGGATCGGTGATGGTGGCGAGCCGGTCGGCCTTGTCGTAGCCGTAGCGGGTGAGGCGCCAGGCGTTGCCGTCGCGTTCCTCCATCCTGATCACACGCCCGTGGGCGTCGCTGACCTTACGGACGACTCCCCCTGCCGAGGGATGCGGGGTTGTCGTCACCGAGTCGTGGGTGTAGTCGGTGACGACCGACCGCCGAGCGGCGCCTGCGGTCCAGGAGATCTGCCAGACGGGGCGGCGGAGTTCGTCATAGGCGGTGGACTCGTCGTTCGCCCAACCGCCTGCCGGGACGGGGAACAGGCCGGCTCCGGCCATGCCGGCCAAAGCCTGCGGCTGGGAGGTGGCGGCGACCAGCCCACTTCCTTCGTATCTGGTGTCGGTGACGATCACCTTGCCGGATTCCGGGGACAACACGTGGGCCTGGCGCGGTCGCAGCCAGCTGTCGTGCAGCACCCAGGAGTCCACGTACCTGGTGGTGTCCTGGAGCCTGCGGGTCCGGACCACGCCTGGCTTGGCCTTGTCGGGGTCGAGTTCGTAGACGAACTCGTGCGACGCGGATCCACCCTGCTCCGTCGGCCGGTGCACGGTGCGCGTACGGCCCAGCGCGTCATAAGCGAAGCTGGTCTTCTTGCCCCGCGCATCGATGGTCGCCTCGGGCACCTGCCGGGGGCGGAACCAGGTCGTCGTCGTCTTGTGCCCCAGATGGTTGGTGACCGTCGTGGTCGCTGGATACCTGATCGCCGGCGTGTGGGCGGTCGTGGTGGCGTGTCCGTTGGGATCGGTCACCTTCAGCGGCCGTCCCAGCTTGTCGTAGGTCGTGGTGGTCGTCGCCCAGGTCGGCGCCGCCGTGATCTTGACTCGGGAACCGGTCCGATCGCCGCGCGTCGGCGCCCCGCCGAACGCTCCACCGTCGTAGGCGTACTCCTCCCGGGCCAGCTCGGCCCCGTCGCACGTGGCGTTGCCGTACCGGGTTACCGACGCGGGCAGATCCAGCAGCCACTGGTCGGGATTCACCGTGGGCACGGTCGCCGTGCACCGTTCATCGCCGGTCGAGGCCAGCCAGCCGTGTTCGATCACCTTGTCCGCCGTGCCCAGCAGCGCGTTGTAGACGGTCTGGGACCGGCTGCGCACGAGGCTGCCATCGGCGGGGTTGCGCCGCCGCTCCACCCGGTCGTCCGGCATGACGAACCAGGCGTCGTCCAGCGGATCGGGCCCGGCGGCATCGACGGTGCGCCGCGCGTGGTAGCCGGTCACGGTGCCGTGCTCGACGCTGCCGTCGCTGCGCAGCACCTGCTGGTCGAGCACTCCCCCGGCCAGCCAGTTCTCGTCGTTGACGTTGGTGACGGTGCCGTCCAGGCTGGAGGTCTTGACCACCCGCGAGCCCGGTCCCGGGAACGGGTCCCCGGCCAGTCTGTCGCCGTTCATGCCGCGGAAGAGCCGATATTGGGTACGGCTGGCCCCCTGAGTGACCTGTATGTCGGCGTAGCCGCGCCATTCTGACCAGGTCTGGTTGGCGTTGGAGACGAACTCGTCCCGGTCGTGATGCCATGCCCCGTTGGGCAAGCCCGCGCGGACCTGGTCACCGTACTTGTAGGAGGTGATCATCGCGGGGCTGCCGCCGACGGTGTCCCGCTGTTCCACCTGGGACACCACGTACTTGCGGAACACCGCGAACCCGGCGACCCCGCCATCTGGGGCATGCCAGTGCGGGAAGCAGTTGCGGGTGTTCAGATGCCAGTTCGGCGGATTGGGAATCGGGCTCGGGCAGGGGTGCGGCTGACCGTACGTGACGATGACCTGGCCACCGGTCTCGTTGGTCACCACGCCGACCCGGTAGTGCGGCATCGCCGACAATCCGCCCGCCGTGTCGACCCGGTTGTTCAGCAGCACCGGCCAGAAGGTCACCGGCGGCATGGTGATCCGCTCTTCGTCGGACATGCCCTTGCGCTGGATCGCGGTCAGATACAGCTTCTGGTCCCCGGTCCGGTTCGGGTCAGGGTCCGGGAAGGCGTGCGAGAGCGTGATCCGGTCCACGTCGACGAACTCGTCGCCGCCCACCTCGACCTGCGTGGTCAGCGATACGTACCGCAACGCGGTGAAGAACGTCGGGGCGTGCTCGGTGCACACGCCGGTGAAGCACATCAGGTCGACCGGGGTGTCGGGATAGTTCGCGGCCGTGGCCGGGGTCGGCTCCTGACAGGCCGCGGCCAGGTCGCCGCATCGGTAGTCGAGATCGAACGTGACCCGCGCCGACGGCTCGGTCTCGTTCGGAGCGCGCCGCTTGCCGTACTTGAGGAGGTGCAGGGCGCCGCCGCGCACGTACTCCGTGCGCTCGAAGCCGGGCCAGCCGTTCAGCGCGGCATAGTGGTTGGTCTCCTTCACGTACTCGTACTGCTGCACGTTGTCATGCGGGTCGATGACCAGGTCCAGGTTCCACCGCCACGCCTGCACGCACCACGGCAACGGAGCCTCTGCGTTGCACGGCTCGCCCGCGTCGTCGCCGAACACCGGCACCGTCCACACCGAGTGGGTCTCCACCCCGACGACGTCGGGGTTGACGCCGCGGCCGAAGAAGTACTGCACTCCGTCGGGGGTCGTCACCTTCCAGTGCTCGCCGTCGTTGTCGCCGTTCTTCGCACCGGTCAGCTGCTCGATCCGCCATCGCGGATCGTCCTTGAGCCGCCATTGCTTCGTCGGCGTCCCGGGCAGCGGCACCAGCTCTCCGGACCGCCCGTTGAGCGAGATGGTGGCGTTGTCGGACTTCCAGCACAGGTCATCGGAGCCCTGGCCGTCCGCGCGGCAGGAGTTGTAGCGACGCTCGATGAAGGAGTCGGCGAAGTCTCCCCAGCCCAGCCCGATCGGGCCGCTCTGGGTGTTCCTGCCCGACACCATGCCGTCGACCGTGCCGGAGGAGTAGCTGAGGCTCAGCGACGGGGGCGGGCCCGCGGGAGCCTTCTGCAGCGGCACGTCGTAGGTGTAGGTGAAGTTCCCCGATCCCGTGACGACCTGCCAGTCGCCCGAGAGCGTCAGCGGCGTCGCCTTGAACGAGCCCTCCTCGCCTTCGGGGCCGGCCGTGACCACGAACAATCCGGCGGGAACCTCCGCACTCAACTTGGTGCCGTTCTTCACCGACGGCACGACCTGGCGGTCGATGCCGTCCTTGAGCGAGGGCGCGCCCTGGCGGGCGCAGTCGGCGGTCAGGGCGCACTCCGGGAACCGGACGAGCTTGAGCCGGTCGGCGTATCCCGCGCCGTAGCGCTCGGCGAAGCCTCCGAAGTCGACGGAGACCTTGGTGGCCGCCGAGATCCGGAACCCCAGTCCCGGCAGGCTCGCCCGCTCTTCCAGCACCTCCACCCGCGCGGTCGTACCGGCGGCCCCGCTCACCTCCAGCGGTCCGACGCGCTGGGGTTTCGCGTCCAGTCTCACCTCGGCCGAGGTGGCTGCGGGTATCCGGGTGCGTTTCGGCTTGGGTGTCGAGGTGCTGTCCACCTCGGGCGCCGACCGGATCCTTTTGACCGGTGGCGAGGTTGGCGGGGCATCCGATTTCTCGAGCGCCGTGCGCCAGTCCATCTCCGGCTCTGCTCGGGCGGCCGCGGCCTCGACCGCGGTGAAGGTCAGGCCGCTCCATAACAGGGTGAGAACGATGAGGATTCTGCTGAACACGATGACTCCGGGGGGTGAGAAGTCAAAACAGGCACAGTCTGAACGCTCACCGTCATAAGTCCGTCATAGGTGGTCGATCTTCGGGCGATCAGGCAGTCCAGGCAGCCGGCGCAATCGACGGGCCGCTCGGGCCGACCCGGTCAAACGCCGCCGCTGGTAAACCGACCAAGAGCTGAACGCCGCCCTCAGGAGGGGGCGGCTACGTAGGGCCGCGCCCAGGGAGATGGTGTTTGAGAAGGCCACCTGTAATCCGGTGGACTATTAGGAGGCAATCGCCTCAATGG
>NZ_JCADBK010000024.1:0-128779 GCF_059358955.1 Nonomuraea sp. CX421 | reverse complement strand
CTACGTAGCCCGCGAGCTCTATCGACTCATCACATCAAACGATCAAGAACACGTCGCTTGACATCCATAGGAGCATCCCCGGATCTCGCCGCCACCGTCCGGTGGCACACCCGTGGCGCGCATCTGGCCGGGATGGCCTCGGCGCTGCTGCTCGCCGTTCTGGTGGCGAGGTTCGCGGTGATGCTGCCGGATTGGGGGCGGCAGGGGCTGTCGCCGCCCGGTCCGGCCCGGGTGACGGCCGAGGTGACCCGGCTGGTGGTGGGGCTGCCGGTGTGCGTGGTCGCGGTGTTGCTGCTGGCCGACCGCTACGCGTTCCGCAGGGGCCGGCTGGTGCTGGCCGCCGGAGGGGCGTGGATCGTGCTGCCCGCCGTGTCCGACGTGCTCGCCCACCTGCGGAGCCTCGCGGCTCCGGTGGCCGCCGCCGCGATCCTGCTGGGCGCCGCCGGGGCCGTCTGCCAGCCGCTGACCGTGCTGCTGTTCCCGTTGTGCCTGCTGCCCGGCCCGGCCTCGCGCCGCTGGCGGCTGACCGTGGTGCTGGTGGCTGTCACCGCCAGCGTCCAGTACGCCGTGATCTGGACTCTGGGCACCCCCGGCCTGCCCGGATTCGCCAGCCCGTGGCTGGAAACGGCGGCGGGTGACTGGGCCGCGGACCTGCTGCACGACAGCCACGCCCTCCTCGACTGGGTGACTCTGGCCGTGACCGTGGCGATGACGGCCGATCTGGCGCGCGGCGCGTGGCGGGCACCGCCGGGGGAGGGACGCGGGGTCCGAGCGCTGATCGCGACGGCGTACCCGCTCTATGTCTGCCTGCTGCTGTCCGACCTGTGGGGAGAGACCTGGACGATCGTGGCACGGGCGGCCGGTATCACGCTCTGGGGTGCCATGATCTGCCTGGCGGCCTCCCGGGGGGGCATCTGGCGGCTGGAGCGCGTCACCAGCCATCGCATGGCCCGCGCGTTCGTGCTGGCCGTGCTGGTCATCGCCGCGACGTGCGCCGCGACGGGAGCGTGGGCGGCCTTTCCCGCCGCGCGCACCGCGGCCGTCGTGATCGCCGCCTGCTGCGCGGCGGTGGCCGGCTGGGTCGCCCGGCCGGTCGTACGGCACGCCGTCCTGGCGATCGAGCGGGCCTTCTACGGCCCGCGCGCCCGCCCGCACGAGGCCGTCCGCGCGCTGGCGGTACGCCTCCAGCAGGCCCCCCATCCCGGTTCCGTGCCCGAGCAGATCTGCCGCAGCGTCGTGGAGGATCTGGGCCTGTCCGGGGCGCGGATCGGCGTCGAGACCCGCGCGGGCCCGCGCGTGCTGGCCGCCGCCGGCTCCCCGGTGAGCGGGCCCCGGCAGGTCTTCCCGCTGCGCCACCACGGGCAGGTTGTGGGCCGCCTGGAGGTGGCCCGCGACGGCGCGAGCACGCCGGCCGAGCGCGACGCCGAGCTTCTGTCGCTGCTGGCCGACCAGGCCAGCCCGGCGCTGGCCGCGCTGCGGCTGGCCGAGGACGCGCGGGCGGCCCGCGAGCGCCTGGTGCTGGCCCGGGAGGAGGAGCGCAGGCGGCTGCGCCGCGAGATCCACGACGGCCTCGGGCCCCAGCTCGCCGCGGTCCGGCTCCGGCTGGGCGTCGCGCAGGCGTGCGGCCCGCCGGCCGCCGACGCCCACCTGCGCGAGGCCGTCGAGGTCCTCGGCGAGGCGCTGGCCGAGGTGCGCCGCATCACGGCCGGGCTGACCCCGGCCGCCCTGGTGGACCGGGGGCTGCTGGACGCGACCCGGATCTTGGCGCACCGCCTCACCACCGACGCCGTACGCGTCACGGTGACCGATCCGGCCACCCCGCTGCCCGTCCTGCCTCCGGCGGTGGAGACGGCCGCCTACCGCATCACCGCCGAGGCCGTGACCAACTCCGTACGCCATGCCGGGGCGCGGGGCGTCGAGGTGACCTTCACCGCGTGCCCCGGCGCGCTCGTCGTCACCGTCATCGACGACGGCACCGGCTTCGGCGCGGACACGGTGCCCGGCACCGGCCTGTCGTCGATCGCCGAACGCGCCGAGGAGATCGGCGGCGCGGCCACGATCGACACCGCCCCCGGCGGCACCACCGTGACCGCCACCCTTCCCACCACCCTCGGATCCCACGACCCTCGGAGATTCCCATGAGCGAGAACGGGCCACGCGTCTGGCGGGTGCTGCTGGTCGACGACCATCCCCTGTTCAGGGAGGGGCTGGCCGCGGCGGTCGGCCTGGACGCCGAGTTCACCGTGGTGGCGCAGGCGGCCACCGGCCAGGAGGCCCTGGCCGAGACCGCCCGCGCCGCCCCCGACCTGGTCGTCATGGACCTCAACCTGCCGGGGCAGTCGGGCATCGAGGCCACGCGTGACCTGCTGCGGGCCTATCCCGGCCTCCGCGTGCTGGTCATGACGATGTCCGAGGACGATGACAACCTGCTGGCGGCGATCCGCGCCGGGGCCCGCGGCTACCTCCTCAAGGGCGCGGTACGTGAGGAGATCCTGCTGGCCCTGCGTACGGTCTGCCGAGGTGGCGCGGTGTTCAGCCCGCACATGGCCGAACGTCTGACCCGGCTGTTCGCCGCCTTCTCGGGCGCCCCGGCCAAGGAGGCGTTCCCGACCCTGACCGGCCGGGAGCGCGAGATCCTCGACCTGCTGGCCCAGGGGCTGGGCTACCGGCAGATCGCCCAGCGGTTGTTCGTCACGGACAAGACCGTGCGCAACCACGTCGGCTCGATCTTCGCGAAACTGCGGGTGCCCGACCGGGCGGCGGCGATCGTCCGGGCCCGTGACGCGGGGCTGGGCTCGGGATGACCGGAGGGAGAGATCCCGAGCCCCCCGTCATCCGGCCGTCAGCGATCGGTCCACAGGTTCCACATCCAGCTCCCCTCCGCACACTGGTACTGCGACCAGTGCCCGCGGTCGATCCCCTGCTGACCGGCCGTGATGCAGTCGCTGTGGAACCAGAACTTGCCCCGGTGCACGGGCAGGTCGGCGGGCGCCGCGACCGACACCACCGTGCCCGGCTGCCGGGCCCCGGTGGTCTGCGTGGCGGTGGTCTGCGCGGCGGCGGTCTGGGCGAAGCCGGCCAGGGCGATCAGGAACCCTGCGGCGGCGAGCATGCGCTTCATGAGCGTTTCCCCTTCTCGGGTCTGCGAGCCGGTTATCCCGGCTCTTCGAACACCCGAAGCCTCGCCCGCCCGGTGTCCCGGGCACATGGGGCACCTGCCACGTCCCCGCCCAGCTGACGGGTGTCAGAAGCGGGCCGCGCCGAAGGGAGCCAGGACGTCGGGGCGGCGGCCGCTCACTATGAAATCCGTCAGGGCGGCGCCGGAGACCATGCACAGGCCGACGCCGAGCATGCCGTGGCCGGAGTTGACATAGGCGTTGGACAGGTGGGGGAGGTGGTCGATGACGGGGAGGCCGTCGGGAGTCATCGGCCGCAGCCCGGCCCAGAGGTCGGGCAGCCGGTCCAGCGACTCGTCCGCGGGCAGGTGCCGCAGGTAGCGGCGGGCGACGCGGATCATGCCCCGGATCATCCGCGGGTTGATCCGCAACGTCTCGTCGGCCAGCTCCATGCCGCCCAGCACCCGGTAACCACCCTTGAGCGGGGTCACCCCGACCTTGGTGTGCGACAGGTAGAGCGGGTGGGAGGGGGAGTGGTCGGACGGTACGAAGAAGCTGTATCCCTTGCCGCCCCGGATCGGCAGCCGCGCGCCGAGCCAGCCGGCGATCAGGCGGGTGTCCAGCCCGGCGGCGACGACCAGCGCGTCGGCCCTGACCTGCCCGCCCGTGGTCTCGACGGCGGTGACCCGGCCGCCGGAGGCGCGCACCCCGGTCACCCGGGTGTCGGCGAGCAGGCGTACGCCCTGCTTGACCAGGTACTCGGCCAGCGTGTCGCAGAACGCGCCCGGGTCGACGTGCCGCTCCTCGGGCAGGTTGAACCCGGAGCGCACGCCGTCGGACAGCTCCGGCTCCAGCTCGTGGATCTCCTCGGCGCCCATGATCCGGTCGGGCACGGCGTAGCCGGCGGCGCGCATCGGGGCCAGCCCGGCAAGCTGGTGGCGGGCTTCGGCCTCGGTCAGGCAGGCGCGCAGGTTGCCCTGACGCGGCACCTCGACCGGCACGCCGAGGTCGGCCAGCTCGTCGAAGCCGTCGAACATCTCCCGCGACAGCGCGCCCAGCCGGGCCGAGCCGCTCTCGAAGGCGGACCGGGTGCAGTGGCGGGCGAACCGCAGCAGCCACGGGATCATGCTCGGCGCGGCGTGCGGCCGGACCGCCACGGCGGAGTCACGCTGGAACGTCTCGACGATGCCCATCCTCGGCATGCCCGGTCCGGGCGTCGGGATGCTCAGCACCGGGCTGAGCCAGCCGCCGTTGCCCCACGAGGTCGACCGGCCGGGCCGGCCGGACTCGATGACCGTGACGTCGAGGTCGGCTTTGCGCAGGTAGTAGGCGGTGGCCAGGCCGACCGCGCCACCGCCGATGACGGTGACCGACGAGAGAGCGCTCATACCGCGACGCCAGCCTTACTGATCATTGTCATGTCCCATACATAGAGGTGTGTACGACAGGTCGTGACGGGGTCATCCGGCCAGCGAGAGCCGTACCGGCCCGGCACCGGGCTCCGCCCGCGCGAGCAGCGACCAGGGGACCCGGAACACCCGGCCGGGAGAGGCCGGCCACGGGAGCCGACGCCGGGCGAGAGGGCGTCCGGCCTGGTGCACCCGTACGACGGGGGAGCGGACCAGGGTGTCGGTCCACAGCAGCAGCCGGCCCCGGGAGGGGGGCGGGTCGCCGCGGCGGACCACCGACGGGGCCACCCAGCGCAGCGGGGCGTCGACCTCGATGTCGTAGGCGACCTCGCCCGGTTGCTCGTCGGCCAGCCAGCGGTGGACGGCGGCGGCCACGTGCTTGCCGTCCAGGGCGGCGATGTCGGCGGTGTCGACGGGGTGGATCAGGTTGCCGGCGGCGAAGACCCCCGGGCGGCTGGTGCGCAGCGCGGTGTCCACGACCGGGCCGCGGCTGCGCGGGTCGAGACGCAGCCCGGTGCCCCGGGCGAGCTCGTGGTCGGGGATCCAGTCGCCGGTCAGCACCACGGTGTCGCACTCGACCCGGCGCCGCCGCCCGGTGCCGACCTGTTCGACGACCACGGCGCTCACCCGGCCGGCGCCGCCCTCGACGGAGACCAGCCGGGTGCCGGTGGCCACGGGCACCTTGAGCAGCGCCCGGCCCGGCAGGTGGAAGGCGGCGTAGGACTCGGGGACCGGCTGCGACGTGGTCATCAGCACCGTGCGGCAGCCCGCCTCGCGCAGGGTCAGCACCGCCGACCAGCTCACCAGCTCGGCCCCGACGATGACCGCCCGCTTGCCGGGCCGCCCGTGATGAAGGTGGACCAGGTTCTGCAGGTGCCCGGTGGTGTAGACCCCGGCGCCCCGGTCGCCGGTGATCAGCCGGGCCGGCCTGGGGCGTTCGCGGGCGCCGGTGGCCAGCACGAGCGCGCGGGGCTCGACGCGCACCAGCCCGGACGGGGTGGTCACCTCCAGCTCACGGCCGTCGGACACCTGGGTGACCGTGGCCTCGGTGAGGATGCGCGCCCCGGCTCGCTCGGCGCGGCGGTGCAGCAGCCGGGCGTATCCCGGCCCGCTCATCACCCGGCGCAGGTCGCGCAGGCCGTAGCCGGTGTGGTCGCTGTGCCGGGGGATGCCGCCCGGCACGCGTTCGCGCTCCAGCACCAGGATCTCGCCGTCGACCAGGCCGGCCAGCTCGGCGGCGGCGGTCAGCCCGGCGGGCCCCGCGCCGACGACGGCCACCGCGGGCCTCATCGTCTCCATGCCTCAGTCCCCCGTTCCGGTGGCCTCGCCGAACAACCGGCCGACTTCGGCGCCGCAGAAGAACCCCTGGCAGCGGCCCAGCGTCGCGCGGGTGCGGCGGCGCAGTCCGTTGAGGTCGCGCGGCGGAATCGGCGCGGCGAACGCGTCGCGCACCTCGCCCCTCGTCACCTTCTCGCAGAAGCAGACGATCCGTCCGTACTCGGCGTCCGCCCTGATCAGCTCGTCGTTCTGGTACGGCCGGGTGAACGCCTCGCCGAGCACCGGCACCCGCACCGGCGGCGGCAGGTCGGAGCGCGGCTTGAGCGGCAGCCCGGCCGCGTCGAGCAGGTCACGCAGGTGCTCGGCGATGCTCATGCTCGCGGTCAGCCCGGTGGAGCGGATCCCGCCGAGGCACGCGTAGCGCTGCCCGGCGTCCACGTCGACGACGTAGTCGCCGTGCTCGGTGGCGGCGCGGAGCCCGGCGTAGGAGGTGGTGATCTCTTCCTCCAGGAGTGACGGCATGATCCGGCGGCCCTTGTCCAGCAGCGACGCGAGGCCGGCCTCGGAGGTGGAGGTGTCGGTGCGGTCCGGCAGGTCCTCGGAGGTGGGGCCGAGCATCACGTTGCCGAACACGGTCGGGCTGATCAGCACTCCCTTGCCGCGTGAGGTCGGCACCGGCAGCACGATCTTCGGCGCCAGCGGCCTGGCGGCCGTGTCGAACACGATCAGCTCGCCGCGCCGGGCCGTCACGGTGAACCGCCGGTGGCCGAAGAGGGCGTCGATGACGTCCGCGCCGAGCCCGGCCGCGTTGACCACCCAGCGCGCCGTGACGTCGCCCCGCGAGGTGCGCAGCGTGGTCAGCTCCGGCCCGGCCTCCACGGACTCGACCCGGGTGCCCAGCCGCAGGTCGATGCCCCGGGCCAGCGCGTCGTAGGCGAAGGCGAGCGTGGTGGACCACGGATCGATGATCGACTCGCCGGGCACGGTCATCCCGCCGAGCGCCCCTGGTCCGAGGGCGGGGACGGTCTCGTAGACGGTGTCCCGGCCGACGAGTTCGGCGGCGTGGTAGCCGTTGGCGACGGCCTTGTCCCGCAGCCCCGGCAGCGCGGCGAGCTGGTCGTCGTCCCAGGCGACCAGGACGGCCCCGGTCGGCTCGACCGAGATGCCCATCTCGCCGGTGTACCTCGACAGCAGCGCGTAGCCGCGCGGCACCAGCCGGGACTCCAGCGTGCCGGGGGTGGCGTCGAAGCCGGTGTGCAGGATCGCGGTGTTCGCCTTGCTGGTGGCGTCGCCCACGTCGTCACGGGCCTCGACCAGCACCACGTCCAGCTCGAACGCGGCCAGCTCGCGGGCCACGGCGCAGCCGACCACCCCGGCCCCGATGATCGCGACATCATGGATCTTCACGGGTTGTCCTTTCGGGCCGCAGCGGAACGAGCGGCCTGCTCCCAGCGCGCCATCGCCTCGGCGGCCCTCCGCTCGGTCCAGATCGGTTCGAAGGACCTGGCGGGCGACCAGACGTCGATCGCGGCCGGTAGCGACAGCTCCTCGTCGAGCGCCAGCCGGGCGAGAGCCGCCGTGCCGAGCGCGGTGGCGTGCGGAGACGGGTAGACGTCCACCGGAACCTGCAGCAGGTCGGCCTGGGCCTGCATCAGGGCGCGCGAGCGGGTCAGCCCGCCGTCCACCCGCAGCCGGGTCAGCGGCACGCCGATGTCGGCGCTCATCGCCTGGGCCAGGGTGGCGACCTGCGCCGCCAGGCCCTCGACCACGGCGCGGATCAGCCGGCCCGGCGTGGTGGCCAGGCCGAGACCGGTGAACGAGCCGCACGGCTCAGGGTTCCACCACGGCTGCGCCAGCCCGGCCAGGCCGGGCACGAAGCAGGCCCCGCCGGAGTCGCCGGCCGCCTCGGCGTCGAGCGCGTCCGGCGCGGACAGCAGGCCCAGGTCGACCAGCCACCGTACGGCCGAGCCGGCGGTGTAGACCTGGCCGTCCAGGCAGTAGCCGGTGGATCTCCGCAGCGACCAGGCGAGCGACGAGGTGAGCCCGTGCGCGGACCGCACCGCCCGCTCGCCCGTGGCGCCGAGCAGGAAGGCGCCCGTGCCGTACGTGCACTTCACCAGGCCGGGGTCGAGGCACCGTTCGGCGACCAGCGCGGCCTGCTGGTCCACGACCAGCCCGGCGACCGGAACCTCCGCGCCGGACCTCGACGCTCCGGACCTCGACGCGAACATCGACGTGCCGCCCACCACCTCGTCGCAGCGCACCACCCGGGGCAGCGCCTCGTCGTCGAGCCCGAACAGGGCCAGCAGGTCGGGATCCCAGGCGACCTCGTCGAGGTCCAGCAGCAGCGACCGGCTCGCGGTCGTCGCGTCGGTGACGAACGCGCCGGTGAGCTGGTGAACCAGCCACGAGTCGGTGGTGGTGACGACGCCCTGGCGGGTGGCGTGCCGGCGCAGCCAGGCCATCTTTGGGGCCGAGAAGTAGGGGTCGAGCATGAGCCCGGTGCGCCGCCGGACGAAATCGGCGTGCTCGCCCAGGTCGGCACAGACGTCCTGGGCGCGGCCGTCCTGCCAGACCAGCACGGTCGACAGCGGGCGGCCCGTCATCGGATCCCAGGCGAGCACCGACTCTCCCTGGTTGGCCAGGGAGACGGCGGCCAGCGGCGGGTCTCCGGCTTCGCGCAGCGCGCGGGTCCCGGCCTGCCGTACGGATGCGAGCAGGTCGAGCGGGTCCACCTCGACGCGCCCGCCGTCCAGGTAGGCGGGCCGCACCGGGACCTCCACCACCGACAGCGTGCGCTCACCGTCGTGCACCAGCGCCTTCGTGCCCGAGGTGCCCTGGTCGACGGCCAGAATCGCGGTCATGGCCGGGCGGACAGGTCGTTGCTGGTCACCACGTGACAGCCGGCGTTCCGCAGCGCCTCGGTCAGCGCCGCGTCGGTCATCGTGCCGGCGATCAACCCGGTGAAACCGTCGAGGTCGCAGACCCGGAACGCGGCGACCCGGCCGTGTTTGGTGGAGTCGGCCAGCACGTACGAGCGGGCCGAGGCGGCGAGCACGGCGCGCTTGGTCGCCACCTCGTCCACGTGGAAGTCGGTCAGGCCGGCGTCGGCGCTCACCCCGCCGGAGCCGAGGAAGGCGATGTCGGGCCGCAGGTCCTGGAAGAAGGCGAGGGTCATCGCGTTGGACAGCGCGAGGTCGCCGGCGCGGACCCGGCCGCCCGAGACCAGCACCTCGATCCTGGCCCGTCCGGCGAGCTCGGAGGCGACCAGGAGCGAGCAGGTGACGACGGTGCCGTGGTAGTCGTTCGGCAGTGACCGGGCGACCTCCAGGGCGGTGGTGCCGACGTCGATCATCACCGTCATCCCGGGGCGCACCAGCGAGGCCGCGCTGCGGCCGATGGCCACCTTCTCCTCGGTGGCCAGGGTCGCGCGGTCGAGGAAGGACGCCTCCTCGCCGGCTATCGGCGCGCGCAGGGTCGCCCCGCCGTGCACGCGCACCAGCACGCCCTGCCGTTCCAGCGCGGAGAGGTCTCGCCGGACCGTCTCGTCCGAGACGCCGAGCGAGCGGGCCAGCTCTTCCGTGCGGGCGTGTCCGGTGGGGGCCAGGAGGGTGAGGATCCGGTCGTGGCGTTCCGCCGCTAGCACCCGGACCACCTCCGCGTCGGGCGGAGGAATCTTTGACCGATCATGACCGATATTGTGGGTTCTGCGGTGTGTTGCTGTCAATGCGGGCGGACTCGAAGCTCCTTGGCTCCTTGTGTCCACGCTGGTCACATGGCTTCTTTCTCCGATTTACCAACGGTTTGCGGCCTCTTGTGACGCTGGTCACGTTGACAAAGTTCCCACGGATTCCTACGTTACCCACATGTTCACGGGCAGAATCCCTCGAATTACCACAACAAGATCGGGCTGAAACGGGCTTGATCAGCCACGTGAACATCGTGATCGCCCCGCCCCCAGGAACAAGCCGGCGGTCCACGTATGCCTACGACCACCACGCCCCGCGAACGGTGGTGGACGGTGCCCCGCACCTGAGGCAGCTGGTTCCGTTGACAAAGGACACGAGGTACCGAAAATGACGCGCACCCCGAACGCCGCGAGATCCCGCCGACTCGTCGCGGCCGCGTGCCTGACGCTCGCCACCACATGGGGACTCGCCGCCTGCGGCTCCGACTCCGACGCCGGCTCGGGCACCGCCGCCGCCGCCGAGGACCTCGGAGTGAACAAGCCCGGCCAGGTGTCGGTCGGCTTCATGAACGGACTGATGCCGTACGTCGGCCTGGAGAAGGGCGCCCTGACCGGCGTCGAGGGCGACCTGTTCACGCTCGCCGCCAAGGATCTCGGCCTTGAGGTGCAGGCGCAGGGCATGGAGTTCTCGGCCATGATCGCCGGTGTCCAGGCAGGCCGCTACGACATCGGCATCGGCGGCATCTCCTGGACCAAGGACCGCTCCCAGGTGGGCGCCATGAGCGACCCCGTCTACTACAGTCCCGCCCTGATGCTGACCCGCCCCGGGGTCAAGGCCACGTCGGTCGCCGAGCTCAAGGGCCTCAACGTCGGCGCCGTCACCGGATCGATCAACGACGAGGCGGTCCGCGCCACCCCGGGCGTCAAGGCCCGCACCTATCCCGCCTGGGCCCAGGCCATCTCCGACCTGGCCGCGGGCCGGCTGGACGCGATCAACATCGACCCGCTGACCGCCGTCTACCTGCGCGACACCCGTCCGGACCTGAAGAACCTGGAGGTCCAGACGATGACGCCGCCCACCGACGAGGAGGTGGCGGCCAACCCCGGCCTGCAGGGCTTCCGGCCGTACCAGGTGGTCTGGTACTGCTCGAAGAAGGCCGAGAAGCTGTGCGCCAAGCTGGACGGGGTCACCAACGGCTGGTTCTCCTCGAAGACCTCCAGTGACGTGCTCACGAAGTGGGGCGTCAACGCCACCGACTTCCTGACCGCCACCCCGGAGATGACCACGATCCGCAAGGGCGTCGACCGGCCCGACACGTGGACGGCGCCCACCGCCGGAGCCGGCCAGTGAGCTTGCTCTCCGTCGACTGGGGCGGTTACGTCCCCGTCCTGGTCGACGGGCTGGTCAAGTCGATCGAGCTGACCGCGATCGGGTTCGTCGGCGCCTGCCTGGTCGGGTTCGTCGTGGCGGTGCTGCGGATGTCGCAGAACCGCGTGATCAACGCGGCCGGCTACCTCTACACCGAGCTGTTCAAGAACCTGCCGATCATCACCGGCATCTTCATCATCTACTTCGGCCTGACCGGCATCGGGCTCGTCCTGGACGCCTTCACCGCCGGCTGGCTCGCCCTGTCGCTGTTCTACGGCGCCTACCTGGCGGAGATCTTCCGCGGCGGACTGCAGGGCGTCTCGCGGGGTCAGACCGAGGCGGCTCGCGCCCTCGGCCTGACCCCGGCCCGGGTGCTGCTGACGGTGCAGCTGCCGCAGGCCGTACGGCTGGCGCTGCCGGCCACCGCCACCATGCTGGTGGACCTGCTGAAGGGGACCGCGCTGCTGGTCACCATCGGCGGCGGCGAGCTGATGACCCAGGCGACGATCATCACGTCGGAGACCTTCCAGCCGCTGGAGGTCTACATCGTGATCGGCCTGATCTACGTGGCGATGAGCTGGCCGCTGGCCCGGCTGGCCGGCTACCTCGAATCCCACCTGCGTGAGGGCACGGCGATGTCGCCGACCAACCGCAAGCTGCGCAGGATCACCAGGGCGAGGCTCGCCCAGGCCGCCACCGCGACCACAGGGGGGAAGGTCGGCCGATGAACGAACCGACGATCCAGATCAGAGACCTGCACAAGTCGTTCGGCGACCTGGAGGTGCTGCGCGGCGTCGACCTCGACGTCCAGCCGGGCGAGGTCGTCGCCGTGCTGGGCCGCAGCGGCAGCGGCAAGAGCACCATGCTGCGCTGCGTGAACCTCCTGGAGACCCCCACCAGCGGCACCATCACCGTGGGCGGGATGACCGCGTTCGCCGACCGCAAGGCGGCGAAGGGCCGTGACCTGGTCGCGCTGCGCCGCAAGGTCGGCATGCTGTTCCAGGGACTGAACGTGTTCCCGCACCTCTCGGTGGTGGAGAACGTCGCCCTGCCCATGGTGCGGAGCCTGCGCACCGGCCACGAGGAGGCGGTGGACACCGCGATCCGGCTGCTGGGCAAGGTCGGCCTGATGGACAAGGCCCTGGCGATGCCCGGCCAGTTGTCCGGCGGCCAGTTGCAGCGGGTCGCGCTGGCCCGCGCGCTCGCGATGAACCCGCTGGCCCTGCTGTTCGACGAGCCGACCTCGGCCCTCGACCCCGAGTCCACCATGGACGTGCTCAACGTCATGAAGGACCTCAGCGCCGAGGGCATGACGATGATCATCGTCACGCACGAGGTGAAGTTCGCCCTCGACGTGGCCGACACCATCCTGATGATCGCCGACGGCAAGGTCATCGAGCGGGGCACCCCGGCACAGATCGCCGAGAACCCGCAGGAGCAGCTGACCAGGAAGTTCCTGGCCGAACACACGAAATTCGAAGGCAGCGCCGCCTGACCTGCAAGGAGTCGGAGACATCATGAATGCCGAGATCCACGACGTCGTCATCGTCGGTGGGGGAGTCGCCGGGCTTTCGGCGCTCTGGCAGCTGCGGCACCGCGACGTGGTGCTGCTGGAGGCCGACGAACGGCTGGGCGGCCGGTTGATGTCGCTGCCACGGGGCGAATACTGGATGAACCTCGGCGCGCACCTGTTCCCGGGCGCCGGCTCGCACGTCGAGCGGATGACGTCGGCCCTCGGGCTGGAGACCATCGGCATCCCGGGCGCCAAGTTCGCGCTGACCTTCGCCGGCAAGGTGTACGCCAACAAGCGGGTCGAGACCTACCCGTTCACCCTGCCCCTGTCCCTGCGCGAGCGGGTCGCCCTGTCCAACGTCGGCCTGCGCGCGGTGGGCGCGGTCAAGGTATGGCAGGACACGCAGCGGGAGCGGCCCGGCTGGGCGGCCGCCCGCTTCGGCGGCTACCTGGCCGACCGGTCGTTCCGTGAGCTGATCGGCCGCCCGCCGGCCCGGGTGGACGGCATCTTCCGCTCGGCCGGGCACCGCGCCGCCTCCGAGCTGGAGGACCAGAGCGTCGGCACCGGCGGCGCCCTGTTCGGCGGGGTGTGGGCGGGGCGCAAGAGCCTGCTGTCGTACAACCTCAACGGCGGCTCGGGCCGGCTCGGTGAGGCGATGGCCGCCGAGCTCGGGCACCTGGTGCGCTACGGCGCCGCCGTGACCAGGGTCCGTGAGGAGGGCGGCCACGTCACGCTCACCCTGCGCGAGCACGGCGAGGAGAAGACGCTGCGCGCCCGCCAGGTGATCATGGCCACGCCGGCGTACGTCTCGCGCCGCGTGGTCGAGGGCCTGCCCGGCGACGTCGCCGACGTGCTGGCCGGCGTCACGTACGGCCCCTTCGTCAGCGCCGGCGTCATCACCACCGAGCGCGGCCGGATGCCGTGGGACCACATCTACGCGCTCACCGCGACGGAGCAGTCCTTCGACATGATGTTCAACCACGCCAACCCGCTGCGCACCGGCGGCACCCGGCGTCCCGGCGGCAGCCTGATGGTGTACGCCGGAGGCGACGGAGCCCGCAGGATGCTGGACCTGGAGGACAGCGGCGTGGAGTCGCGCTACGCCGACGACCTCGTCGGGGTGTACCCCCAGCTGCGCGGCAATCTCGGCGAGATCAGGATCCAGCGCTGGGAACACGGCATCCCCTACCGCCGCCCCGGGTTCTCCTTCGAGCCGATGCTCCGCCACAGCCGTCGCACCGACGTCGGCGTCCACTTCTGCGGTGACTACTTCGGCGATCTCGGCAACATGGAGCTCGCCGCCGCGTCCGGCTTCCGGGCCGCCCTGCGCGCCGGCGCCGCCCTCGGCGCGGACGCCGCGCGTCGCCCCTGAGCGGCGTCGCACGACAGGTGGGCGGCCAGCGTGCGGAAGGTGGCGGCCGAGAGCGCGCGGCCTACCGGCGCTCGGGGCCGGTCAGGGTGGCCAGCGCGCGATCGGGCTCCCAGTGGGCGCGGAGGGACGTGATCAGGCCGGCCTCGTCGACCGTGTAGACGATCACGCAGTCGACCGTCATGGTCGTGCCGCCGTCCATGGTCATGGTGATGGCGGCGACGTTGGCGCAACTCGGCCCGTTGGCGAAGGAGTCGCCGACCTGGAAGCGGAACGCGCGTACCGAGCTGATGTTGGCGTCCCAGAACGCCGCGATCTCCTGGTGGCCACGGTGCCCCTTGCCCTCGGGGTCGAGCATCGAGGGGCCGACGGGATCCTCCAGGAGGGCGTCCGGACCGAACAGGCCCAGCCAGTCGGACCTGCGCCCGGCGACGACCGCGGCCATGGACGCCTGGGCCGCCCGGCGCGCGGCGTGGTCGTCGTCCGGCGCGTCCCAGGTGATGGCGGTGGAATCGGTCACCACGAAACTGTAACCCGTTCTTGTTCGCCGGTTAAGGGGTGACTTTGGAGATGACGGACTCGGCGAACCGCTCCAGGTGCTCGATCTTCTTGCTGAGCGGCTCCGTGTCCGGCCCCTTGATGTACGGGTTCCGGAACCCGACGATCAGGTCGGTGACGCCCTTGTCGGCCAGCCGCCGCACCCCGTCCACCGTGTAGGCGTCGTAGGAGATCGCGTGCACCTCGAAGGGCCGGTCGGCCGTGCCCTCCTCGGCGCGCAGGGCGGCCAGCCTGGCGAGCAGCGGGTCCAGCTCGCCGGGGTCGCCCCCGCCGTGCATCCAGCCGTCGCCGAGGCGGGCGGCCCGGCGCAGCGCCGCGTCGCTGTGCCCGCCGACCAGGACGGGGATCGGCTCGGTGGGGGCTGGTGACATCTTCACCGGCGGCAGGTCGAAGAACTCGCCGTGATACTCGAAGTAGCCGCCGCCCGTCAGGCCGCGGAACACCTCGATGGCCTCGTCCATCCGCTTTCCGCGCCGCGCCCACGGCACCCCCATGACCGCGAAGTCCTCGGGCCACGGGCTGAGCCCGACGCCGAGGCCGAGCCGGTTGCCGGTGAGACAGGCGATCGAGCTCGCCTGCTTGGCGACCAGCACCGGCGGGCGGACCGGCAGCTTGAGCACGAACGGCGTGAACCGGATCGTCGACGTCACCGCCCCCATGGCCGCGACCAGGACGAACGTCTCGATGAAGCTCTTGTCCTCAAGGAAGGCGCGGTCGCCGTCCGCGGTGTACGGATAGCTCGCGTCGGACTCCTTCGGATACACGAGGGAGTCCGCGACGCTGACGCTCGCGTAGCCCGCCGCCTCGGCGGCCCGCGCCAGCGGGAGGTAGTACGACGGATCGGTCATGGCCTCGGCATAGGTGAACCGCATGCGAGGAGCGTAATAGAACCTGTTCCACTACAGAAGGCTCGGGTGGGATCCGGGTCAAACCGGCACGCGCCGCGGAGCGGACCGTGGGTGTCGCGCTACTCCGGAGGCTGCCGGTGTCGCCGGTGTCGGCGGTGTGGTGCAGCATCGAGATCCAGCCGTACGCGCAGAAAGGGGAGATCGCGATGTCGCTCACCAACCAGCAGGTGGCCGGCCATGCCTTTCTCAAGGACCTGTACGAAGACGACTACTACCCGGATCACGTCCTCGACCAGGCGAAGGCGATCCTGCTGAGGCTGTGCGGGCGGATCGAGACCGAGCGGCCGGCGGATCTCGCGGCACTCTACGCGCTCACCCGGACCGCGACGGAGGAGTTCAACGCCCTGGAGGCGGAGTTCGAGGCGGCCGGCAGTGAGATCGAGACCGTCGCGCGAGAGGTGATCGCCGAGGACTTCTGGTTCGTGGCCTCGGCGTACGGGTTCGCGGAGGCGGACGCGGAGAAGCTGGTCGCCGCCCGCGAGTGGTGACACGGGCCTGCCCGGCGGCCTGGCGCACCTCGCGCTCTGGCTCGCCGGAACGTTCTACCTCAGCGTTCGACCTCGACGTGGTAGCGGCCGGCGTCGTCGCGGTGCGCGCCGTGGATGTCGGTGGCCAGGTCGGGGAACGAACGGTCGAAGTCCTCCAGGGCGTGCAGGAACGTCATCAGCGGGCCGTCGGCGGGCCCGGTGGCCTCGCCGGGGATCAGCATCGGGATCCCCGGCGGGGTGACGACCACCGTGGCGGCGGAGACACGGCCGGGCAGCTCGGCGAGAGGGACGCGTTCCGTGCGCGAGCGGATCAACGCCTGGTAGCTGTCGGCGGGGGTACGGACAGGCTCGGGGAGGGTGGTGAAGATCTCATCGAGGAGCGCGCCGAGCCCGAGCGCGCGCAGCCTGTCGTGCACGTCGGCGCAGAAGCGGCGCAGCGTGGTGGCCGGCGGCCCGAAGCCCGGCAGCACCTCGGCCAGGGGCAGGTCGTCGTCGTAGGCGCGCTTGAAGTCGGTGAGCGCGTCGATCAGCGTGCCCCACTTGCCCTTGGTGATGCCCATGGAGAACAGCACCAGCAGGGTGTGGTCGCCGGTCTTCTCCACGACGATGCCGCGCCGCCGCAGGTAGGTGGCGACGATCCGGGCGGGGATGCCCCAGTCGAGGGTGCCGTCGGTGGCGTCGGCACCGGGGCAGGTGATCGTCACCTTGATGGGGTCGAGCAGGCAGTAGCCGTCGGTCAGGCCCTGGAAGCCGTGCCAGGCGGCGCCGGGCTCCAGGGTCCAGCAGGCCGGATCGGTGCTCAGCAGCACGGGATCGGCGTCGGCGAACGGGATGGGCCGGCCGGTGCCGGGATCCGTGACCTGCGGGGGCTGCCAGACGCCGAAGTACCACTCGGGCCGCCGGCCGTCCTCCCGGATGCGGGCGGCCAGCCGGACCATGGCCTGGCGGAACCTGACCGCCTCAAGGACGGCCTCACCCGTCAGGTACGCCCCCGACGGGCCGTCCATCATGCCCGCCGCCACGTCCAGCGAGGCGATCATCGGATAGAGCGGCGAGGTGGAACAGTGCATCAGGTACGTCTCGTTGAGCCGCTCGTAGTCCACCGGGGCGCGCTCGGCGGACCGGACGTGCAGCATCGCCGACTGCGACAGGGCCGCCAGGAGCTTGTGCGTGGACTGGGTGGCGAACACGGTGGGGCGACCCGGCCCCGGCAGGGTCCGCTCGTCCACGGCCATCCCGTAGCGGCGGGCGTAGAGCGGGTTGAAGCGGGCGTAGGCGAACCACGCCTCGTCGAAGTGGACCCGGGGGACGCTCTCGCTCAGCAGCTCGGCGACGCGTACGGCGTCGTAGCAGAGCCCGTCGTAGGTGGAGTTGGTGATCACGGCGTAGGACGGGGCGCCGTCGGCGAGGGGGTGGCCGGACAGCCGGTCGCGCAGGGCACCGGCCCGCAGCGCGGCGGGCGGGATGGGGCCGGCCAGGCCGAGACCGTTGCGTTCGGGCACCAGGTAGACGGGGCGCGCGCCGCTGATGGTCAGCGCGTGCTGGAGTGACTTGTGGCAGTTGCGATCGACCAGGGCGGTCTCGTCACGGGCGACGGCGTGGTGGCCGACGATGCGGTTGGCGGTGGCGTTGCCGTTCATCACGAAGAAGGTGCGGTCGGCGCCGAAGACGCGGGCGGCGTTGCGTTCGGCGTCGCCGATCGGGCCGGTGTGGTCCAGCGGCGAGCCGAGCTCGGGGACGGAGATGGACAGGTCGGTGCGCAGCAGGCGCTCACCGTAGAAGTCGAAGAACGCCCGCCCGACCGGCGACTTCAGGAACGCCACGCCGCCCGCGTGCGCCGGGGTGTGCCAGGAATACTGGTGGTGGTCCTGCAGCTTGCGCAGCGCGCGGAAGAACGGCGGGAGCACTCGCTCGGCGTATTCCTCGGTGGCGTGCGCGATGCGGCCGGCGATGAAGTCAGGGGTGTCCTCGAGCGGGAACACGTAGCCCTGGATGACCTCGTACACCCACAGGGGGAGCTCCTGCTCGGCGGTCAGGAGGAAGACCGGCAGGCCGCGGAAGCGCTGGGTGACCGCCCGCAGCACCTGAGGGGCGCCCGGGGTGTCCCAGTCGGCCAGCATCCCCGCCAGCGAGGCGTCCGAGCCGATCACCGCCAGCGCGTCCTCCGTGCGGTGCGTCCAGCGCAACTGAACGCCGAGGTCGTGCATCGCCGCGCGGACGCGGCGGATCTGCTCGGCGAGTGCCGTGTCGGCGTCGGGGCGTTCAGCGACCGCGGCGAGGACCGTTCGTTCCATGCGCACTCCATGACCGGGGGGACCGTCGATCCGCCCTTTACCCTGAGTCGTTGATCGTCACTCAGGGTGGGCGGGCCCGTCGCCTGCGAAATCACCGTAAAATCAGAGGCGACTTGAGGGTCGCGCCGGCCGTGTTCGGCGGGGACGAGTCCGCACCGCGATGCTCCCCGCACCGGCCTGTCGCCGGACAGCGCACAGGGGGCGGGGTGCGTCGGAGCCCTTCCCGGGAGATGACCGGCGGCAGGGATGAGCGGGAGTTCGTGAGGAGTCGGAGATGAGCATGAACACGACCGGTGGCGAGGGCACCTTCGCCGATCTGGGGCTCCGAGCCGAGCTCCTGGACGTCCTGTCCGCGCTGGGCTACGAAGAGCCCACCCCGATCCAGTGGGAGGCGATCCCGCCGTTGGTGCAGGGGCGTGACCTGCTCGGCCAGGCGGCGACGGGCACGGGCAAGACCGCGGCGTTCGCGCTGCCCATGCTGCAGCGCATGCCGCACCCCGGCGATGGCACCGGGCCCGTGACGCTGGTGCTCGTGCCCACGCGCGAGCTGGCCATCCAGGTCTCGGAGGCGTTCCATCGCTACGGCCGCGCGCTGGGTGCCCGCGTCCTGCCGATCTACGGCGGCGCGCCCATCGGGCGGCAGTTGCAGGCGCTCAAGCGCGGGGTGGACGTCGTGGTCGCGACCCCGGGCCGGGCCCTCGACCACATCGGCCGCGGCACGCTCGACCTGGAGGGGCTGCGCACGGTCGTGCTGGACGAGGCGGACGAGATGCTCGACATGGGGTTCGCCGACGACATCGAGGCGATCCTCGCGGCGACCCCCGAAAGCCGCCAGACCGTGCTGTTCTCCGCGACGCTCCCGCCGCGCATCGACGGCATCGCCCGCCGTCACCTGAACGACCCGGTGCGGATAGAGATGGGGCACGCGGCGGCGGAGGGCCGCCAGACGACCCCGCTGGTGGAGCAGAGCGCCTACCTGGTCGCCAGGGCGCACAAGCCCGCGGCGCTCGGCCGCCTGCTCGACATCGAGGCGCCGACGGCCGCGATCATCTTCTGCCGCACCCGTGAGGAGGTCGACCAGCTCACCGAGACCATGAACGGCCGCGGCCACCGCGCCGAGGCCCTGCACGGCGGCATGGAGCAGGAGCAGCGCGACCGGGTGATGTCACGCCTGCGGGCCGGGACCGCCGACCTGCTCATCGCGACCGACGTGGCCGCGCGTGGCCTCGACGTCGAACAACTCACCCACGTCGTCAACTACAACGTCCCGTCCGCGCCCGAGGCGTACGTGCACCGCATCGGCCGGGTGGGCCGCGCCGGCCGCGAAGGGGTGGCGCTGACCCTGGTGGAGCCGCGCGAGCACCGCATGCTCAAGGCGATCGAGCGGGTAACCAGACAACGGATCCCGGTGGAGAGGCTGCCGACCGTCGCCGACCTCCAGGCGCGCCGGATGGAGCTTACCCGTGCCGCGCTGGAGGAATGCCTGCTGCAGGACGACCTGGAGCCCTTCCACGCCGTGGTCGAGTCGCTCACCGACGAGTTCGACCTCATGGAGGTGGCGCTCGCCGCCGTCAAGCTGGCGCACGAGGCCAGTGGCGCCACGCTCGACGAGCAGGAGATCCCCGAGATCACCGTGCGGCCCGTGGACAAGCGGCGCGGGCAGCGGGAGGCCGCCCCCGACGGCGAGCGATCCCACCGCGCGCCGGCGGGCGGCATGGAACGCCTCTTCTTCAGCCTGGGCCGCAGCGCGGGCATCAGGCCCCAGGACCTGGTCGGCGCGATAGCCGGCGAGTCCAGCCTGAGCGGGCGCGACATCGGCGCGATCGAGATCGCCGAACGGTTCTCGCTGGTGGAGGTGCCGCAGGCCGCGGCCAACGAGGTGATCGACGCCCTCCGGCGCAGCACGATCAAGGGCAGGAGACCGAACGTCCGCCGTGAGCGTGACCCGCGCGGCAGACGGCAACGATGACGCCCGGGTCGTGGGCGCGCTCGACACCGTCCGCGACGATCCGCTGATGGCCGGGGGCGGGGGCGCCGCGCCGGGCGCCGCCCCGCGATCGACGTGGGCGCGAGGGGCGTCCGCGGTGCTGGCCGTGCTGTCGGTGTCGCTGACCGTGGCCGGCACCGCGATCCAGTCGTCCCTGCCGGACGAGTGGGCGCCGTGGCCGCCCATGGCGCCCGACCACGGCGCGGCCCTGACGTTCCCCCTGATCGGCGCGTTCCTGATCGCGTACCGTCCCCGTCTGAGGCTGGCCTGGCTGATGTGCGCCGGCGGCCTCGGCTGCGCGGTCAACGTGATGATGACCGGGCTGCAGTTCGCGCAGGCGGCGGCGGGCGACCTGGAGAGCGCCGGCTGGCTTCGCGTCCTGGCGATCACGGGCTGGACGGCCGGGGCCTGCACGCTGGGGATCCTCATACCGCTGCTCTCACCGGACGACCGCCTGCCCTCGCGCCGCTGGCTGCCCGTGGCCATCGCCGGTGTGGCGGTGACCCTCGTCGAGGGCGTGCGCAACATCGTGCGGCCGACCCCGCCCGCGAGCACCTACCGCTGGCCGGAGGTCATCCCGAATCCCCTGGCGATCGAGGCCCTGGCCCCCTACCATCCGGCGTTGGCGAGCTCACTGGTCGTGCTGATCAACGCCTGTGTGGTGCTGGCCGTGATCTCTCTGCTGGTACGTCTGCGGCACGCCTCCTCGACGGCGCGCAGGCAGATCGCCTGGCCGCTGAGCGCGTTCGTCGTCTACACGCTGTTCGTGCTGCTCGGCGACGACTACTGGCTGCCGGCCACGATCTGGACCGCGCTGATCGCGGTGGCGATCGCGTTCGCGGTGCTGCAGTACCGCCTGTACGGCATCGACACCGTCATCAGCCGGACCGTCATCGCGGCCGGTCTGATCGCCGCGGTCGGCGCGGTGTACTTCGGCGTCGGCGCCCTGGCCGCGCTGCTGGTGTCGGGCTACGACCAGGTGGCGGGGCTGGCCGCAGCCCTGGTGGCGGGCGCGTGCTTCCAGCCGCTGCGCACCCGTCTGCGCCGCATCACCGACGTGATGCTGTACGGCGAGCACGGCCGGCCCGAGGAACTGGCCAGGAGACTGGCGCGCGAGGCCGGCGAGACCGAGCCGGTCAACGCGCTGGCCGCGGTCACGGCGGTGGTGCACGACGGCCTGGGCGTGACCGGCGTCGTCGTCGAGGCCGGCACGGCGGGCATGCGGGTGGAGCTCGGCCAGGTCGGTCCGGAGCCGCGCGTCGTACCACTGGTGTGGCACGGCGAGCCGGTCGGCCGGATGCTGATCGGGCCGCCCGGCCCGCGCCGCTTCTCCGCCGCCTACACCGAGCGGCTGATCAGGACCGCGACCCTGCACGTCGCGGACGTCGCGCACGCCGTGCTCATGACGGCCGACCTGCAGCGTTCCCGGGAGCGCATCCTGAACGCGCGTGAGGAGGAGCGGCGCCGGCTCCGCCGCGACCTGCACGACGGCCTCGGCCAGGCGCTCACCCACATGTCGATGTCGCTGACCATGGCCCAGCTGCGCCTGCGGGAGATGCCGTCCGCGGCCGACCGGATGCTGCGCGACCTGCGCGGCAGCATGGACACGGTCAGCCAGGAGGTCCGCGAGCTGGTCTACGGCCTGCGCCCGCCCAGCCTGGACGACCTCGGCCTGTTCGGGGCGGTGCGGGCGCTCGCCGAGAAGCCGGGCCCACCCGTCCAGGTCGAGACGGAGGGCGAGACCCGCGACCTGCCGGCGGCGGTGGAGGTGGCGGCGTACCGGATCGCCCAGGAGGCGCTGACCAACGTGCGCAAGCACGCCGACGCCACCCGCACCACCGTCACCCTGGCCTGCTCCGAGGACGCGCTGGTCGTGCGGGTGCGTGACGACGGCAAGGGGCTGCCCCGCCACCGCCGCTCCGGCGTCGGCTTCGCCTCGATGCGCGAGCGCGCGGCCGAGCTGGGCGGCACCTGCCTGATCACCCCGGCCGGCGCCGGCCCGGGGACACAGGTGGAGGCCACGCTGCCGCTTCCCGGGCGCTCGCGGGCCGCGAAGATCACCGGCTCGCCCCGTTCCGGAGCGGCCCGGGGATGACCGGGCGGGCTCCGATCCTTTTTCAGGACCGTAGCCCTGCGAAGAACTGGCGGATGTCGCCGACCAGGAGGTCGGGGGCGTCATGAGCGGCGTAGTGCCCGCCGCGGTCGTAGTGGTTCCACGAGGCGATGGTGGCGTGGTGCCGTTCGGCGAAGGTCCGGATCGAGGCGAGGTCCCCGGGGAACTGCGCGACCCCGAGGGGGGCCGTCGTGGGACCGGTGTCCGGTGCCTCTCTCTCATGCTCGGCGTAGATCCGGATGGCCGATCCGCCGGTGCCGGTGAGCCAGTGGACGGACACATGGGTGAGGAGCGCGTCGGTGTCGAGCCCGTGCATGGCCTGAGCGTTCCAGCCGAGCAGACCGGCGGGCGAGTCGGCGAGGGCATGCGCAAGGGTCTGGGGCTGCTGGCCCTGAACGGCCCCGTAGGAGGCTTCGTGGTCGAGATAGTGCTGGAAGCTCTGGAGCGCGGCCTGCTCCGACGGTGACAGCCGCGCCGGCCAGCTCGGATCGTCGTTCGGGGGGCCGGCCCACGCCTGGGTCACGTGCACGCCGACCACCGCGTGCGGAGCGATACGCCCGAGTTCGGGGGAGATGAACGACCCCCAGTCGTTGCCGACCGCGCCATAGCGGGCGTATCCCAGTCGCTCCATGAGAGTGGCCCAGGCGCGGGCGATCCGGCGTGGACCCCAGCCCGTGTCAGGGGTGGGGCCGGAGAAGCCGAACCCGGGCAGCGAGGGCAGCACGACATCGAAGGCGGGCGAAGGGGGCAGATCGTGGCGTCGGGGGTCGCTGAGCGGGCCGAGGATGTTGAGATATTCCGCGACCGACCCGGGCCAGCCGTGACTGAGCACCAGCGGCAGCGGGTTCGGTTCAGGGGAGCGGACGTGCAGGAAGTGGATGTTCGCGCCGTCGATGGTGGTGGTGAACTGGGGGTAGCCGTTGAGCCGGGCTTCCCAGCCGCGCCAGTCGTAGTGGTCGCGCCAGTGTGCGGCCAGCTCCCGCACGCGGGCGACGGGCACGCCGTACCCCTGGTCGCCGCCGGCCGGTTCGGGGGCCCAGCGGGTGCGCGCGAGCCGGTCGCGCAGGTCCTCCAGGTCCTCCTCGGGGACTTCGATCCGGTACGGCCGGATCGCCTCGTCGCCGTTCACGTGGGTTCTCCTTCGCGAGATCGGATGGTGGGAAGGGGGCTCGGCCGGTGCCGCGCGGGTTCTCAGCCGAGCCGCTCGGCCTGTGCGTTCAGGTAACGCACGTGGCGGAGGTTGGTCGCACAGCGAGCGGCGCGGGCGTAGGCGTCACGGGCGGCCTCGCGTTCCCCGGACAGTTCCAGTAGGTGCGCGCGTGCCGCGTGCAGCCGGTGGTCGCGCGCGAGACGAGGGTCGTCCAAAGAGTCGAGCAGGGCCAGGCCCGCCGCAGGGCCCTCGGCCATGGCCACGGCGACAGCGTGGTTGAGGCGGACCGGAGGACTGGGCGAGACTCGTATCAGCAGCCGGTACAGAGCGACGATCTGGGGCCAGTCGGTCTCGGCCGCGCTGGGCGCCCGATGATGGACGGCGGCGATCGCGGCCTGCAGTTGGTACGGACCGACGGGCCCGCGAGGCAGCGCTCGGGCGAGCAGAGCCGCGCCGCGCTGGGTGGACTCGGTCTTCCACAGTGACCGGTCCTGGTCACGCAAGGGGATCAGCTCACCGTGCGCGCCGGTGCGGGCGGGCGCCCGCGCGTCGGTGAGCAGCATCAGGGCGAGCAGTCCGGCGACTTCGCTGTCATCGGGGATCAGCTCGTGGAGCGTCCGCGTCAGGCGGATCGCCTCGGCCGCCAGACCGGGGCGATGCAGGTCCGGCCCGGATGTGGCGGCGTACCCCTCGGTGAAGATCAGGTACAGCACGTGCTGCACGGTCTCCAGCCGTCGCGCGCGGTCGGCCTCCGGCGGCATCTGGAAGTCGGCGCCGTCGTCCTGGATCGCGCTCTTGGCCCGGGAGATCCGCCGCGTCATGGCGGCCTCGGAGGTGAGGAAGGCCCGCGCGATCTCGGCCGTCCTCAGCCCGCCGACCGCCCGCAGCGTCAGGGCGATCTGCGATGCCCGCGACAAGGACGGATGACAGCACAAGGTGAGCAGGACCAGCGTGTCGTCCACTTCTTGGGGGGCGTCGGCGGGCCTGCTCCACCGGTCCCCTGGCAGCACCCGGCTCTCGGCGATGTCCTCGCGCCGGCGACGAGCCTGCTCGGCACGCAGCTGATCGGTCAGCTTGCGGGAGGCGACCTGGATGAGCCACGCCCGCGGCCGGTCCGGAATCCCGTCCTCGCGCCACCGCTGAGCCGCCGCCAGCAACGCCTCCTGAACGGCGTCCTCGGCGTGGTCGAAATGCCCGTAGCGTCTCACCACCGCCCCGAGGACCTGCGGCGCCAGCCGGCGCATCAGATCCTCGATCGCTTCATCGCTCATGGGCCGGTCAGTGCTCGAAATAGTCAGCGGACTCGAGGATCGGCCGGATGACCGTGCCGGACGCGGACTGTGGCCCGGGACACTGGTTCAGCCGCGCGGCGATCTCGCTGGCGCGGTCGAAACCGGAGCAATCCACGATCCAGTACCCGGCCAGCACCTCCTCGGTCTCCGCGAACGGGCCGTCGGTGACGACCTGGGCGCCATCGCGCAGGAGAACGCGACGCGCCAGCACGGGAGCGGCCAGTCCCTGCGCGTCGACCAGTTCTCCGGATTCGGCGAGTTCGGCGGTGAACGTGGCCAGGAACTCGCCGATCGCCACCAACTCCTGCGCGGAAGAGCCCGGGCGGCCGGTGTCCGCACCCGCCAACGCGTCATAGTCCCGCTGCGAACCGTAGGTGAGGATCATGTATTTCACCGCGGTGCCTCCTGTCTCGACGTCTTCCAGATGAGACGTCGAAGGTGAACCCGTCATTCGGACATCCACCGGATGGTAGGTGCCGGGTTCGGCGACTGTCGCGGGCGACCCGTCGTGCTACGACCGCGTCATCGGCTACCCGGTCCGTAAGTGGCAGATAGCACTGGCCGATCACGACGGAGGTGCTCTCCCGGGACTCGCGGGTCCAGGCCCCGGCTCCGGTGTCGGCGTACCTGCAAGAGCTGCATCTCAGCGCGGTCGAGCGACGGATCGACCTAGCCGTGGCCGACGAGCATGGCTGCGACGTGCTCGCGTGGGTGGCCGATCTGGCACGGCGCCATCCGCTGCGCGAGTCCTTACACGTACGCCTGCTCGGTCGTTGCGGCCGGCCGGCCGAGGCCTTGGTCCACTACAAACGGCTCCGACGCCGCCTGGCCGACCAACTCGGCGTCGATATTTTAGTCGTGGGGAGCGCTTCGATCTTTACCCACTCTCCGCAGAGCCCGCTCAGTCACCCGCTCCCTCATCGAGGCTGCCTTCCAACACGCCGGTGTCGAGGAGGTGTGCCCCGGCATCGTGCAAGGTGATGCCGTAGCCGACCGGCGCGTCGCCCGGAGGCGTCCAGTCGTTCGCCGAGATGATCGCCTTGAAGCGGGTGTCGCGAGTCGGGCCGTCGCCGGCGAGGTGGCCGCGCAGGTGGCCGGCACGGTCGTACACGGCCCAGCGCCCGGCGCCCATCTGCGGCATGGCGGCCGGGTTGTCCTTGAGCCACTGAGCGTTGGCCGCATGATCGGGCTGCTCGCCGGCCTCATTCGGCTTGGCGGGCTTCATCAAGCACTCCAGGGGGGACCGTCGCCTCTAGGCGACGCGGGAATCGGGAGCGGGAGGGCCGCCAAGGCCTGAGCGTGCAGTGAGCTGTCTGGTCTGCGCATCAAGGGTTTCCTTCCGGGTTAGTGCCGATAGCGTGGTTTCGTTGCTGAGCCGGTCGCCGGCCTTGATGTGGGTGTTGCCTGGCTCGTCACCACCAGTGATGGCGAGCATCTGGACAACCCTGGCCACCTGAATGCTTCGGCCGGCCGGCTCGCTGCGGCGCAGCGGTGCCTTGCCCGCAGGAAACGCGGGAGCAAACGTCGCGGCAAGGCTGTGGCGCGTGTCGCCGCACTGCACGGCAAGGTACGGCGGCAGCGCCTTGACGGCGCCCACAAGGCCGCGCTCGCACTCGTGCGCGACTACGACGTGATCGTGTACGAGGACCTGCGCATCGCCAACATGACCCGGTCGGCGTCCGGCACGAGCCAGGCGCCCGGCTCCAACATGGCGCGGAAGTCCGGGCTGAACCGTTCGATTCTGGATGCGGGTTGGGGGGTGTTCTTGACGATCCTGTCGCACAAGGCGGAAAGCGCCGGTCGAGAGCTGATCGCAGACCGGACAAACGCTGGGCCCGGCCTGGGCTGGGGTGTCCGGCATGAGGGATCAGTCCCGGGGAGCGTCCTTGACCTTCCCGCTGGACTGCTGCGGATCGCCCACGACCCGATCGGTCTTGCCCGCGATCGGCGGGCGCTGGCTGGCGGTGGTGCGGCCGAGGTGCGGCCTGATCCAGAGCTTGAGGGCCCGCACCTTGTTGTTGATTTCCCAACGCAGACTCATCGAGACTTCCTCTCACCGCTCAGCTCGGTCGTCGCTCCCGGAGCAGATCTGTCGAATCCGTCGCTCCATCGGCCATGACCTCGTGCCTGGCGGACATTCGCCGCGCGGTCACGCGGCCTGAAGGCCCAGGGTCCTCCCCGGCCTGCGGCAGGGAAACGAGCCATTATCGGTCCGGTTATCACTGGAATCGATGAACGCGCAGACGGTTCAGAGAGAGCTGTCGGCTCGGCGGCGTTGGATGCGGCCGTGGTCGGGACAGCGCACGAAACTGGTCATGGCCGGATCGGTTGGCAGGTCGGGTGCGTACCGTGCGGCCGGCGTCTCGTCGGCGGCGAACATCGAGCCCAGATGGGCGTGGGCAAGCCCCGATCGCCACACCAGCGTCGGCTCGGTAATCGCGGCTGATGATAAGCCCGATGGAGACTGCCGCTGTCCGCCACGTCGGGCCTCCTGGACGATGGCGTCAACCGCGCCTGACTGCTCCGTTCACGTTGATCCCCAGTGCGACGTGTCCATGGCCGCCCCGGACCCGCGGCGGCCCTGGCCCGCACTCCCCGCCCACAGGAGCAGCCATGAACACTACGGACCCGATCGCCGCTTTCACACCCAGCACGGCGGCCACCCAGCGCCTGCGCATCACGCCACTCGCCGACCTTGCCGGCCTGCGCATCGAGGGTGAGCTCGATCGCGCCACCCTTCCCACCCTGGTCCGGACACTGGCCTCGATAGCGGGCCATACCAGCTTCTGCATTGATCTGAGCGGTCTGATGTTCTGCGACGTCGGGGGCCTGCGCTGCCTGCTCACCGCCGCCGTCGGCCTGCCTGACGGCCACGTTCTGACGTTGCGGTCGCCCTCCCCGCAAGTCCGGCGCCTGCTCGAACTCACCAACTTGGCGCAGACGGCCGGTTTTTGCCTGCAGGCGCCGTCGTCGTCGACCACCTGCGAAGCGACTCTGGTCCACTTCAGCGCCGCGACGCGCGCAGACAAGACGTGCGCCTGATCGCCATGGCACGACCGCGTGGCGGACTCATCGATCATGTCCGCGGCTGGCAACCTCCTCAGGCTGAGCGTCTGTCCCTACGAGGTCGTCGAACAGGACGTGGAACTGCGTCATGGCGTGTCGAAGTTCCTGGATCGACACCCAACCGCCCGCGGCGCGCCCGCTGATCTCATGGGCTTGGCGGTAGTGATCCAGGGTGCGGCTGTGTCTCACCGACAGGTCGGACACCCGCTGCGCGAAGTCCTCGGTGAGATAGCCGCGCTTGGCCATGACGGCCCTCACCAGCAGATCGGCCTCGCTGACCGCGGGACCCGGCTCGTTCACGAAACGCTCCTGGACCGCCCTCCACCTCTCGGCATAGCCGCGGCGCGACTCGGGAGCGAGCGGCCGTATATCGAGTCGCCCCGATCGTGTCCGGCTCGCCCGCGCCTCACGCTCGGCCGCCCTGCGGTCACTCTCGACGGCAACAGCGCGCTCGTACTCAGGGCCGAATCGCTCGCGAAGACGACCTCGACGCCTCTGCACCCAGCAGAAGCCGACGGCCGGCACCGTCACCCCGACGATGACGACCACCCACATCACGGTCTCGGTCGACACGACCCTCTCCGTCCCATATCGCCGGCGCGCCCCGCCCGAAGAAAGGGGACCGGGTACCGCCAGTAAACGTGCCCCATCTGGAGACGGATATGGGCATTCTGAGCAGAACCCATCGCAGGAGCTGATCAGCGACCGCCCCTCGGCCGGGCTGACGTATTGCGCCTTCTTCGCCACCTTCGCGATCGTCGGTCGCGTCCAGGACGACCCGGGGCTGGCCACAGTGCAGCCCTACCTGAGCGAGAACCACCCGCGCCTCGACGTCATGGCGTTGCGGGACGCCAGGAACCGCCGGCGTGATGGTCGGAAACGCCGAGAGAACGGGCCGCCGGACCAGGTCAGCCCGCCGGACGCGGTCAGGTCCCGAACCCAGTCAGCACCCGCTCGGCCCGCTCCATCATGTCCTGGACGATCTCGGCGGCGGGCTTGACGTCGTGGACCAGGCCGACCCCCTGCCCCATCAGCCAGGGCATCTCCTCCCAATCGGCCTCCGTCTCTGGAACCGGCAGCAGCAGGCCGAACTTGCGCATCGCGGTCTCCTCTCCCTGGACGACGGTGCTGCCGACCCGTTCCAATGAGTCGAGATCGGGCGGAATGTCTGCCAGCCGGCCGTCCCACTCCGACACCACGCGGTTGCGCTGGACCCGCATCGGGTTGAACCGCGGGAACTCCGGCCCGAAGATCGACGTGAGCGCCGTGCCCTCCCCCGTGGCGGCGACCAGCCGCCGACGGTGCTCGGGGTGCACGCGGGCCTCGCGTGAGGCGACCATCCGGGTTCCGACCCACACCCCGTCCGCCCCCAGGCACAGGGCGGCGGCGACCTGCCGCCCGTCCGTGATCCCGCCCGCGGCCAGGACGAGCGCGCGTTCGCCCACGGCGTCCACGATGGCGGGCACGTTGACCATGGTCGGCAGGCCGCCGTAGTTGTGCCCGCCGGCCTCCCAGCCCTGGGCGATGACGACCTCGGCGCCGTCGTCTACGGCGATCATGGCCGCTTCGGCGGAGCCGATCTGCTCCCACACCGACACCCCGGCCTCGTGCAGCAGCTTCAGTGCAGGAGAGGAGTCACCCCAGACCTGCCGGGCGATGTGCCTGGCGCTGCTCATCCTGTTCATGGCGGCCGCCACCGCCATGTGGATCGCCGGCTTGGCCGCTTGCATCTGGCTCGGCTGGATTCCACCCCTCATGGTGTTGTGCATGCTCGGCGCCATCGCGGCCTACCTGGCATTCATGGCCGTCGTCTGGAGCATCTACAACGGCCGCGCTGCCGGCTGCGAGGGAGCCGACATCGCACGCTGACTCCGCAAACCGCCGCATGGACAACGCCCGAGACGGGTGTTGGCCGAGGACGCGGCCAGGACGGTCAGCGACATCACCGGCTCCGAACCGCATGTCGCACCAGACCGAGAAAGGGCAGCCCAGTCATGACACCCCGGAAGATCGCGGTCACGGTAGGCGCCTTGTTCATCTTCCAGATGGTCTCGGCAATGATCGGCACCACACTCACTCAAACGTTCATAGACGGCAACCCCGACAAAGCGGCGCTGACGTCCGGCGTAGCGCTCATGATGTGTTCAAGCCTGGCCGTGGTAGGAATCGGAGTGCTCATGTACCGAGTCCTACGGAGCTTCAATCGGAAGCTGGCCCTCTGGTACCCCATCATGAGGGTTGCCGAGTTCGCGGTCTCCGCCATTTGCGGCATCTACCTGCTGACTCAGCTGCAAGCCGTCCCCAACACGATGTTGTGGGTCTACATTCCCACGGCCATCGGCGGCTTGGTGTTCACCTATCTGCTGTTCGTTTCCGGGATAGTTCCGCAGCCCATCGCGGTCCTCGGACTCATCGGCTACGCCCTGCTTCTGCTGGGAGTGCCGCTGGACCTCCTCGGTGTCCTGGATATGGACGCGGGACTGGGCATGCTCTTACTGGCGCCGGGCGGGTTGTTCGAAGTCCTGGTGCTGCCCATCTGGTTGTTCGCCAAGGGCTTCACACTGCCTCAGACGTCACGGCCGGCGCGGGTCAGCGCGGCGTAGTCAACCGGCACGTAGCGTGGAGGCTGTCCTTGAAACCCGGGACATCCCCAGGTTGTGCCGGAAGGCGGGCGCCTACGGGCCAGATGGCGGGTCATGATGTTGATGGCCGACCAGGAAATATCGAGTCGGAATGGCTGCGCGGGCCGGTGTCGGCGTACCTGCAAGGGTTTCAGCTCCCGCCTCGCGCGGCTGACGGATGAGTGGTCAGGACAGGGCGCAGCCGGCCGACGGCGCGAACGAGTTGGCCGGCGGGTCGCCCACAGCGTGGCTGTAGGCCAGATACTTCCACCGGCACAGCGCCGTCAGCGTGACCTCTGTGTCGGTTCCCATGCAGCGCATGTTGGACCAGGTTCCGGTGTACAAGGTCGAGTTCGCCAGCGCCTTGCAGTAGGCGCTGGCGTCGGTCCACGTGACCGTGCCCGTGGAGGGCTGGAGGGACGGCTTGGCGGTGGGTTGCTCGCTGGCGGTCGGCTTGCCGGTGGGCCACTGGCGCGTGGATTTGGGCGTGGATTTGGGCGTCGCCTTGGGCGTCTTCGGCGCGACAGTGGGGCTGCTGCCCGGCGTCGAGTCAGTGTCGCGTGCCGGGGCGGTCGTCGCCCTGCGGGGCGTCTTGGAGGGGGACGCCGGAACGAGGTCGGTCGCCTTGCCCGGTGTCTTCTCGGCGACCGGCTCGTGTGCGGCGGTCGCGGTCGTGGACGTGGACGGGGTCGTGGACGGGGGGCCGGTGACGGAACCGAGGCGTTCGGGGTCGGCGCCGCCCCCGCCTGCTGCTGCGCGGTGGCGGGCGTCAGGGCGTAGACGCTGCTGCCGACGCCGACGGCGATGACCAGGGCGGCGGCCGCCGAAGCGATGGCGACATCCTTGGCCAGGCACTCCTGGAGCAACCGCCGCAGCCGCCCTCGAAGTGGCTCAGATCGGGCTCGCTCTGCAGGACCGCGTGCAGGGTGGCGGGGATGCTGTCCCCGCCGAAGGCCCTTCGCCCCGTGGCCGCGTAGAACATGGTCGCGGCCCAGGCGAACAGGTCGGCGGGCGGCCCCACCTCACCGCCGGCGATCTGCTCGGGCGCCATGTACGCGGGGCTGCCGATGGGCTGACTGCTGACGACCGACTGGCTCAGGTCCAGGGCCTTGGCGATGCCGAAGTCGATCACCACGGGCCCGTCGGGACCGAGCAGCACGTTGCCCGGCTTGAAGTCCCTGTGCACCCACCCCGGCCGCGTGGATCGCGGCCAGCGCAGTCGCGGTGTTGATCGCCAGCCGCTGCAGCGCCGCCTCGCCGCGCGGCCCGCTCTTAGAACCATGATCATCCCCGGCGCAAGCTGTCGCCGATCTTCTTCTGGAAGCATCACCGCCGCGGCACTCCCGGGCCGATCGCGCTCGAGCGCGGGGGTGGCGCCGCTCCGCTTCGAGTGCGAAAGTAGCGCCGCGCACCGCCTCGGCACGAGCAAGGAAGGTGATCGCGTGTCCCAGCCCGGTACGGCCTTCGCCCAAGGGCGGACTCCCGCGTGGCGCTACGCCATCGGGATGTTCGGCACCTCCATCCCGATCAACATGATCAAGGGATCGATGATCCTCTTCTACGTCGACATCCTCGGGCTCGACGTTCGCGCCTACGGCGTGGTCATGGTGGTCTACGCGGTCATCGACGCGCTCGACAACCCGCTGCTCGGCCACCTGTCCGACCGCACCCGCACCCGGTTCGGGCGGCGCCGCCCGTGGCTGCTCGTCGGCGCGCCGATGCTCGTGGCCTGCATGATCGCGTTCTTCTCCGCGCCGGCCTCTCTGCGGGGCATCGGCCTCGTGCTGTGGTTCGCGGTGTTCGCGATCCTGTGCGAGGCGTTCGACTCGATGCTCAACGCCAACTACGGCGCGCTGCTCCCCGAGCTCTACCCGAGGGAGCGCGACCGCGCCGTGGCCAACGGCCTGCGCCAGGGCTTCCAGCTGATGGCGCTCGTGATCTCGCTCGCGGTCACCCCGCTGCTCACGACCCAGGTGTTCGGCACCGAGGAATCCACCCAGGGCTTCCAGACCACCGCGATCATCTACGGCGCGATCGCGCTCGTCGTGATCGTGTTCATGGCGCTCAGCGCGCGAGAGCGGCCCCGCTACTCCACCCGCGAGCGGCCCCGGCTGCTGCCCAGCGTGCTGTCGATCGTGCGCAACCCGATGTTCTGGACGGTGGGGCTCACCGGCGCCTGTTACGGGGTGGCGATGGCGCTCGTGCTCTCGGGCATCCAGCTGTACGTCCGCTACTCGCTCGGGCTCCCGGTCGGGAACGCGCTCTACCTGCAGGGTATCGTCATCCTCGTCTCGGTGGCCGGCCTCGTGGTGTGGACGCGCGTCGTCGCGCGCCGCGGCGCCCTGTGGACCTGGCGGCTCGCCTTCGCCGTCCTCGCGGTCAGTTTCGCGGCCCTGTTCTTCGCCACCGACCTCATGACCGCGATCGCCGCCGGGGTGCTCGTCGGGGCCGGCTGGTCGGGCATGCTCGCGACGAACGACCTCATCGTCGCGCGGGTGCTCGACGCCGACGCGGCGCGCAACGGGGAGCACCGCGAGGGGCTCTTCCTGTCCGCGTTCGGCTTCTTCGGCCGGCTCAACGGGATCGTGACCGGGCTCGCGCTCACCTCGCTGGGCGTGTTCTTCGGCTACAACTCGGGCCACGATCCCGGCGCCGACCCCGGGCTCGCGTTCCGGGTGTACTTATGCGTGTACCCGTTCGCGCTGACGGCGATCGGCGCGATCGCGGCGCGACTGGTCTCGGTCCCGATCGAGACGCCGCCCACGGCGGACGAGCCGGACGAGCCGGACGAGCCGGACGAGCCGGTTGAGCCGGTCGAGCCGCCGCCGGCCGGCCCCGTGGACGAGTCGGCCGTGGAGCGCCCCCGATGACCCGGCGCGTCGTGATCACAGCCGACGATCTCGCCCGCGAACCCGGGACGACGGAGGTCATCGTCGCCCTGCTGGCCGAAGGACAGGTCAGCGCGACGACGCTCATCTGCCTCTCGCCGGACGCGGAGCGAGCCGCGAACCAGGTCCAGGCGCTGGGCGTCGTGCCCCGGCTGCACGTGACGCTCACGAGCGAGCGCGGGCTCCCGCGCTGGCGGCCCCTCGACGGCGCGGCGAGCCTCGTCGATCCGGACGGAACACTCAGTGACGACCCGTTCGTTCTCGGAGCGCGCGGCGAGGCCGAGGACGTCATCCGGGAGGCGGACGCGCAGCTGCGCTGGATGCGTGAGCGGGGCTTCACGCCCGAAGCGGCCGACTCCCACGCGGGTACCCTCTACGGCCTGCACGGCCGGTCGTGGCTGGCCGAGGCGCTTGAGTGGTGCGCGCGGCACGGCCTCGCCTTCCGGCTGCCCCGTGACCCGGAGCCCTACTTCGGCGGGCCGCTCCCGCCGCACCTCGCGGCGGCGCACGAGGGCGCCGTCGCCCTGGCCGACGCCCTCGGCGTGTCCATCCCGCGGACGATCGCCACCAACCGGCGCGGCGCGCACGAGCTCGGTGGCTACGAGCGGCTGCGGGACGACTATCTCCGCCGGCTCGCGGCCCTGCCCGAGGGCACCAGCGAGTTGTTCCTGCACCCGTCCCGGGAGGACGCGGTCACCGGACCGGACGGCATCGTGCGGATCTGGGAGGCGCGGCTGCTGCGTGACCCGGTGTGGCACCGAGCTCTGGAGAGCGAGGGCATCGAGGTCGTCGGCGGCTGGTGAACCGACGACCGGCGCGGGGGCTCACGGTGTCCAGGATCACCTGCCCCGTGCCCCGCGCCGTGGCGGGCGGTCGGCTCAGACGAGCTGGGTCTTGTAGAAGATGCTGGCCTTGCGCGCGCCCCCGACGCCCGAGGCCAGCCCGAGGCAGAGCCGTGGGGCGCCGGAGACGATCTGGATGCCCATGCCCTCCGGCTCGCGGAAGTCCAGGGACTTGCCTGCCACGCTGCGCGCGCGCTGGATCTGCCGCCCGGTGCGCAGGTCGATGCAGGTGACGTAGGTGTTGCCCGGCGCGGGGTTCGCGGCGCTGTAGGCGTTGCCGGTCAGAATGTAGACGAAGTCGCCGTAGGCGGCGTATCCCTGGAAGGTGCCCAGGCCGGACGGCTGGGCGATGTCGTGCAGCTTCTGGGCGCTGCCGGACTTCAACGCCGCCAGCGCGAACACCGCGAAGCGGAACGTGCTTCCGTCGTGGTAACGCATGACCAGCCGGTTGGTCGAGGGGTCGACCGTGCACGTGGTGTTGTTCGCGCCGGCGACCGGCGCGAACTTGGTCAGCGCCGACGACGTCGGCGTCAGCGTCTGGCCGTTGACGAACGTGAACCTGGCCAGCTTGGAGCCTCGGGCGCTCCCGTCGTCGCTCGTCCCGTCGGTCTCCGTCCACAGGTAGGCGGACGAGCCCGACGGCTCGACCCCGATCTGGACGCCGTGGCCGAAGCCCATGAGGTACATGTGGCCGAGGATCGAGCCGCTCAGGCTGAGCTTGGTCAGGCACAGGTCGCCCGCGGCGTCCGAGCCGGAGCCGTTCTTGAGCTGGACCGTGTAGATGTGCCCGTTGACGTTGTCGATCGCGAACGACTGCAGGACCGTCTCGTCGTACAGGGCCTTCTTCCAGATCAGCGAGGTCGAGGGGGCGGTCAGCTCGAACCGGCCCTCCGCGATGGCGGCGCCCGCGGGCTGGGCCGTCGCGAACGCGGCGGTCGCGGCGACTCCGGCGCCGAGCTTGAGGAGCCCTCTACGGGAGACCGGTGCCGGGGATGTCATGTCGAGTCCGTTCGCTGAGGGGCTGGGGCGAGCCTCACCCTAGGGAGTGACCGCCGAATGATCAAAAAGTGTCGCAGAACGGTCAAGGCGCTGAATGGGGCTATTTTCCAGGAATTGTCACGAAATCTGGCTAGGTCTGTGATATTGATCACCACAGGTCCGGAAGACCAGAAGGGACGCCTTACGTGCGATCGTTAACTCGTGTGACGGCCATCACCGCCTCGGTGCTGACACTGTTATCGATGGTGAGCGCGGCCCCCGCCGTCGCGGCGCCGGAGCTGGTGGTGAACGGCACCTTCGCGAACGGCACCGCCCCCTGGTGGAACTCCGCGAACACCTCCGTGGCCGTCGATGCCGGACGGCTGCGCGTCAACGTGACGGGCGGCACGGCCAACCCGTGGGACGCCATGGTGGCCCAGAACGACATCCCCCTGGTCGCGGGCAAGTCCTACACGCTCTCGTTCGACGCCTCGGCCTCCGTTCCGGTCACCGCGGTCACCACGGTGCAGCTCGCGAACTCTCCGTACACCAACACCCTGAACGCGGCGGTCTCGCTGTCCACCACGAGCAAGCGATTCAGCTTCCCCTTCACCTCCGGCCTCGGCACGCCGGCCGGGCAGGTGTCGTTCCAACTCGGCAGGAACGCCGGTTTCAGCATGTACCTGGACAACGTCTCCCTGACCGAGCGGTCGGCGTCCGGGCCGGTCGACATGACCAACGGCTTCTACGTCGACCCCAACTCCAACCCCGCCACCTGGGTGCGGAACAACGCCGGTGACTCCCGCGCGGCGCGCATCCAGTCGTCCATCGCGTCCAAGCCGATGGCCCGCTGGATCGGCAACTGGAGCGGCGACGTCCGCGCCGCCGTCTCCCAGTACGTGGCCGCCGCCGACGCCGCCGACAAACTGCCGGTCCTGGTGGCGTACAACATCCCCGGCCGGGACGCCTGCGGCGGGCACTCCGGCGGTGGAGCCGGCAGCGAGGCGGAGTACCGGACGTGGATCTCCGCGGTCGCGGCCGGCATCGGCGACCGCCCCGCGGCCGTCATCATCGAGCCCGACTCCCTGGGCGACTTCGCCTGCATGGACGCCGCAGCCATCCAGGCCCGCAACCGCATGCTGACCTACGCGACCGAGCAGCTCCGCACCCAGGCGCCCAACACCTGGGCCTACCTCGACGCCGGTAACGCCGGCTGGGTTCCGGCCGGGACGATGGCGGCGCGGCTGCGGGACGCCGGCGTCGGCAACGTCCGCGGTTTCGCGGTGAACGTCTCCAACTACTACCCGACCGGTCAGTCCGCCACCTACGCCGCCTCGGTCAACGCCTCTCTCGGCGGCGGCGCGAAGTGGGTGATCGACGTCAGCCGCAACGGCAACGGCTCCAACGGCGAGTGGTGCAACCCCGCCGGCCGCAAGATCGGCGTCGCCCCCCAGCTCGGCGGTGACAACGGCACCGAGATGCTGCTGTGGGTGAAGATCCCCGGCGACTCCGACGGCCCCTGCGGCATCGCTCCGGGTACACCCGCCGGCCAGTTCAGCCCGGACCTCGCCATCCGCCTGATCGACGGCACCTGACCCGGCCCTTCCCGCTGACGTGGCCATCCCATCCGGCCCGCGGTGAACGGCAGCGGCGCCGAACCGGAAAGCGCGCCATCGGACATCGATGGCGCGCCCCGGCCCGGGCGCTGCCCGCCGATTCCGGGCACCGGTCCTCTCCCGGCCACCTGGAGAACCTCGCGGCGAACGATCTCAGTCCCTCACCGAGGTGAGCGTCGACAGCCGCCATACCAGACGGGGCAACAAGGTGTCGATCAAGGCGCCTGCGTCCATGAGCCGACGGTGGACGACCGTGCGCGACGCACGCCGTCGTTTGCGCCCGGATAGTTCACTTCCCGCGGCCGAAAAGGCCTAGCGCACCGTTTTTGCTGGACCACGGACACCAGCCGCTACTGATCGTGGATCTTGACTGGGCTGGTTCTCCTGTGGATTGATCAATGCGGCGTTGTCAGACTTTTCTCCCCGACCGAGCGGAGTGCATGTGCGCCCATTATCACCAGAACGCGTTATTGCCGTCCGGCCACTCGTCACCCGGCTCACCCGGAGGTTGCTGGCCTTCGGCGGTGCCCTGACCGTCGCGGCCACTCTTGTCGTCGCCCAGGCGCCTCAGGCGTCCGCCGCCGACTCCACGACGTATCTCAACGGTGCCACTGTCGGCGGTGACGTGGCCGCGGGTGCCGGAAAGGTGTTCGTCGCCGCGAACGACCGCATCATCGTCGCGAACGCCGGCGGCGAACTCACTGGTGCCATCACCGGCCTGTCCGGTGTGGTGGGACTTGCCATGACGCCGGACGGCACCCGCCTCTACTCGGCTCTGAGCGGCTCGATGCAGGTAGCCGAAATCGATACCGCTGATCTCAGCATCATCCGGCGGATCGACCTGGCCGGATTTCCGTGCCCGTCGAACCTGGCACTGTCGGGCGACCGGCTGTGGGTCGGGTACGGCTGCCGCTTCACCTGGGGCGGCGGCATTCTCGGCCTCGACCTGACGGCGACGGCACCACAGCCGATCGCCGTCGGGAACAACACATCCAGCGCCCCGCTGGTGGCCGCGGCGGGAGACACGTTGCTGGCCGGTGATCCGGACATCATGCCCGCCGACCTGATGGTGTACGACGTGAGCGCCACCCCTGCGACTCTGCGCGGTGTGATCGCTGGCCTGCCCAGCCTGGGCGACCTCGCTGCCACGCCGGACGGCTCCATGGCCATCACCGTGGTGGGTGGCGGAAAGCAGTATGACGTCTGGGACACCACCAGTCTGACCAAGGCCCGCTCCTATGGCGCGGACCCTGCCATGGGTGCCACGCGAGCCGTCGCTGTCAGCCCGGATGGTGTTCATCTCGCCGGCGGTCGGTCGGGCGATCCGCGACTCACCCTGTACGACACGGCGACAGGGACGAGGACCTACACCAACGACGACCCGGTCGGTGAGCTGGTCCCGGGGAGCCTCACATTCTCGGGCACCGATGTCTATGGTGTGCTGAAGGAGCGGAACAGCAACGGGCGGCTCCACCTGTGGCGGCTGCACGGTGCCACGCTTCCGGCCTCCACGCTGACTTTGACGCCTCCACCGACGCCGGCGACCGTGCTTCAGCCGCTCAGCATGACGGGCCGGCTCACGTTGTCCGACGAGTCCGCTCCGGGTGCCCAGTCGCTCATGGTGATCCGCCGAGTCCCCTATCGAGCCGATGAGACGCTCCCCGGGGTGACGACCGCGGCAGACGGTACGTTCACCGTCACCGATACTCCACCGTTCGCCGGAGACATAAGTTATGACGTGGTTTGGGACGGTGGCCCGGATGCCCGGTGGAGCCGAGCCTCGGTGACCGTGCCGGTGGAGTTCATCCAATCGTCGCTCACCCTGTCCGGGCCAGGGGAGGGCATCGCCGGCCAAGAGCTTCAGTTCAGCGGCACATTCGAGATCGGCGACCAGCCTGCTCCGCCAGGCTCCTGGCTCTGGGTGGATCGCATCGTTCATATCCCGGGCGGCACCGCTGCCATCACGCTGCCCGGAGTGACGACCGCCAGTGACGGGTCGTTCAGCTTCACCGACACCCCCGCCGACGCCGGCCAGTACACCTACATTGTCCGCGCGGACGAAAGCGTCGTGTCTTCCGCGACGGAGGCGAGACACAACGTCACCGTGACAAACGGCGACTCTCCGCTCCTGTAGCGCGCCTCTACGCACAGATCGGCCACACCCTGGCGCGGCTCGGCGGGAACGGACCGGTGGCGAACACCGCTACCGCGCCCGGGCCCGCCGAGCCGTCGCCGGCGTCTCCGCCGTCAACCGGACGGGTAGATCCTGTGGATCATGGTTGGAAGACGGCGCGAACGCAGCCGTCCTGTTTCTTCTTGAACAGCTCGTAGCCCTTCGGGCCGTCCGCCAGGCTCATGGGATGGGTGAGCAGGGGAGAGGCGTCGATCTCGCCCTTGCTCATCCGGTCGAGGATCATCGGGATGTAGCGGTGACCGTGCTGCTGGCCGCTGCGCAGCGTGAGTTTGGGCGCCGGTGCCGTGTGGCCGCGATCTCGCTGCCCTCGCCCGCCGGGAGCCCGGGTGACGCGCTGCCGCGCGCGCTGGAGCCGATACGGTGCGGCTGCCCGCCACCGGCATCAGCAGACGGTGTGCGACGGTTGCCCGAGGAGAGACTCATCCTCGGCTGAACCGCGCGGTCCCGAGGCGGCCGAGGAGCGCGGGCAGCAGGGCGGGATCCTCGTGCGGGCCGAGATGCCCCAGGCCGTCGTCCAGGAGTCCAACCGCTCCCGGCACCAGTCACGGATCTGCCGCTCACCGGCGGGGGAGGTGTAGATGGTCGAGGAGGTCACGGGAGAGCCTTTCGCGGGGGACATCGGGTCCAAGCGCCGACCAGGCTTCCCGGCTCACCAGCCACACAAGGCACGCCTGTCATCGGCGCGCCCGCAGCGTTCCGCCATCCTGGCGAAGATCACCGCCTGCCGCAACGACTCCCGCCCACGCCCGTCCTGGAGCACCCCGCAAAGAACTTCGCCGTGCCATCAACGTTCGAGCCATCGCTACTCTGGCCGTCATGTACGCGCGCCTGAACCAGATCGTGGTGGATTGCCGGGATCCGCGAAGCCTGGTGCGCTTCTGGGCCGCCCTCCTCGGCGGAGACCCGGTGGATCGGGCCCGTGGCTGGTCGCAGGTCGAACCGCCGGGGGGCGTACGGCTGGCGTTCCAGCCGGTCGCGGAGGACAGAGCCGTGAAGAACCGGCTGCACCTGGACATCGAAGTCGACGCGATCGAGCCGGCCACCGCCCACGCGCTGCGACTGGGCGCCACGCGGATCGGGGAGACCGTCACGGACGATCAAGGTTCCTTCCAGGTCATGGCCGACCCGGAAGGCAACGAGTTCTGCTTCGTCGGTGATTGAGCCGCCGTCACGGTACGGCTGGCGCGTGACGTGCACCGCCACGTCACGAGGGATGTCGAGAACGGCCGGGCGGCTCCGTCCCAGGAGCGGACGCGGTCACCGTGGCCGCACCACACCAAGGAGACCCAGCATGACGATCCAGCGGATGGACAACGTCCTCATCGTTGTCGAGGACCTCGACGCTGTCATCTCGTTCTTCGTCGAACTCGGCATGGAACTGGAGAGCAGGATGCCGATCGAGGGACGTTGGGTGGAGCGTGTCATCGGCATCGACGACGTCCGGCAGGACATCGCGATGCTGCGGACCCCGGACGGCCACAGCCGAGTCGAGCTGGCGATGTTCCACACGCCGAACGCGATCAGCGCCGAGCCGAAGGACGCACCGGCGAACACGCTGGGCATCCGTCGCATCATGTTCGCCGTCGACGACGTCGAGGACGTCGTCGCCCGTCTGCGCGCCCACGGCGCCGAACTCGTCGGCGAGCTGGCGCAGTACGAGGACAGCTATCGGCTCTGCTACCTCCGCGGCCCCGAGGGCATCATCGTCGGACTGGCCCAACAGCTCAGCTGAAGGTCGCCGAAGGGACCGTGACCCCAGGAACCATCCGGACCGCAACCGGGGTCACCGTCTCACGGCGATGGCCGACTATCGTGATCGGCCATGAAAGCCCTCATCGTCGGCGGCAGCGGCTTCCTCGGCAGAACGCTCGCTCGGCGATGCCTGGCGGCAGGGTACGAGGTCGACGCGACCTGTCTGACGCGTCCGGGCGAGATCGCGGGCGTCACCTGGTCGCCTCTCGATGTGCGTCGCCAGGAGGAGGTCCGCACGCTGATCAGCTCCCTGCGCCCGGAGCTGATCATCAACACGGCCTACCGTCAGACCGATTGGACGACCACCGCGGTCGGCGCGGCGAACGTGGCCCTCGCGGCCTCGGTGGTGGACGCGCGCCTGGTCCAGGTGTCGAGCGACGCGGTCTTCTCCGGCGCCGGCGTTCGCTATGACGAGACCTGCGTCCCGGATCCGATCACGCCGTACGGAGCGGCGAAGGCAGCCGCCGAGACGGCAGTGATCGCGATCTCGCCCACCGCGGTCGTCGTCCGGACATCGCTCATCATCGGCGACGGGGAGTCCTCGCACGAAGCTCGGGTGCACGCGCTGGCCGCCCGCAGGTCGAGCGGAGTGCTGTTCACGGACGACATGCGGTGCCCGGTCCACGTCGCCGATCTCGCCCCCGCTCTCCTGGAACTCGCCGTGTCCGAGCATCGCGGTGTCCACCACGTCGCTGGAGCCGATGCCGTGAGCCGCTATGAGCTTGGGCTGCTCATCGCCCGGCGCGACGGTCTCGATGGCGGGCTCCTGCCGACCGGGCGGCGGGCGGACACGGGCTTGCCCGGCCCCTTGGACGTGCGCTTGGAGTGCGCCATGACGCAGCGGCGGCTGCGGACCAGGCTGCGCGGTGCGCGGGAGTTTCTCGGGTGACGGCCGGCCGTCGCCTCGTCCCTCGGTGGATCGAGATCGAGCGGAGCCCGCAATGCACCCCACAACCGATCTACGAACCAGGAGCGACGCCATGAGATGGGACAACCACCGCGTCGTCATCACGGCCGCCGGCCGCGACTTCGGGCGAACCCTGGCCATCCGCCTCGCGGACCTCGGCGCCGAGATCTTCCTCTCGGCGCGCGAACTCGCCGCCGCTCAACGAGTCCGCGACGAGATTCGCAACCGCGGCCATCAGCGGGTGCACGCCTTCGCTTGCGACCTGACGGACCCCTCCTCGATCCGCGACTTCGCTTCCAGCGTCGCGGAACACACGGACCGCGTCGACGTACTCATCAACAACGGCTCTCGCTACCTCGCGGGGCCGGACCTGCTGTCCGCGACCGACGCCGACATTGCCGACACCATCGCCTCTGGCGCCACTGGCACGGTCCTGACCACGAAGAGCTTCCTCCCTCTCCTGCGCAACTCGGAGATGCCAGATGTCGTGACGATGGTCTCCGCCTGCGGAACACCGGGCCACCACCGGTCGGACGCGCACGACGCCTTCTACGCGGCCAAGAGCGCCCAGGCGGGGTTCGCCGAGATCCTCTCCAAGCGCCTGCGTCCTCAAGGGGTCCGGGTGATCTCGCTCTACCCGCCCGACTTCGACAACGCCGACCCGCTCTCCGATGAGTGGAAGACCACCTCACGCGAGGCCAAGGACGCCCTCACCGCGCACTCACTCGTGGAGTGCATCCTCTTCGCCGTCGCCCAGCCCCGCGACTGCTTCATCAAGGCGTTCCACTTCGAACAGGTCTGACCAATGCCCTCGCACCACGACGTGCGACGCCTGATGCCAGGTCCGGCAGGCCACCGCCGTTCAGGACCACCGGCATTCAGGCAGCCCGCAAAATGTCGTGCGATGTCAGAATCGCCCCACTAACATCCGCCCCCATGAGCATTCCTCGTGTACGCCCGCCCTTCGTCGCCGACGAACGCACCCAACTCGTCGGCTGGCTCGACATGCAGCGCGCGATCGTCGCATGGAAGTGCGAAGGGCTGTCGGAGGAGGACGCCTACCGGCCGGTGCTGCCCACCTCGCCGCTCATGACCATGGCGGGCCTGGTGTCGCACCTGCGCTGGACCGAGCACTGCTGGTTCGAGGTGCTCTTCCTGGGGGGCCCCGCCGACGGCAACCCGCAGTTCGACGAGAGCGTGGAGAACGCCGACATGCGGCTCGATGGCGTCCCGCTGGCGCAGCTCCTCGACGAGTACGAGCGCCAGTGCCAGATCTCGAACGAAATCGTCGCCGCCCACTCGCTGGACGACGTGGGCAAGCACCCCGACTACCGCTCGGGCGCGGCGAGCCTGCGCTGGATACTCATCCACATGGTCGAGGAGACCGGCAGGCACGCCGGCCACCTGGACGTCATCAGGGAACTCGTCGACGGTGGGAAGGGCTACTACTGAGCGCCCGCCAGAGAGCGCTCGCGGGCCATCGAGCAGGTCACGCCCCGGCCGGCCTGGTTCGTCACACCAGGCTGATGAGCGACGTGATCGGCTGAGCGCGTGTGATCGGCCCGCCGCCGCTCAGGCCCGGCGTAGCGCCGGGCGACATGAGCACGCAGATCGCGCGAAAGTCGCTGGTGGCGCGTAACCATTTTCAACTGCCCGCTCCTGCGGTCGGCGGCGTGCCGCGGGCGGAGTCCAGGACGCGGGCGGCGTCGCGTTCGTACGGGCCGCGCGCCGTCACGGTGAGCAGCCCTCCGGCCAGTACGGGGAGGGTCATGACGAGCAGGGCGGTGGTGAGGGAGCCGGTCCGGTCGGAGACGATGCCCACGATCAGCGGCCCGACCGCGACGGCGCTCCCGCCGACGAGCTGGGCGAGGGCGAAGGCGATGCCCCGGGAGGAGGCCCCGATCACGTCGGCGAGCGACGCGGTGAGGTTGGGGGTGGCCATCGACATCAGGACGACCGCGGCGGCCGTCAGCAGGGTGAAGGGGACCAGGGCGTGGGAGGCGACGAGCAGCGCGGTGGCCATGACGACCGCGCCGGCGACGACGCCGCAGCCGCCGACGAGCACCCGGCCGCCCTTGCGGGCGCCGTGCGCGCGGCGTCCCAGCCACGCCCCGACGAGGGTGCCGGTGACCACTCCGATGACGGTGACCAGGCCGCCCAGCGCTCCGGCCTGCCCGGGGGGCAAAGCGAAGGTGCGGCCGATCAGCGTGGGCATCCAGTAGAAGAGCCCGGCGACGCCCATGCCCAGCGTGGCCAGGCCGACGGTGACGATGACGAGCGTGCGTACGGCGAGCACGTCCCGGACCTGCCGCGTGAGCCGCGGCGGCGTCGCCCGGTGCGCCTCGGCGTCGCCCGGGACAGCACCGTCGTCCGGAAGGGTGGCGGCCCGGGCGGTGACGCGGTCGAGGAGGCCGCGGGCCGGCTCGCGCAGCCGCAGGCAGATCAGGGCGGTCAGCAGGCCGGGGATCGCCATCAGCAGGAACGCCGTCCGCCAGCCGAACGCCTGCCCGAGCACCGCGCCCAGAACCGTGCCGATCCCGCCCAGGTGCGCCGACATCCGGGTCCAGCCGAACGCCTTGGCCCGGCTGATCGGTGGGTAGTAGTCGGCCAGCAGGCTGCCGGTCGCCGGGTTGTCGACGTGCTCGGCGGCGGCCAGGGCCATGCGGGTCAGGAAGAAGACGGCGAACCCCGGGGCGAGGCCGCTGCCCGTCGTGGCCACGGCCCAGAGCAGGACCATGACGGTGATGACGCGGGTCCGGCTGAACCGGTCGGCGAGGTATCCGGCGGGGATGGCGACCGCCGCGGCCGCGATCGCCGAGCCGGTCGGGATCGCTCCGGCGACGGCGTCGCTGATGCCCCATTCGGCTTGGATCAGCGGGAGGAGGCCGCTGAGCAGGCCGGCCTCGACCCGGTCCACCAGGCCGACCAGGAACAGGATGACGAGCGGCGCCCAGCCGTAGGGGGCCGGGTCGCCGGCGCGGATGCCGCCAGGAGGGGGCGCCCCCCAGCGGCGTCGCGGCAGGGGGCGGACCTCGTCACGCATGACACACCGGCCTCGGCCGTTCAGGACACAAAGTCGCGCACCTTCGCGTAGACCGAGGCGTCGGTCAAGAACGCGGCGTGCGACAGGCATCCGGCGTACGTGTTGACGGCCCCGGCGAGGGACACGCTGGAGTCGGGGTTGACCACCGTGTCGCAGTCGGACCAGAGCGTGCCGTACGTGACGTCGCCCGGAGTCTCGTCACCGCTGTTGAGCTGGGTCAGGAACGGCGAGCCGATTCGCATCTCCTGACAGGTCGGCCGGTCCTGCGGGCAGAACCGGGTCGCGGTCGTGCCATGGTTGGGGCCCGCCAGCGAGACCCAGGTGCTGACGGCCGCCGTGCCGCCGAGGAACTTGAGGTAGTGGCGGCTGTTCAGCGAGCCCATGGACATCGCGACGATCGTCACCTTCGCCGCGCCCGTGGCCGACCGGATGGCGTCGACTCTGGCCCGGATGTCGGCTGCGATGCCGACGTTGGACTTGGTGCTGTCGTAGTCGATGGTGAACAGCCGGTCGGCGGGCCACCCGTCCGCCTCGAAGCGGTCGATCATCGCGCTCCACCGGCCCCCGTTGCCGCCATAGCCGTGCACGAACAGGATCGGTTCGGTGTCCGCCCGTGCGGGCGGTGTGCCGGGGATCAGCACGGCCAGACACGTCAGCAGTGCCGCTGTCAGGGCGGTCCCGGCGCGAGCCAAGGCGTTCATGGGGCGACCTCCTCGGGGAGTCCGACGAATGCCACCTGATTGTGCGCGACAAGAAACTTAATGGCAACAATTAAAATTGCCCTCTTGGGTGGACATCGAATGCTTGACCGGGTCGCAGTCGGCCGTCTAGGATCCGGCCGCTTAATGGCCACCGTTAACTCATTCGGCAGGGATCGCCGCGAGCGTCTGCGCCGAGATCGGGGTGGTCAGTCCGGCGACGAGCATGTCGAGCAGGTTGCCGAAGAACAGCTCCGCCGTCACCGGCGGCTCGCCGGGAGCCGACTCGTCGAGGAGCTGGGCGCGCAGGCCGAACAGGCTGATGAGCTGCGCGCGCAGCATGGCGAGCCGCTCCAGCCGGAGGCGGCGGGGGAGCGGTTCGAGCGTCGCGTGCAGCCATCGCGCGACCGCGAGCCCCGCCGGCGCGTCCACGATCTGGAACGGCCGCCGATAGGCGAGCGAGGGATGGCTGAGCCTGGCCACGATGCGCAGGTGGGCCCGGCCCAGCTCGGTGCCGAGGTCCTCGTCCAGGGGGGCGGCGAGCGCGTGGACCAGGGCCCTCGGGTCCGCGGCCCGGTCGTCGGCGGCGATGGCGGCGACCAGCGGCGCGCGGCGCGCCTCGACGGCCTCCAGGTGCGCTCGCAGGATGGCCTCCACCAGGCCGTCCTTGCCGCCGAAGTGGTAGTGCAGCGCCGACTCGTTGCGCGCTCCGATGGCCTCGTGCAGCTGTCGGGTGGTCACGTCGGCGACCCCGTGCCGGGCGAACAGCAGCGCGCCCTGGCGGAGCAGGGCGTCACGGGTACTTGATCTGGACACCGCGCCATACTATCGTCCAGCAAGTATTAATGAGATCCATTACTTTGAGGGGATCGCACGAATGGCGGACGCTCTCGCGGCCTGGAGGCAGTTCGTGCGCGCGCTGGACGAGGCGGGGGAGACCGTCGCCGGTCTGGCAGGGCCCGGCGCGAGCGTCGACGTCGCCGAAGGCTTCCGGTATGTGCTCCACGTCCTGGCCGACCAGGTCGACCGGGCCGGGACCCGCGAGTCCGGCCGCCCGCTGTTCCTGCCGGGCGTCACTCCCGTGCGCAAGCTGTTCTTCGACAACCCCGACACCGACTACGACATCGCGCTCATCTCCAGCCGGCGCTCGTACCGCATCAGGGGCGACCGCGGCACGGTGCCGTACCTCGCCTTCTGCGTCTACGGCGCGAACACCGACGACGGCCGGCCGATCCGCGTGACCAACCTCAACGACGAGCGGATCGTCTTCGACCCCGACGGCACGTTCGAGATCACGCTCTCCCCGGACGAGCGGCCGGGCAACTGGATCCCGCTCGAACCCGGAGCGCACACGGTCATCGCCCGCCAGTACTTCCTCGACCGTGCCCGCGACAGGCCCGCGCGGTTCGCGATCGAGGCGCTCGACGATCGGGGGCCGGATCCGGTGTTCGACGACGACCGCTTCGTCGCCTTCACCAAGTCCGCCGCCGCGTTCGTTACGGTCGCGACGGGCGTGGCGCGGCAGCGCGCCGAGCAGGCCGAGGCCACGCCCAACCGCTTCGTCGAACACCGGGGCCACGGCTTGTACGGGACACCCGACGCCGGCTACGTCATCTGCTGGTACTCCCTCGAACCAGACCAGGCCCTGGTCGTCGACGCCCGGCCGCCGCGATGCCGCTACTGGGGTGTCCACCTCGCCAACCGGTGGGGCCAGTCGCTCGACCATCGCAGCCGCTCCACCACGCTCAACGCCCGCGGCGCGACGCTCGCGCCCGACGGGACCCTGCGCGTCGTCGTCGCCCACGCCGACCCTGGCGAGCCCAACTGGCTCGACACCGCCGGCCACCCGAGCGGCTGGGTTCTCTTCCGATGGCTGCTCACCGACGACGTGGTGATCCCCGAAGCACGCGTCGTCCCGCACCCCGCATGACGCACCGGCCCTGGAGGACCGAGATGAGCTCACATGTCTGGCACGACGACCCGCCGCCGGTCCCCGACCCGGCGGATCCCCGGGTCACGGCGGCCAAGAACGCCTTCCTCGCCGGCTTCCCCCTGGTCACCACCACGCGCACCATGCAGGGCATGGCGCAGCGGCTGGGCGTCAACAGGATGTGGGCCTCCCGGCGGCTGTCTGGCCCCGACAGCCGGGCCATCGTCGCGCCGAACCTGGACACCGTCTACGCGCTCGCCGTTCTGGACCTGCGGGCCGGCCCCCTGACGCTGACCCTCCCCGACATCCGCGACCGCTACCACAGCGTGCAGCTCCTCGACGCCTGGATGGGCGGCTTCGGGCTGCTCGGGACGCGGACCACCGGCGGCCGGGGCGGCTCCTGGGCCATCCTTCCCCCCGGCCACTCCGGCCCGATCCCCGACGGCCTCGCACCGATACCGTGCCCCACCGGCCACGCCTTCCTCCTCTGCCGGATCCGCGCCCTCGACGCCGCCGACGCCGCCGAGGCCGGCGTCCTCGCCGCCAGGATCGGCCTGCGCGCCCCAGCCGGGACAGCCGGGGTCGCGCCTCTGCCGCCCCCCGCCGGCCGCGCCCACGACACCGGGCGCAACGGCCTCGGTTTCTTCGACGAGCTCTGCGCCGCGCTGCCCGCCAACCCGCCCGTCACCGCCGAGCAGCGCCGGGCGCTCGACGCCGTGGCGGCCCTCGGCGTCGCCCCCGGCCGGCGCCCCGGCGCCGAACTGGACGAGGCCGGCAAGGCGGTCCTCGAAGAGGCCGTCGCGGCGGGCATGCGCGAGCTGGAGCCTCCCGCCGCCGCCCCGCGCACTGTCAACGGCTGGACCACCAACCTCGGCCTCGGCACGCAGGACACCCGCGGCGGGCTCCGCGAACGGGCGATGGTCGCCAGATACTTCTGGGGCCCCGTCCCGGCGGAGGAGGCGATCTACCCGCGGACCTCGACCAGCGCGGACGGCCAGCCCCTGGACGGCTCCAAGCGCTACCGGATCCGCTTTCCCGAGGACGGCCTGCCCCCGGTCGACGCCTTCTGGTCCCTCACCGCGTACGGCCCCGACATGTTCCTCGTCCCCAACCAACTCGGCCGCTACTCCATCAGCGGCGACGATCCGGGCCTGGTCACCGGCCCGGACGGCTCCCTCGACCTGCACCTGTCCCACGACCCGCCCGCCGGCTTCGAGGCCAACTGGCTGCCGGTCCCGGCCGGTCGGTTCAGCCTGATCCTGCGTCTCTACCTGCCCCGCCGGCCGGTCCTCGACGGCGTGTACGCATGCCCGCCCGTGACCGTGCTCCCGTCCGGTACGTGACGCCCAGGCCCCTCACGGCCGCGCCGGGCGGCCGGGATGAGCAGGACGCCCGCGCCCGGCGGCGGGGCAGCCGGGCCTCACAAGGTGAGGTCTCTGACGGTGAGCTCCCACGCCCGGCGGATGCGGCTGATCGCGCGCCAGGCGATGCGGGAGTCCGAGACGAAGGCCGCTCGCGCCGTCGCCAGCGCGTCGAAGCCGCCCTCCCATGCCGGCATCCTGGTGCAACATTCCAGACGAGCGTCGTCCAGTGAGGAGCCGAACACGTCACCCACTGTCTGGCAGAAGTAGACGTAGGCCGCGTAATCCACTCGCAGCCGTGTCACCTCAGGGGGTTCGCCATCCGCCCGGCGCAGGAGCGCATCCAGCAGCCGGGACGACGAGGTCGCCGGTCCGACGTCGTACAGAATGCTCCGCAGCACCGTGCCTCCGGCCGAGCTCGCGCCGGTCAACGCGTGGGTGAACGCGAGGGCCTTCCGGGAGATCTCGTCGTGGACGATGGCGGCGGACACGTCGACCAGCCGGCGGCTGCGGCTCGCGGGAAGGGGCCCCGCAATGGTGACGGACGATGGTTGACTTGCCTGATCCGCGTGGACCCGCGATGCCCAAGTTGATGCCCGCCACGTTCGTGATCAGATTCTCGACTTCGAGGGCGGCTCGGGTGGGCACCTCATAGAGGCTGTCGTGGATCTCGCTCAGCCCGGGGCTGCTGGTCACGCTGAAGGTCCGGTCGAAGCGGTACGCGCGCAGGGTGTTGATCCTCGTCCGTACCTCACCCAGAAGTTCGTGGCGAGCGAGCCTCTTCATGAGCGCGTCGCGCGCGTTGTTGGCCCCTGAGGCCAGCCGCGCCCCCTGCCAGGAGCGCCCGACCGGCCCATCGCACCCCCTCGAACGGATCGAAGCCGGCGTCGGACGCCGTCGTTCTCCGTGCGACCTCGTAGGCCGCGAATTCCTCCGGAGCGAGGGCGAGCACCTGCCGCACTTCGGAGACCAGCATGTGGCGTACCCGGTTGGCGGATATGCCGAGTTCGTCCAGCGCGTTGCGGATCTCCTCCTTTGCCAGGACCTCCGTCAGCGCGTGCATGTACATGTCCAGAAGCAGGGAGTCATCGTGGAGGGGGTGACGATCGGCGCACATGGGTGTCAGGTGGATTTCGATCGGGGGATGTCGATGCCATGAGAATGAACACCGCGATGAACGTGTGCAAGCCTCTTGAGGGAACGGGGCGGCGGGGGACCGGTGACGACGCCGGTGTCCCCCGGGGCGTCTCAGGCGACCTGCGGATCAAGGAAGTACGGATCAGCGACAGCGACCGGTTCGTCATCGGCCACAACTGCCAGCCTCTCGAATCGAGGGGCGTCGAAGCCTGCTCTCTCCGGGTAGGGCCGATGATCGATTACCTTGGTCTCCGGCCGATCACGGCACGCCCTGCCCTCGATACTGCAGGCCCTGCAGTCTTACTGTAAGAATGCGCCTGCGGAACCGGTACCCTGGCGGTTGTCGCGCTCGGGCCGCCCCCTTCGCCGACGGCCCGTCTAGAGGAGAAATGGATGTCAAACGAGATCGCGGAGCCACTGGACGTCGCGGAGATAGGCCGGCGACTGCGCGAGGCCAGAGCGTCCCGGAACCTGTCCCTGGACGTCGTATCCGCCGAATGCGGGATCAGCCCGAGCCTGCTCAGCCAGGTCGAGCGTGGGAAGGTGACCCCGTCGCTGGCCACGCTGCACAGCATCACCCAGGTGCTCAACATCGCGATGTTCGACCTGTTCGGTTCCCCGGCCGACCGGCCGGCCCTGATCAGGGAGGGCTCCCGCAACGTCATCCGCCCGCCGGACAGCGGCGGGGTGTCCTACGAGCTGCTCTCGTCGGGGCAACTGCGCAACCTGCAGATGATCGAGATGCACCTGAGCGCGGAGACGGGCAGGTTCAACCACGCCCTGTCCCACGCGGGCGAGGAATGCCTGATCGTCAGGCGCGGGTCGGCCCTGATCAAGGTCGGCACCGAGGAGCTGACGCTGAGCGCGGGTGACTCGCTCTCCTACGTCGCCCGGCTGCCTCACCAGTTCCGGGGGCTGGAGGACGACACGCGGCTGATCATCTCCATGACCCCTCCGGCGTTCTGAGGGGCGCCGCCTCAGTCGACCAGGGCCTGCACCTCGATCTCGACGTCCATGCCGGGGTAGGCCAGCACCGGGAGGGGCACCGGTACGAGAGCGGGGGAGGAGTCGCCGAAGAACGCGCCGACCTCGGACCGGAGAGCGGTCAGCCTGCCGGGGCCGCTGCCGGCGTCGGCGGCCACGAAGGCGGTGAGGCGCCGGACCGCGGACCGTGGCACGTCGAGTTCGTCCAGCACCCGCGCGATGTAGTCGAGCGACCGGCGCACCTGCGCGGGGAAGTCGCCGATGTCCAGCGAGCGGGCCCGCTGGTCGAGGGGGACCTGCCCGCCGATGAAGGCCAGGCCACCCGAGCGGTTCCCGTGCTTGTACGGCAGATGGAACGGCCAGTCCCAGTGGCCCTCCGGCCAGGAGTGCCGGCGGGCCGGACGGGCGCCCCGCAGCGCCAGCACCTGCATGGCGATCAGCACGCCGGTGTCGTCGAACCGGGGCACCGGGATCCCCGTCGTCGCCGGCCCTGGTTCGGTGAAGTACCCGGCGCGGACGCGCGCGGCGACGGCCCAGTCCTCCTGGGTCCCCTCACCGCGGTAGAAGATGTTGAACTTCACCACGTCGTCGGCGTCCAGCCCCTGCTCGGCGAGGAGGTCCTGGACGGTCCGCAGGACGGCGTGGGACTGCTCGACGATGTCCCCGGCCTCCGGCGCCGTGAGCAGCCGGGTCGCCACCGCCGGGCCTCCGGCCGCATACCGTCCGCCCGCCTCGCGGGCAGCGGTCAAGCCGGAGGGCAGGGCCGTGGCCTGCACCTGGGTCAGGTCCCCGCCGAGCACTCCGACGGAGGCCGGGATCGCCGACACCGGGAGGGTGCCGTCGGGGTTCAGCTCCCGTACCGTCTCCCGCGCCTGCTCGGCGCTGAGCCGCGCGTGGTCGTAGAACACCTCGACGGCGAGCAGTTCCTCGGGGCGGACGCCCTGCCGGGCGAGGGTCGCCGCGGCCGTGGGGCCGGGACCGGCGTCGAGGAAACGCAGGACGGGAGTAGTAGCAGGCATATCGGGACTCGCCATCGGTGAGGTGGGACGGGTTTCCAGCAGGTTCAGGAGGTCCACGCCGGGACGCCTCCGACCCAGGTCTGTGTGACGGGTATCCGGTCCAGTTCGTCGGGCGGGACCTCGAACGGGTCCGCGGCCAGGACGACCAGGTCGGCGAGGTAGCCGGGGGCGAGCCGGCCCTTGTGCCGCTCTTCTCCGGCGGCGGCCGCGGCCCCGGTGCCGAACAGGGCGAGCGCCTCGGCCGTGCTGATGCGCTGGTGCCCGCCGAGCACGCGGCCCGCGCGGGTGCGCCGGGTGACGCAGCTCTTCACACCGAACAGCGGCTCGTACGGCCCGCACGGGTAGTCGGATGACCCGGCGACGGTGATGCCGGCGTCCAGCAGGCGGCGGTGGGCGAACATCCGCCCGAGCCGTTCCTCGCCGTAGGCGTCCACCAGCGCGTCGCCGTGGAACGTGACGTAGCCGGCGAACGGGACCGGGATCAGGTTCAGCGCCGCGATCCGCTCCACGATCGCCTCGTCGACGACGGAGCAGTGCTCGATGCGATGGCGGGTCGTGATGTCCGGCCGCCGCCGGCGGGCGTGCTCGATCGCGTCCAGCAGCAGCGCCACGGCGCGGTCGCCGTTGGCGTGCACGGCCAGGCGCAGCCCGGCGGAGTGCACCCGCAGGGCGAGGTCCGTCAGCTCCTCCGGGGTCACGACCGGCATGCCGTGGTCGTCAGTGCCGTGGAACGGCTCCGACAGCCAGCAGGTGAGCCCGGCCACCGCGCCGTCGACGAATGCCTTGATCCCGCCCAGGCGCAGCCAGTCGTCCCCGAACCCATCCTGGATTCCGGCGGCGATCAGGTGGTCCGCGTGCGGGTACGTCACCAGGGCGGTGACCCGTTGCCGGAGCCGGTCGCGGGCTCGGGCGGCCTGCAGCAGCCGCAGCTCGTCCGGGCCGACCATCGCGTCCCCGATCGAGGTGATCCCCGCCGACAGGAACCTGGCCGAAGCGGCGTCCAGCCCGGCGAGCAGCTCGTCCTCGCCGGGCGGCGGCACCACGGGCGGGCGGCGCGCGAGGGACGGGTAGGCCAGGTCGAACAGCGCCTGCTCGTACAGCACCCCGTTCAACCGGCCGGCCCCGTCCCGGCCGAGCGAGCCGCCCCGCGGATCGGGGGAGTCGTCGGTGAGGCCGGCGGCGGCCAGCGCCGCGGAGTTGACCACGCCCCAGTGGGCGCCCACGTGGGCGACGAGGACCGGCCGGTCGGGCACCCAACGGTCCAGATCGTGCCGATCGACGACCCGCCCGCCGGTGGTCCGGACGTGGTCGTACCGGCTGGCGCGCAGCCAGGCACCGGCGGGCAGCGTCGCGGCGGCGGCCCGCAGGCGCTGCGCCAGCAGGTCCTCGGACGCGGTCACGTCCGCGGAGACGTCGGCGCCGACGGAGTCGCGCGCCGCCATCGTCAGGTGCAGGTGCGCGTCGACGAACCCCGGCAGCGCGCATCCGCCGCCCAGGTCGATCTCCGGCGCCGAGGGGAACCGCTCGCGCAGCTCGGCCAGCGGCCCGGCGGCGGCGACGCGGTCACCGGCGACCGCGAGCGCGTCCACCACCTGGGGAGCGCCGGTCGGAGCCATGGTGCGGATCCGTTCGCAGCGCAGCAGCCGCATCGGCATGTCGTTGACGGCCATGCTGCAGTCTTCCCGAACCGACGCGCCGGACGGCAATCGTCGGATCCTCCGGGCGGCCGGGCCGGAACTTGGAGATTGCTACAGTACCGGCGTGTACCTGCACGAACTCGTGGCCACGGAGGGCCTTGGCCTGCGGTTCGCGCTGCGCCCCGGCCGGCCGGTGCCCGTCAGCTGGGTGCACTCCACGGACATGGCCGACCCGAGCGCCTACCTCGGCGGCGGCGAGCTGATCCTGACGATCGGGCTGTGGCGGCAGGCCGAGGGCGACGCCGAGCGCTTCGTCGAGGCGCTCCACCGCGCGGGCGCCGCGGCCCTCGGCTACGGTGTCGAAGCCCCCGGCGCGGACGTCCCCGCCGACGTGCTGGAGGCGTGCCGGTCCAGCGGCCTCCCGCTGGTCCGGGTGCCGCACGAGGTGCCGTTCATCGAGGTCGCGCGCGCGTTCCACGCCGCCGCGAACGCCGAGCGCCACGACCTGCGCCGGCTGGTGCGGCAGCACGAGGCGCTGGCCGCAGCGGTCACGAGCGGAGGCATGCCCGAGCTGGTCCGCGTCCTCGCGGCGCAGCTGGCGGGTGACGTCTGGGTGGTGGACGGTCCCGAGGTGGTCTGGGCGAGTCCGGCCGCGCCGCCCGGCGCGGCCGCGGTGACCTGGCGGTGCGGCCACCAGGCCGCCGCCTTCCCCGTCCAGGCCGCCCTCGCCGACTCGACGGCCGTCACCGTCATGCGGGTGGACATGCCAGTGGACGAGGTCACGCCGGCCCGGTGCTTCCTCGGCTACGCGCGGCCGGTCGCCGCCATGACGGCGGCCGAGCGCCGCGTGCTGGACAACGCGCTGCCCCACCTGCGCGGCGAGCTGGTCCGGCTGCGGGAGCGGCGCGGCCACGCCGCGTCGCGCCGGCGCGAACGGCTCGCCCTGGCCGAGAGCGGCCGCCCGGCCGGCCCGCCGCTGGCCGGGCCCGCTCCGGCCGTGCTGGTGTTCGCCTACCCCGCCGTGCCCGGACCGGTCGCCGACAGCCTGCTCGACGCCGTGCCCCCGGCGGCCCGGGACGGCGGGGCCGCCGAGGTCGCGGTCATTCCGGACGTACGCGAAAGCGTCGTGATCCTGCGGCCGGGAGCGGCGGTCGGCGACCAGACCGTGGCGTGCCTGCTGAGGCGCGTGGAAGACCAGCTCGACCGGGAGGTCCATGCCGGCTGGACCCTGGCCCGCGACGGGGAGTCCGATCTGCCGCGGGCCGTGACCGCGGCCCGGCACGCCGCCCGGCTCGCCGCCACCGGCGCCGGGCGCGAGCGGGTCGCCAGGTACGAGCGGCTCGGCACCCACGAGGTCCTGCTCGCCCTGGACGAGGAGATCGTCGGTGGGTTCCAGGATCTGGTGCTGGGCCCGCTGGTGGAGTACGACTCCCGGCACGGGTCCCAGCTGGTGGAGACGCTCATGGAGTTCCTCGACCGCAACTGCGCGTACCAGGCGAGCGCCGAGGCTCTCGGGATCCACGTGAACACGTTGCGCTACCGCCTGCTGACGATCGAGCAGGTGACGGGGCGAGACCTGCGCCGGATGGCGGACAAGGTCGACTTCTATCTCGCCCTGAGATCCCGGCGGGCGCCAGAGGACCCCGGGGGCGGCTAGAGCCTCGAAGCGGCTCAAGGGGACTTTGTTGCGCTCAGGTAAAAGGCTCACACGTTCAGCACGTTTTTGGTTGACCTTTTCCGACATCGCTACCTATGTTGGTACCCAATCTGCAGCACCACTGCAGCCTCTTGCAGTCACGCTCTAGGGCAAACCAGTGCCACCGAGCGGTCCCTGCCCCACATCCGCCGATCGTCGACGTCTGCCGGAGCAGTGTCCGACAGGAGGTACGAAATGTCCCACGAATCTAGTGACGTGATGACGTCGCTGGTCACGACCTTGACGCACGAGGCACGGATCATCCGGCACGCCGGGCTGGCGTACACCAGGGCGCGGCAGGAAGTCGGCCTCGCCACCGTCGAGCATGCCCTGCGCGGCTACTTCGACTGGCGCGCGGTCGCCGCCGCCGGCCGCGGCGGCCACGGCCTGCCGGGCATCGTACGCGCCTGGGGGACGGCCGAACTGCTGTCGGTCAATGCCGAGAAGTGGGGTGAGCTGCGCGTCGGCGAGGCCGGGCTTCGACTGGAGCTGCACAGCACGCCGGAGCTGTTGCACTACCGGGCCTCCGGGGTGCCGGCGTTCGCGCTGATCCACTACCGGGCGCTCGTGTCGGCCCTGATGCGCGCCGCGGACCTGCCGGACGACGTGCGGGCCGGGTGGCAGGGCGACTCGCTCGTCCTGGAGGCAGGACAGGCGCCGCCACCGGGTGAGGAGGCGCGCCCCGGCGTCCCGCTGACCGGAGACGAAGGTCTGGCCCTGCTCAAGGCGACCTCCGAGAACCGCGGCGCGCTGCTGGTGTACCTCGGCCGCGAGGCCGAGCAGTCCTTCGGCGCCGACGGTGACCTGATGTTCCGCGAGGCCATCCGCGGCTTCGGCGCGGAGCGCGGTGCCGCCATGCGCCTGGACCACCTGAGCAAGGGGCTGACCCTCGACCTGGTGAACATGATGGAGCTGTACGACTCCGGCGGCAACGAGGACGTCTGGCAGTACCGCGACGAGGGCACCCTGACCCCCGTCGAGTGGTCGCAGGACTGCACCTTCTGCCCGTTCGTCCAGCCCTGGCACGACCTCGACGGCCTGCGGTACGGGGAGATCTACGACTACGAGTTCCACGTCTCCCAGTTCAAGGCCTACCGCGAGGACATCGAGGTGAAGTGGGGCGAGTTGATGTCGCGCGGTGGCGCGACCTGCGAGTTCCGTTTCTCCATCCCGGGACCCGTCCCCGCCTGAGCGGCGTTCCACCCCCCACGTCCCAGGAACGTGTGACCACTCGTCCCTGGATCGTTCCATCGCCAAACGAACAGTAGGAAGAATCATGGGTTGGTCGAGAAGGCCCGTCACGGTGGCAGCCGCCACGTCGGTGCTCGCGCTGCTCCTGGCAGCGTGCGGCGGCGGAGACGGTTCAAGTGCCGGTGGCGGCGACAAGCAGCTCACCTTCGTGTCCTGGGGCGGCGGCTACCAGGAGACGCAGGAGAGCCTCATCGTCAAACCGTGGGGTGAGAAGAACGGCGTCCGCACCCTCTCGGATGGTCCGACGGACTACGCCAAACTGAAGGCGCAGGTGGACTCCGGCAACACCCAGTGGGACGTGATCACGCTGGAGCCCTTCTGGGCGATCTCGCAGTGCGGCACCATGCTGGAGAAGATCAAGGACAAGGTCGACACGTCCAAGCTGCCCGCCGAGGCGGTCACCGACTGCGGCATCCCGTTCGACATCCTGTCCTACGTCCTGGTGTACGACTCGTCGAAGTTCGGCGGCAACCCGCCGACCTCGTGGGCGGACTTCTTCGACACGGCGAAGTACCCGGGCAAGCGCGGCGTGTGGAACTACGCCGCCGGCGGCGCGCTGGAGGCCGCGCTGCTGGCCGACGGCGTCGCCCTCGACGACCTCTACCCCCTCGACACGGCCCGGGCGCTGAAGAAGCTCGACGCGATCCGCGGCGACGTCGCCTTCTACGACACCGGGGCGCAGCAGGTGCAGCAGTTGCAGAGCCAGGAGGTCGTGATGTCGATCGCCTGGAGCGGGCGCGCCCTCGACGCCGTCCGCGCGGGCGCCACGTACGAGCCGGTGTGGAAGGACAACCTGCTGCTCGTCGACTCCCTCTCGATCGTGAAGGGGTCCAAGAACGTCGACCAGGGCGTGAGCCTGATCAACGAGATGACGTCGGCGGCCGCCCAGAAGGCGTTCGTCGAGAAGTACACCTACGGAGTCGTCAACTCCGACGCCAAGCCGGAGCTCGACGAGACCGCGCGGAAGTTCTCCCCCACCGAGAACGGCCAGGGTGAGCAGGGCCGCTACATGGACCAGCAGTGGTGGGCGGACAACTTCGACAAGGTGAGCGCCGACTGGACGAAGTGGGCGTCCGGCTGACCAGAGCGTCCACCACCTTCGCGATGAACGCGGGCGCCGTCCAGAGGCGGCACCCGCGTCATCGGCCCATCCGACGTCTCATGGCCGACCGAAGCACGACAGGAGCGGGAACCACGGCATGCTGAAGCTCGCCCAGCAGACGACCCGGCGACTCCGGGGGATCCACCTGGCGATCCCCCTGCTCGTCCTGCTCGTCGCATTCTTCGCCATCCCGGTCCTGGAACTGGTGCGGCGCTCGTTTCTCGACCCGGACGGCGCGCTGACCCTGCAGAGCTACGGGGACTTCCTCGGCACGCCCGCCTATCGCACGATCCTGTTCCGCACGTTCTTCGTCGCGGTCATCTGCACCGTGACCTGCCTGCTGTTCGCCTACCCGTACGCCTACCTGATGACCCTGGCCGGTCCGCGGCTGCGCCGGGCGCTGCTCGTGCTGGTGCTGCTGCCGTTCTGGACCAGCCTCATGGTCCGTACGTACGCGTGGCTGGTGCTCCTGCAGGACACGGGACCGATCAAGGCGGTCCTGGCCGCGATCGGGCTCGAACAGGTGCACCTGATCCGCAACACCACGGGCGTGGTCATCGGCATGGCGCAGATCCTGCTGCCCTTCATGGTGCTGCCGCTCTACAACAACCTTCAGAAGATCGAGCGTTCCGACCTGCTGGCCGCCCAGTCGATGGGGGCGACACCGGTCCGGGCCTTCTGGCGGGTGTACTTCCCGCAGAGCCTGCCGGGGCTGTTCGCCGGCAGCGTCCTGGTCTTCATCCTCGCGCTCGGCTTCTACATCACGCCGGTGATCCTCGGCTCACCGCAGAACTCGATGATGTCCCAGTTGATCGTCCGGCAGGTCACCGAGCGGCTCGACTGGGCCAGCGGCGGCGCCATGGCCGTGGTGCTCGCCGTGCTGACCCTCGTCTTCGTCGGCCTCATGAGCCGGGTCGTCAACGTCCAGCAGGCCTTCGGCGGAACGGTGGACAAGAAATGACCAGCACGGAGACCAGGAGCCGGCCGCGCTGGCTCTACCTCATGGCCGCCATCGTGGCCATCTGGATGACGGCGCCGCCGCTCGTCGTCATCCCGATGAGCTTCGCCTCCGAGCGGACGCTGACCTTTCCCCCGTCCGGCTACTCGCTCCGCTGGTACCAGGAGTTCTTCGAGAACCCGGTCTGGATCGACGCGCTCAAGTCCTCGCTCCTGATCGGCGTCCTGGTGATGGTCATCTCCGTGGTGATCGGGACGCTCGGCGCGTTCGCCGTGGTCCGCGGGCGGTTCCGGGGCCGCGGGGTGCTGGAGATGGTGGGGATCGCCCCGCTGGTCGTCCCGATCGTGGTGCTGGGCATCGGGGTCTACGCGATGTTCCTGCGCTGGGGGCTGATCGGCACGGTGCCCGGCTTCGTCGCCGCGCACTGCGTCCTCGCGGTCCCCTACGTGATGATCACGGTGGGCAGCGCGCTGCGGGTGGTGGACGGCCAGCTGGAGCGCGCCGCCCAGGTGCTGGGCGCCCGCCGGCACCGGGTGTTCCTGCGCGTGACGCTGCCGCTGATCGCCCCGGGCATGCTGGCCGGCGGGCTGTTCGCGTTCGTCACCTCGTTCGACGAGGTGGTCGTCTCGCTCTTCATCGTCAGCCCCGGCCTGCGGACGCTCCCGGTCGAGATGTACTCCAGCGTGACGCGGGACATCAACCCGACCATCGCCGCGGCCTCGACCCTGATCCTCCTGGTCAGCACCGTGCTCATCCTCGTCTCGACGAAGTTCCTCTTCTCCGACAGCGCCAACGGAAGGTCAAAGCGATGACCGTTGCAGTGGACACCGACCTCGCCCTGGAGCTGCGCGGCGTCTCCAAGCAGTACCCCGGCACCGACACGGCGGCCGTCAGCGGCGTCGATCTCCAGATCCGCCGCGGTGAGTTCGTGACCTTCCTCGGCCCCAGCGGTTCGGGCAAGACCACGACCCTGAACATGATCGCCGGCTTCATCTCGCCGACGGCGGGCGAGATCGTGCTGCACGGCCGGAACATCGCCGACCTGCCCCCGCATCAGCGCAACCTCGGGATGGTCTTCCAGAACTACGCGCTGTTCCCGCACATGTCCGTCTGGGACAACGTCGCGTTCCCGCTGGTCGAACGGAAGTACCCCAAGGACCAGATCCGCGAGCGGGTGCGCGCCGCCCTGGAGATGGTGAACCTCACCGGTTTCGAGAAGCGCCGTCCGCGGGAGCTGTCCGGCGGCCAGCAGCAGCGCGTCGCCCTGACCCGGGCGCTCGTCTTCGACCCGCCGATCCTGCTGATGGACGAGCCCCTGAGCGCCCTCGACAAGAAGCTGCGCCAGCGGCTGCAGCTGGAGATCAAGCGCGTCCACCGCGAGGTCGGGATCACGTTCCTGTTCGTCACCCATGACCAGGAGGAGGCGATGGCGCTCTCGGACCGCGTGGTCGTCTTCGACCAGGGCCGGATCGAGCAGGTCGGTACGCCCGACGAGCTCTACCGCCGGCCTGCGACGCGGTTCGTCGCGGAGTTCCTCGGCGACAGCAACCTGATCGAGGGCAAGCTCGTCGAGCGGGACGGCGCCACCGCCCTCGCGACCCCGGAGTGCCAGATCCCGCTGCCGGACTGGCCGGGCGGCCGGGAAGCCCCGTCCGGGGACGAGCACTGCGTGATGTTCCGGCCGGAGGACGTCAAGGTCCTTCCCGCCGACGATGAGGGCGCGGCCTGCCGGGGCACCGTCCGCGACGTCGTCTACCTCGGCTCGGAGCAGCGGGTGATCGTCACGACGGAGACCGGCCGCGAGGTGACCGTGCGGACGGGCGGTGAGACGACCGGGATCCCCGGCGTGGGGGGCACGGTCGGCCTGCGGTTCTCTGCGAGCAACGCATGGCTGATCCCGACGGGCGGGTAAGCCTCTTCCGGGCCCGCGCCGTCCTGCCGGAGGCCGGCCGGCCGGGCCGGCCCGCGGACGCGCTCGCCGTGGTGGGCGGCAGGGTCGCGGCGGTCGGCCCGTTCGGCGAGCTGTCCGGCGCGTGGCCGGACGCCGACGTGGTCGACCTGGGCCGCCGCTGGGTCGTCCCCGGCCTGGAGGACGCGCACTGCCATCCGACGATCGCCGCCGACGAGCTGTGCCACGTCAGCCTGTCACCGCCGGACCAGCGCGATCCGCGGCGGGTGGCCGCCGCGGTGGACCGGGCGGGCCGCAGCAACGGCTGGGTGAAACTCGTGGGCTGGCTGGAGGAGCGGTGCGGCGGCGCCGCGGTGGACCGGCACCTGTTCGACCGGGTCTGCCCGGCCGACCCCCTGGTGGTGGTGCACGCGAACGGCCACTGGGGGTACGCCAACACGGCCGGCCTGGCCCGCATGGGCTTCGCCGACGACACCGGCGCGGTGATCGCGGCGGCGGTGCCGGCGAACGGCTGGGTGGAGACCGGGTCCGACGGTCTGGCCACCGGCCGCGTCTTCAAGCAGGCGATGTTCGACATCATGGAGCCGGCCCTCGCCCGCCACCCCGGCCGGGTCGCCCTGGCCGGCTTCGAGGACCGCCTCGCGGCGCTGCGGCGGATCCAGCGCGACTACCTGAGCCGCGGCGTCACGGCGCTGACCGAGGCGCTGTGCGGCGAGACCGGATGGGACCTGCTCGAACGGATCCAGGCCGAGGGCGCCTCGCCGCGCTACTCGGCGCTGGCGCCGGTCGGTGATCCCGACCTGGCGCGCCGGCTCGGCGAGCGCGGCGGCCCCCGGCTGCGCCTGATCGGGCTGAAGTCGTTCGTGGACGGCGCGCTCAACGGCGGGACGTGCCTGCTGAGCGAGCCCGTGCCGGACGGAGACCCGCAACAGCTGCGCACCGCCGACGACGTCGCGCGGGAGCTGCGGCTGGCCGCCTCCCTCGGCCTCCTCCTCGCCGTGCACGCCAACGGCGACGCGGCGATCGACGTGCTGTTGCGCGCGTCGGAGCGGGCGGGGCTGAGCGGGCGGATCGAGCACGGCAGCGTCGTCCGCGACGACCAGGTGCCCGCGATCAGGCGTCAGGGCTGGGGCGTCGTGCCGTTCGGCTCGTACATCCATGAGCACGGAGAGCGGCTCGCGGACACCTACGGGCGCGCCCGGATGGGGCAGCTCATCCGGCACCGGACCCTCGTCGAGGCCGGTGTCCCGGTGGGCGGCTCCTCGGACTACCCGTGCGCGGGCCCCGACCCCTGGCAGGGCGTCTGGAGCTGTGTGACGCGACGATCCCGGGAGGGGGAGATGCTCGGTGAACAGGAGCGGCTCACTCCGGTGCAGGCGCTGCGCCTGTACACGCGGGGGTCGGCGTCGGTGCGCCCCGGGTCCGGCCAGGCCGGCACGCTGCGGCCGGGCGCCCCGGCGGACTTCGCGGTGCTCGACGCCGACCCCCGGCGGCCGGAAGGGCTCGAAGCCCGGCTCGGCGCGCCGGTCGCGGCCACGTTCGTGGCCGGCGCACCCGTGTACGCCGGCCGTGACGTCGAGGTCAGCGGGCCGGAGTGGTGTCGCTGACGTGGCCGCCGCCGCCGGCCATCACGGTCAGCAGCTCGTAGGTGACGTGGGCTGCCGCGACGCCGGTCAGCTCCGCGTGGTCGTAGGCCGGCGCCACCTCGACGACGTCCGCGCCGACCACGTTGCGCCCGTCGAGGGCGCGCAGCAGCTCCAGCAATTCCCGGCTGGTCAGGCCGCCGGCCTCCGGGGTGCCGGTCCCGGGCGCGTGCGCCGGATCGAGCACGTCGATGTCCACCGAGACGTAGACGGGACGGTCGCCGAGCCGTCGCAGCATGACCTCGATCAGCGTGTCGAGCCGCTCGTGGGCGAACTGGCGGCTGGTCAGCTGCTGGAACCCGAGCCGGGCGTCGTCGGTGAGATCCTCCTTGGCGTATACGGACCCTCGGATGCCGACGTGCAGGCAGCCCTCGGGGTCCAGCAGCCCTTCCTCGGACGCCCGCCGGAACGGCGTGCCGTGGGTGACCGGCGCGCCGAAGTAGGTGTCCCAGGTGTCCAGGTGCGCGTCGAAGTGCAGCACCGCCAGCTCGCCGTGGTGGCGGTGCAGGTCCCGCAGCAGCGGCAGCGCGACCGTGTGGTCCCCGCCGAGGGTCACCAGCCGCGTGCCCGCACCGGTCAGCGCCCCGGCCTGCTCCTGGATCTGCCCGACGGCCTCCGTGAGGTCGAACGGGTTGATGACCATGTCACCGGCGTCGGCGACCTGCACGACCCCGAACGGGGAACGGTCCAACGCCGGGTTGTAGGGCCGCAGCAGCCGGGAGGACTGACGGATGTGGGAGGGGCCGAACCGGGCCCCCGGACGGTAGCTGACGCCGCTGTCGAACGGCGCGCCGATGACGGCGAGGTCGGCCTTGCCGACCTGGTCGGTGCGGGGCAGGCGGGCGAAGGTGGCGGGCCCGGCATAGCGCGGGACCTCGGTGCCGGGCACCGGCCCGACGGGGCGGTTGGTTTCCATTCCGTTCTTTCCGTTCAGGGAGAGCGCTGCTTCCGGTCCCGGCCGCACTGGCTGGGGACATTGCGCTCAGGATACGCGATCTGTAGTATCACTGCATGAGTTTCAGTCAGACTGCAGAAGCGAGTCTCTGTGACTCCGTCCGCAGCGTGCTGCGCCGGGTTCCCGCCACCGTCGTGGTCGTGACCTCGTTCGTGTCCGGCCGCCCGTGGGGCGTCACCGCGTCGAGCTTCTCGTCGGTGACCCTCGACCCGCCGATCGTGTCGATCTGCCTGTTCTCGCACACGGCGGTCATGCGGGCCGCGCGCCTGCACGGCCGCGTGGGCGTCTCGGTGCTGTCAGCCGACCAGGTCCACATCGCCCGCGCGGCCGCCGCGCCCGGCGCCCCCAAGTTCCTGGAGTCCTTCTCCCCGGAGGCCGAGGGACTGGGGGAGACCGGCATCCCCCATCCGGCGTCGAACCGGCGCTGGGACCCGCACGACGGCGCCGCCGTCCCGCCGGCGCCGTCGGTGCACGGCGCGCTCGCCCACTTCGACTGCGCCGTCTCGCAGGTCGTGACCGTCGGCGACCACGACGTGCTCTTCGCCCGGGTGGAGCGGGTCCGCGAGGGCGACCCCGCCCTCGCGCCGCTCCTCTACTACGACCGTGACTTCTACCGTCTCCCCGACGACCCCATCGAAGGTTGAGGACCATGCTCAAGACCGGTGACGAGTACCGGGCGAGCCTGCGCGACGGCCGCGTCGTGCTGGCCTCCGACGGCTCACGGGTGTCCGACGTCACCACGCACCCGCAGTTCCGGGACGCCGTGGACACCGTCGCCGCCCTCTACGACATGCAGCACCGGCCCGAGACGGCCGAGATCGCCACCTACCAGGACGAGGAGACGGGGAAGCCCGCCAGCCGCGCCTGGCAGGTGCCCCGGACCAAGGACGACCTGGTCGCCCGGCGCGAGCTCGCCCGGCTGTCCACCTACCACACCTTCGGGGTGTTCGGGCGGCCGCCGGACTACGGCTCGTTCAACGCGCTGGGCCTGCTCTCGGTCGCCGACCGCATTGCCCCCAGCAGCGAGGAGTGGGCGCGGAACATCGACACGTTCATCGACTGGGGCCGGGCGAACAACGCGATGAGCGCCGACATCGTCGCCGACGTCCAGTCGGACCGGTCGGTGCCGACCGCGCAGAAGCCCGGCCGGCTCCGCTGCGTCGAGGAGCGCAAGGACGGGCTGGTCCTGTACGGTGCCAAGCCGTGCGCCTCCGGGGCGGTCCACTCCCACGTCGGCACCGTCGTCACCCTGCTGACGCCGGGCGCCGACCCCGACGCCAACCTGTTCTGCTACGTGCCGCTCAACGCGCCGGGCCTCACGATGGTGGCCAGGGAACCGGTGATCATGCCGGGCACCACCGACGAGCACCCGCTGGACGTGCGCGGCGAGGAGCCCGACTCGCTGCTCGTCTTCGACCGGGTCTTCGTGCCCCGCGAGCACGTGTTCTCCTTCCGCAACGAGCAGATGCTGGGCCTGTACCACGAGCTGGGCGCCCTCGCGCTCTGGCACATCCTGGCCCGGCTGTCCTACAAGTCCGAGATCCTCGCGGGCGCCGCCCAGGCGATCGTCGAGGTGCTGGGCACGGAGAACATCCCGCAGGTGCGCGACGCCGTGTCGGAGATCAGCGCCTACGCCACCGGGCTGCGCGCCCACGTGCTCGCCGCCGAGGACACCGCCGCCTACGCCAACGGCGTCCTCGTCCCGGCCGAGCGGTATGTCACCGCCGGGCGCCTGCACTCCGTCGAGAGCTATCCGCGGATGCTGCAACTGCTGCGGGAGATCTCCGGCCAGGGCCTGATCAGCCGCTTCTCGGAGCGGCAGTTCGCCGACGGCTCGGTCGGGGAGATGCTCGCGGAGTTCCTCCCCGGCACGGGCGTCAGCGCGGAGGCCAAGAACCGGGTGTTCAACTTCGTCTGGGACCTGACCTGCGGCGCCAACGCCATGCGCGTCGCCCTCTTCGAGAACGTCAACGCCACGCCCCCGGCCGCGATGCGGGCCCGGATCTACGCTTCCCCGTACCGCAGGCCGTGGCGGGACTTCGTGTTCGACCACCTGGGCGTCGACATCAGCGCGGCCCGATGACCGCACCGCCGACGGCGGCGGGCGCGACCCTCCGAGACGAGCTCGGCACGCTCGTCCTCGACCTGCTGGCCGCGCCCAGCCCCAACCCGCCCGGCGACGTGCGCGACGTCGCCGGGGTCGTGACCGCGTACTGCGACCGCGCCGGCCTGCCGCACCGGCTGGACCGGCCGGCCGCGCGCCGTCGCAACATCGTCGTGGACGTGCTCGGGCCCACCGGCCGGGACGGCCGGCACCTGGTGTGGAACGGGCACCTCGACACGTTCCCCGCCTCCGGCCCGCCGTCCCGCCCCCGGCGGGCCGCGGACCGGGTGCACGGCCGGGGAGCGGTCGACATGAAAGGCGGGGTCGCGGCGTTCCTCGTGGCCGCCCGCCGGCTGCGGGAGAGCGCCGGCGACCTGCCGGGACGGCTTTCGCTGGTCCTGGTGTGCGACGAGGAGACCTTCGGCCCGATGGGCGCGCGCGGCCTGCTCCAGCGCCGGCCCGACCTGCTCGGCGACGCGCTGGTCAGCACCGAGCCGTCGTCTCTCGGCCTGGTACGGGTGGCCGAACGCGGCTACCTCTGGCTCATGGTGCACGTGCCCGGCCAGAGCATGCACGCCGCGTACCCCGGCGCCGGGGAGGGCGCGATCCTGCGCGCCGCCGGATTCGCCCGGCGGGTGGCCGACCTCGTCGCCGAGGTCAACCACGGGCTCGCGGCCTCACACCCGCCGCCGACCGCCCGCGACGAGGCGATGGACCGGCTGCTGGGCGACGGCGCCGCCCGCATCGTCCGGGAGGTCTCGCTCAACCTGGGCACCGTCCGCGGCGGCCTGGCGGTCAACATGCGCCCGGCCGACTGCCGGCTCAGCGTCGACCTGCGTGTGCCCGAGACGGTCGACCCGCAGGACCTGCTCGGCCGCGTCGAGGAGCTGGCGCGCGAGGCAGGCGGCCGGGTCGAGGTCCTCGGCCGGGGACCGGCCAACTCCACCGGCGAGGACGCGGACATCGTCACGGCCGTGACCGAGGCCGTCACCCGGCGCACCGGCCACCGGCCCGTCCCCTCCACCGGGATCGGCTGCACCGACGCCCGGCTGTGGCGCCACGCGGGTGTGCCCGCCTGCGTGATCGGGCCCGACCCGGCCACGATGGGCACCGACGACGAGCATGTCCGGCTCGCCGAGCTGGAAGCGCTCGTGGACATCCTGTGCGATTCCGCACGCCAGTACCTCTCTGGAGAGTCATGACCGAGCGGAGCTCGCCCGCGTACCCTCCCGGCCAGCTCAGCGCGCTGTGCCTGACCTTCGACCTGGACGCCCACACCATGTGGACCTCCAAGGACCCGGTGAACGCCGCCCGGCCGGCGGTGCTGTCCTCGGGCGACTACGACCTCGGCCAAGGGCTGGACCTCGTGCTCGGGCTGCTCACCGAGCACGGGATCCGCACCACGTTCTTCGTGCCCTCCGACGTCGCGGCGGACGCGCCCGGGGCGATCGGGAAGATCGTCGCCGAGGGGCACGAGATCGCCATGCACGGCACCGACCACAACCCGCTGCCGGACCGCTCCCGTCCCGCCGAGGCGGCGCTGCTGCGTACCGTGAAGGACACGCTGGAGCAGGTGAGCGGCACGCCCGTGCGCGGCTACCGGGCGCCGCTGTACGACGTCACCGAGCACACCCGCGACATCCTCGCCGAGATCGGTTGCACGTTCTCCTCCAACTTCATGGACGCCGTCCACCCGTACGTCGTGCGCGGCGAGCACGGGCCGATCGCCGAGATACCGACGCACTGGGCTCTCGACGACGGCCCCCACCTGCTGTTCGCCAACAGCCCGCCGAACTACCGGCAGTTCCTGGCCAACGACCAGATCGCCCGCATCTGGACCGACGAGCTGCGGGCCATCCACGCCCTCGGCGGCGTGACGACCATGGTGCTCCACCCGCAGCTCGTGGGCCGGCCGTCCCGGGTGGCGCTGCCGGCCCGGCTGATCGAGACCGCGGAGGAGCTCGGCGAAGTGTGGCTCCCCACGATGGGCGAACTGGCCGCCCATCTGCTCGACCAGGAGGTGACCTGATGGATGACGAGACGGTGCTGCTGACCGGCGCCTCGGTGGTGTCGCCGGAGGTGGCGGCCGGGACCGCCGACACGGTGGCCGTCCGCGGCTCGCGCATCGCGGCGGTCGGCACGCTGCAGGCGGTCCGCGCGGCGCTGCCCGGCGCCCGGTACGAGATCGTCGACCTGGGCGGCGGCTGCCTGACCCCGGGCTTCGTCGACCCGCACAACCACCTGCTCGCCACCGGAGAGACCATGTCCGGGGTGGACGCCGGCTACCCGGCGGTCCGTTCCATCGCCGACCTGGCCCGCGCGGTGGGGGAGGCGGCCCTCGCCCAGCCGGCCGGGACGTGGGTGCGCGGCTCGGGCATGGACGTCGCCAAGTATCCGGAGGGCCGCCTGCCCACGGCCGCGGACCTGGACGCGGTCAGCCCGCACCACCCCGTGATCGTCTTCCACAAGTCCGGGCACAGCGCGGTGGTCAACTCGGTCGCCCTCGCGATGGCCGGCGGCGCGACCGGGACCGATCCCACGGGAGGCTACTTCGACCGGGACGAGACGGGGCGGGCCCGCGGCTACTGCGTCGACGCCGCCCTGGACCTCGTCTTCCCCCGGGCCGTCGACATCGGCTGCCACGGCCCCAACTTCCACTTCGACGCCACTGCCGAGGACCTCGACCACGCGCTGGAGGTGGGCGTCCGCGCCTACCAGGCGGCCGGCATCACGACCGTCTGCGATCCGCAGGTGACCCGGCGCGAGATGAGCACCTACCTGCGCGCGCGGCGCGCCGGCCGGCTCGGGATGCGCGTCGTGGCCATGCCGTTGTCGAGCAACCTCCCGGCGCTGAGCGAGGCGGGGCTGTCCAGCGGGATCGGCGACGACTGGTTCCGGATCGGCGCGATGAAGTTCTACTCCGACGGCGCGCTCACCAGCGGCACCGCCCTGTTCAGCGGCGGCTACTCGAACGACGCGCTGACCCGGGGACAGCTGTTCTGGCAGCCCGGGCAGCTGAGCGAGCTGGTGGCCGACGCGATGGCCCGGGGCTGGCAGGTCGGCATCCACGCCCAGGGCGACCTGGGCATCGAGTACGCCCTGCGGGCCATCGAAGCCGGCGGCGGCACCGGCCGGCACCGCATCGAGCACTGCGGCGGGCCGACCCCGCAACAGCTGGGACGCATCGCCGACCTGGGCGTCATCCCGGTCAACCAGCCGAACTTCCTCACCGAGAGCGGCGACGAACTGCTGGCCACCCTCGGTGACCGCACGCACCGGCTGCAGCCCCTGCGCTCGGAGCTGGACCGGCAGATCCTGACGGTGCTGTCCAGCGACGCCTTCGTCTCCAACTACCGGCCGATCCGGACCATCGCCTCGGCCATGGGACGACAGACGGAGTCCGGCACCGTGATCGGCGCCGACGAGCGGCTCGGCTTCGACGACGCGCTCCGGATGCACACGCTGCTCCCCGCCGAAGCCCTGGGCCTGGACGGGGTCATCGGTTCGATCATTCCCGGCAAGTACGCCGATCTGGTCCACTTCACCACGAACCTGAATGACCTGCGACCGGCCGAGCTCGCGACGACCACGCCGAACGCCACGATGATCGCCGGTCACTGGGTGACGGGCGCGCCCCCGAAGCCCTGACCCACCTCGCCGACCACCGAGCGCGGAGAACACGGCCGACGGATCTCCGCGCCGAGCAGAGCCCGAAGCATGGAGAGCACGATGCCCGAACCACGGAGATACCCCCGCATCCGGGTGAGCGGCGGCCCCTACGAGCGCGGCCGCCTCTACGGAGACGCCGCCCGCGACCGCGTCCACCGCAGCAGAGCCGGCTACGAGGCGGCCTTCGCGCGGGCGGCGGGCTGGAGCTGGGAGCAGGCGGTCGCGGCCGCCGCGCCGCTGGAGGCCGCGATCGCGGCGGTGTTCCCCGCTTACGTGGAGGAGATGCGCGGCATCGCCGACGGCGCTCAGCTCGCCTTCGCCGACATCCTCACCATGAACGCGCGCACCGAGGTGATGTGGGCCGCCACCGCCCGCCAGGCCGCGTCGATGCGGGCCGCGCACGCCCGCGAGTGCAGCTCCTTCGCGCTCCTGCCCAGCCGCACGGCCGACCACCACACCATGGTCGGGCAGAACTGGGACTGGCTCGTGCACAGCTTCGAAACGGTGGTCGTCCTGGAGGTCGAGCAGGACGACGCCCCCAACTACGTCACCGTCGTGGAGGCCGGGCTGCTGGCCAAGACGAGCCTGAACTCCTCGGGGCTCGCCATCGCCACCAACGCGCTGGTCACCTCGGCGGACCGCGGCGCGCCGGGCCTGCCGTACCACGTGGTGCTGCGCGCGCTCGCCGACTGCCACACGCTGACCGACGCGGTCAACGTGGTCCAGCGCCACTGGCGTTCCTCCTCCGCCAACTACCTGCTGGCCCACCAGGACGGCACCGCGATCGACCTGGAGACCGCCCCCGGCGACTACAGCCAGGTGTATCCCCTGCTGCCGGTCGGCGGTGGCCTCGTCCACACCAACCACTTCCTGGCACCGCTCCGGGAGGTGACGGACGTCTCCCTCTACGCGATGGCCGACAGCCTGGTGCGCCTGCAGCGTGTCCAGGCCGCCATCGCCGAGACCGGCCGGCCGGCCACCGTCGACTCGCTGCGCGAAGCCCTCAGCGACCATGCCGACCATCCGTACTCGGTCTGCTGCCACCCGGACGTACGGGCCGCGCCGGACGAGCGGTCGGCGACCGTCATGTCCGTGATCATGGATCTGGACGAGCGGACCATCTGGCTCAGCGACGGCAACCCATGCCGGCGCCCGCACCGCCCGCTCACCTTCGACGGCCTGCTCGACAAGCCGTCGCCGCTGCTCGCGACGTAGCGGGCGAGCGGTCCTAATGAAGAAGGCCTGCCAATCAGGCAGGGATCTGTTGATCGGAACTCGGGCACCCGTCACACGCGCAGGACGGTGACCTGGCGGCCGGAGGGCGTGGTCGTCCGCTCGAAGCCGCCGCGTTCCTTCCAGGGCGGGGCCTCGGGGCGGCGGTCGAAGATCACCAGCACGCCGGTGGAGAGGGTGAGGCGGTCCAGGTAGCGGTCGAGCTGGGCGAGGCCGTCGGGTGCCGGGTCGTTCTCGCCTGCTCGCCACACCTTCAGTTCCATGGCCTCGCGCTGCATCAGGCGTTCGCCGTCGGGGCTCGTGTAAGGCCAGCGGACGAGGACGTCCAGGCGCTTGGTGCCGGCCGCGTACTCTCGGTCGAGGTAGCCTCCGCCGTTGACCAGGCGGTGCAGGAAGGCCATGAGGATGATCTGGCAGGCGGCCTCGTGGTAGCCCTCCTGCCGGATGAGGACCTCGCCGTGCTCGCGCCAGAACACGACGAACTCCTCCAGCAGCCGCGGCAGGTCGAACCGGCCGTCCGGCAGCACGAAGCTGTGCGGATCGGCCATCACGTACTGTTCCGACGGGTCTCCGAGCACTCGCAGGATGACCTCCCGGTAGATCGGGTTCGCCACTTGCAACGGGGGTTTCTGCTTGATCAGGCCCAGGTCGCGTACGTAGGACAGGTCGTCGGAGAAGGTGGGGTCGATGTGGGGGAAGGCCCCGGCCACGACAGGCTCCATCACCCGCTTGACCCGCGGCTCGTGCAGCCGGGCCATCACAGAGTCCAGATGCGTGGCGCGCGCCCGGATCAACCGCTCCTTGGCGTCTTCCACCTGCCCGGCGGTGACGGCGCCGGCCACGCCCATCTCGAAGACGACCTCATGGGCCAGGGCGTTGACCAGCCACGGCTGGCCCTGCGTCAGCTCGAACACCCGCTCCACCGCGTCCTTGGTGAACTCCTGACCGGTCTGCTGAGTGTGCTGGCCGTAGAGTTCGGCGATGTCGTCGGCGGTGAAGTCGCCCAGGCGCAGCGACTTGGCGACGATGTTGAACGGGCTGGCCGGATTCGACCTGCCGACTTCGCCGCCCGAGGCGACCTTGTAGTCACGAAGGTCGCGCAGCCCGCACAGCACCACGGACGCAGGGAACGGTTGGCCCTCATGCCGGGCGTTGTGGCCGTGGCGGAGCTGGCTGAGGATGCTGACCAGGCTGTTGCCCTGCAGGGCGTCGATCTCGTCGAGGAGCAGCACCACGCGGCGCGGGCAGCGGCGGCACCACTCGCTCAGCGCCGAACCGAACCGGGCGCCGGGCGTGACCTGCGGCCAGGAATCCGGCGGTAGCAGTTTCTTCGGCCATCCCGACCGCGCGGCGGCCTCGCGGAGGGAATCCAGCAGAAGCGACTCCGCGGCGGCGTAGTCGTCACCGGCCGACTTGGCGCGCTCGCAGGAGAACATCAGGGCGGCGATGTCGCCCTCGGCGGTCAGCTCGGACGCCAGGGTGCGCAGCATGGTGGTCTTGCCGGTCTGCCGGGGCGCGTGGAGCACGAAATAGCGGTCCATCTCGATGAGCTCGCGCGCCTGGGGGAGCCGTTGCGTGGGGGGCAGCATGTAGTGGTGCTGTGGGCTGCACGGGCCGGTGGTGTTGAAGTATCTCGCTCGGCGTGGCTGCATGGTCGCATTCTGTCATCGCCTTGGATTGATCCGGTGCGAAGTGGTTTGCATGGTGGTCGACGACGAGTTCTGTGTCGGACGATTCAGTCTCGGTTATAGTCCGCGCCATGATTGCCGAGTGACCCAGGTTCTGGAGTATGCCGCTTTCACTACCTCTCCATCTGGGGGCAACCCTGCCGGGGTGGTCCTGGATGCTCGGGACATGTCAGACGCGGAGATGCTCGCCATCGCCGCCGAACTCGGCTACTCGGAGACGGCCTTCCTGCTGTGCACGGGCGAGCGCAAGTACCGGATCCGGTTCTTCAGCCCCCTGGCCGAGGTGGCCTTCTGCGGCCATGCGACGATCGCGAGCTCAGTCGCGCTCGGCGAGCGGATCGGCCCCGGAACCGTGGAACTCACCACGCAGGCAGGCCCGGTCCCGGTGGAGATCGCCGCGGATCCGGCCGGTGGGATCACCGCTACCCTGACCAGTCCGCCCACCTCCACCCGCCCGGCATCCGAGGAGGAGGTACGGCTGGCGCTGGCCACGCTGGGCTGGTCAGTCGATGACATGGACCCCGCCTACCCCGCGCACGTGGCCAACGCCGGCAATGACCATCTCGTGCTGCCCGCGGCCACCCGGGACCGCCTGGCCGACCTCGACTACGACTTCGATGCCCTTGGCAAGATCATGGCGGAGCTGGGCTGGATCACCGTCCACCTCTTCTGGGCCGAATCTCCCACCGTCTTTCACGCCCGCGACCCGTTTCCGCCCGGCGGCATCATCGAAGACCCGGCCACCGGTGCCGCGGCGGCCGCCTTCACCGGCTACCTGCGTGATCTCGGACGCCTCGACGATGGCACCGTCCTCACCATCCACCAAGGCGTCGACATGGGGCGGCCCAGCCTCCTGACGTGCACCGCCATTTCCGGGGATGCCCGTGTCAAGGTCTCCGGCACTGCGGTGTCCATCCAGTAGCGGCCGGAAGGGGGGCACGTCACGGTTGACATCCCTGGCGGTGACCACGACCTTCCACCTCTTGACGTGGGCCTTGTGAGCAGGTCACACCGGCTGACGACGCCGGGTCACGCGCCGCCCCACACGGGCAGGGCGGCGATGTCGTCGTGCTTCCAGTCGAGCTCGTCGTGGACGGCGACGACGCCGTCGATGTTCTCGGCCAGCCGGACAGCGGTGATGGCCTGGCTGTGCTCGGGAAGTGTCCCGGACAGGGTGACGACGGCGTCGGTCACCGTGACGTGCGGGCCGGCGGCGCCGGCCGGCACGGCCTCGCGCACCTGCTGCTCGATGTCCTGGTCGGAACGCAGGAAGACCTTGATCAGGTCGTGGCGGCTGACGATGCCGACCAGGCGGCCGTCGGGGTCGACCACAGGCAGGCGCTTGACACCGTGGCGGTCCATGAGGCGGGCGGCCGAAACGACGGGCATGTCGGGGGTGGTGACGTGGGCGGGGCTGGTCATCAGCGCGCCGGCGGTCTCGCCGAGGGACTTGCGGTAGCCGCTGCCCTCACTGCCGGCGCTGTGCCGGATGCGGGCGCGCAGCGGCGGCCGGTAGTCGTCGCCGTAGTAGCGCTCCTTGAACTCCTCCTTGGCCAGCAGGTCGGCTTCGGAGATGACGCCCAGCACCCGGTTGCCGTCGTCGAGCACGGGCACGCCGCTGACGCGTCGGCTGATGAGCAGTTCGGCGACGGTGTGGAAGGAGGCGTTCTGGTTGACGGCGGCGATGTCGCTGGTCATCACGTTCTCGACGATGGTTCTCATGGTGAGCTCCTGAGCTGATCGACCCGGACGATGCCGGGCACGGTGCGGCGAGCACATCGGCGACGTGGTCGGCGTGCTCGTGGGGCCGGCTGCTCGGCTCGGCCACGCCGTCGTGCGGGGCGACGTCCCAGCTCGGGCGGGAGGGGTGGTGCTCGTGTGGTGCGGCGACGGTGATGTCGGTCATTTCCATCACAACTCCGGCCGGAAGCCGGGTGTAGGGCCGGAAGTCCCGAGAGGTCGTGGTCGTTCGGTCAGCGCAGGCCCCGTCATGCCGCGACCGTGATGCGCTGCCCAGGACGGCGAATGGCGAGATCGGAACTCACCCCGGTCTGACCACGATGCCTCAGATCGAGACCACACCGTGGTCCCGGAACTGGCGGTGCACCCGGTCGAGCAGCCCCTGATCGGGCGGCGGGACGTCGGCCAAGGGAAAGCGCAGGCCCAGACCGGCGTACGTGGCGGTGGCCAGGCGGTGGAAGGGCAGGACGTCGACCCGCTCCACGTTGCCCAGTGCCGCCACGAAGCGGGCCAAGGCGTACGCGTCAGTGGGCCCTGGCACCAGCACGAATCGCACCCAGGTAGGCCGGCCGAGCTCGGCCAGGCGGCGAGCGAAGCGCAGGGTGGGCCCGACCGGCCCGCCGGTGACGCGCCGGTAGGTGGCCGGGTCGAATGATGGTCACGCCGGCGACGGAGATGAAGCGCTGATATCTGCCGATCTCGGCCATGATCTCGTCGGTGGTGGCCTGGCGGCCGTCGCGCATCCGCCAGGTCTCCGGGTTCTGGCAGTACGGGCAGCGCAGCGGGCAGCCGGCGGTGAACAGGACGAACCTGGTACCGGGGCCGTCCACTCCGATCGACAGGTCTCAGGAGCTGACGGCACCGTTCATATCGACCCGTGGAAGGTGCGGTTGAGTACGTCGCGCTGCTGGTCGGGGGTCAGGCGGACGAAGTTGACCGCGTATCCGGAGACGCGGATGGTCAGCTGCGGGTAGCGGTCGGGGTGCTCCATGGCGTCCAGGAGGACGGCTCGGGTCAGGACGTTGACGTTCATGTGGAACCCGGCGGCATCGAAGTAGCCGTCCAGCACGCCCACCAGGTAGCGGACGCGCTCGTCCTGGATGCGGCCGAGACCCTCGGGGGTGACCGTGTTGGTCAGAGAGATGCCGTCGAGGGCCTGGTCGTAGGGGAGTTTGGCGACGGACGGGGCGGAGGCGATGATGCCGTGGCGGTCGCGGCCGTTCATCGGGTTGGCGCCGGGTGCGAACGGCTCGCCGGCGCGGCGGTGGACCTTCTCCATGAACGAGCGGACGAGTTCGACGGCGAGGGCGTCGGCCCGGTCGTCGTTGTTGCCGTAGGCGGGGTAGTCGCCGTCGATCTCGTAGTCGACGGCGAGGCCGGTCGCGTCGCGGATCACCTTGACGCGCGTGTCCTATGGCCGACAGGCTGTCGGCGGCGACGGACGGACCGGCGATGCCGCAGGCGAGGGTGCGCTTGACCGGGTAGTCGTGCAGGGCCATCTCGGCGCGCTCGTAGGCGTATTTGTCGTGCACGCAGTGGATGATGTTGGCTTCGGCGCCGCCACCATCGCCGCGACGACGCCGAGCGCCGTTCAGCGCAGCCGCCACAGCGCGCCACGCGGGCCGGCCAGCTCCCCTTGAGCGCCGACCGCGCCCAACGCGTAGACGTCTCCTGTGTCATCCCGCATCACCAGGTCCTCCACGACCGCCGGCCCGTACTCTCCCGTGGGCAGGCGTTCGCTGGTCCAGCGGCCGGTGGCGGACAGGTGCCAGAGCGTGCCGGTGTCGGTCGCCGCCCAAAGGCCGTCCTCGCCGTCGGGAGCCGCCGCCGTGAACGCCTTCGGCTTCGACTCGGCGGCCACCAGGCAGGTCCACCTGGTTCCCCGCAGGCGCATTGCCACCGCCCGGGACAGAAAGACATCCTCCAAGTCGGCCTCCTCGCGCTCCATCCACTGGAACGAGCCGAGCACCCACCATTCCTCTGGCCCGGTCCGCACGACCGCCCGCAGGTTGGTCCGTCCGGTGTCGCCGTGGACCGGTGCGGCGTCGGTGGGCGACAGCAGCGTCGGCAGTTGCACGGGCTGCCACGCGCGGCCCGTCCACCGGGCGATCGACGGCCTGTCGGAACCCTCCCCGGGGGTGCCGATCATCCATGGGGTGTCAGCGGTGCCGCTCAGGGACAGGGCTTGGAAAGGTACGGGAACGGACTGCCATGCCGCGCCGTCCCAGCGCATGGAGACGCTTCCGAGGATGATCCAGGTGCCCTGCGCGTCGACTGCGGGCGCCGGCTGCTCGGCGAGCTCCGGCGGGCCGGTGTGCCAGGCGCGGCCGTCCCAGGTCAAGAGGGCGGCGTGGCCGTCCTCTGTGTCGGCGAGCACCCAAGCTCGGTCGGCGGAGGCCGCACCGAGCGCCAGCAGCCTGCCGGAGGCGGGGACCGCGGCCGGCTCGTCCCATCTACTGCCGTTCCAGTGGTGCGGCTCGCGCGCTCCTCCAGGTCCCAGGCGCCACGCCCAGAGGGTGCCGTCAGAGGCGGCGGTGCCGGAGCTCATGACGGTGCCGGGAGTCTGGTCGACGTGGACGAGCTCCCAGCTCCCTGAGGCGGAGCCGACCCGGAACTGTCCGGTGCGGCGGGACGTGGCCGGACACGTGGCCGGAGTGGTGACCACGGGATCGAGCGCCTTCCTCACCGTGGTCGCGCTCGCGCTCGGGGAGGGAACCGAGGAGGAGGGAGGCTGAGGGGATGAGGGCACCTCGCCCTGCTGGCATCCGCCCGCCATCAGGAGCGCAACGGCCAGCAGTCCGGTGATCCGGCGCGAGGGACGTACGGTCACCCGACACATCTTGCCGGAACCGGAAGCGGAACCGAGCCGGCGAAGAGGCGATCCGACAACCGGGCGATGGCGCCGCGGCCTCGGCGAGCACGTCGGCCGCGTCGCCGTACCGCGACTCCCTGACGAGAGGCATCGCCCGCCTGCGGGCGAGCCCGATGTCACCGCGGCTGAACTCGTCATCCGCAGGGGTGTTCCCCGCGGCGGGGACCCCGGCCGGACTCCGTCGGTGAGCGTACGGCTGATCGCGTGCGCGTACATCCTGGTGGGGCTGGAGCCGGGAGCGGTCATGTCGCCGAGCGGGCCCGTCCCCGCCAGATACGGCATGAGCCGCTCGTGCCAGGACGCAGGCAATCGAACACCTCGGGCGCGTAGCCGGTCTCACTGGTCTTGAACGGCCCGAACCTCACAGCCAGCAGCGCGCGGGTGCCGCAGGCCACTACCGCCACCAAGCGGACCAGCGGATACCCCGACCCGCCGTGCGAACCGGACTGATGACCGTAGCGGGCCAGGTTGGCTTCGCTGTCGGGCACCGACAGTGTGGTGCCGACAGCGAACACACCAGCAGACCCCGCCACCGCGCGGCTCCTGCCGAGGGACCGGCCAGCAACTCGAACAGCGCCTTCAGCGGCGCCACTCCGACCCTACGCCGGGGATGGCCGGGTGCGAACACTCCCGCGGCTGTTCGGACCTGGCGATTGACCACAGCGATGGCGCAGGCCAGCTGCGACCTGACAGAATCAGCACTCAACGGAGATTTAGTGGGCGACGGATGGTTTGGGAAGATCACCCGTTCTACCGGATCTCCGTTCTCATGTCTTGATCACCGCAGGGCTAGACAACTCAGAGCCGGCCCCCTCCGCTCAGGGAGAATGCAGGCATGGTCGAACAGAGCATCTGGATGCAGAAGGTCGCGGCTGACCCCGGTCACTCCACCTGGTTCATTGAGCGCTTCCGTTCCATGTCTCGCGCCGGTGACGACCTCGCCGGGGAGGCCCGCCTCATGGACGCCATGGTGCCGCGCCGCGCCCGCATCCTCGACGCCGGCTGCGGATCCGGCCGGGTCGGCGGCATGTTGGCCGAGGCCGGCCACGACATCGTCGGCGTCGATGTCGACCCGGTTCTGATCGAGGCCGCCGAGCAGGACCACCCCGGGCCGCGCTGGATGGTCGGCGACCTGGCCGAACTCGACCTTCCTGCGCAAGGCATCACCACGCCGTTCGATGCCATCGTCTGCGCCGGGAACGTGATGACGTTCCTCGCGCCGAGCACCCGTCGTGAGGTGCTGAGACGGTTCCGCGCGCACCTCACGCAGGAGGGCCGAGCCGCGATCGGCTTCGGCGCCGGCCGCGGCTACGAGTTCAGCGAGTTCTTTGCGGATGCGGCAGCCAGCGCGCTCGAACCCGACCTGCTGCTGTCCTCCTGGGACCTGCGTCCGTTCGGGGACGACTCGAGCTTCCTGGTTGCTCTTCTCCGCCCTGCCTGACACAGCGGCTGAGGGCGGCCCGGCCGCCCGAGCGCATCTTCTGGGTGAGCGCGTCGATCCACACGAAGGTGTACGGCCCGCCATCCAAGGGTCGGGACCGGAAGGAGACCACCAGCTCATCGAGCTCGGCGGCCCGGTGGGCGTCGTCACCGATTGGGCCGGTTGCCCGACCGTGGACCATCCCTTGCTCGCGCAGGGCCGACGCTGGAGAACCTGGCGGTGCCGCCGACGGTGATGGCGTCCAGCGGCTTCGAGATGGGACCCTGACGGCCAGGTGCTGAGTGAGGGGTTGCCATCGCTGTCAGCATGCCGCCAGGGACAACCGCTAGTTGCTCATCTGGCGCGCGACAAGGGCGAGTTCGGCGGGCTGGTCGGGCTGGAGAAGACGTTCGCGTTCAACCTGTCCGGGCACGTCCTGCACACGATCTTCTGGCAGAATCTCTCGCCCGACGGCGGCGACCGCCCCGACGGCGAGTTCGGCGACGCCATCGCCGAGCACTTCGGCTCCTTCGACGCCTTCAGGAATCAGCTCACCACCGCCACCGCCACCGTGCAGGGCTCCGGCTGGGGCGTGCTCGCGTGGGAGCCGCTCGGCCGCCGCCTCGTGGTCGAGCAGGTCTACGACCACCACGGCAACGTCGGCATGAACACCGCCCCGCTGCTCGTCTTCGACGCCTGGGAGCACTCCTACTACCTGCAGTACCGCAACGTGCGCCCGGACAACGTCGAGAAGCTCTGGAACCTGATCAACTGGAACGACGTGATCGCCCGTTACGACGCCGCCCGCGGTTCCTGACGTCCCCATGCCGGCGACGCCCGCCCAGTCACAGGCGTGGCTGGCGCGCGGCGGCGGTGTACCCGGGTCCGGGAACCGGATCCAGGCTGATCATGTTCCGCGGCCGTGGTGGGGCCTGTCGCGAAGAGGGACCTCGGCGCGAGATCTGGCCTGTACCGAGGCGTACGCCACCTTGATGCGACTTGCTCGTAATTGCGCATGATGTGCAAAATGAGGTGCTTGGTCACCTTTGTTCTCACTCACCACCGGAGACGCACCACATGAGCCGCCCGCCCCGCACCCATGCCAGGCTCCATACCGAAGGCGGTGGACGGATCACCAGAAAACTGCTCGTCCTGGCCACAGCTCTCACGCTGACGACGGCCTGCTCCCAGCCCTCCACCCAGGAAACCGCCCAGGAGGCCAAGCAGGCGGCGCCCGGCTTCCCGGTGACGATCGAGAACTGCGGCCGCACCCTCACCTTCGACCAGCCGCCCGCCAAGGTCGTGACCGGCTACCACCCCTCGCTGGAGACCCTCCTCGCACTCGACCTCGGCGACCGGATCGCCGGGCGGACGAACTTCTCCGAGAGCGCGTTCATGCCGGGGCAGAAGGAGAAGTACGACAAGATCCCGGAGATCTCCGACACGATCATGTTGCCGCAGAAGGAGGTCATGCTCTCCCAGGGCGCGGACTTCGTCCTGGACAACGCGATGGCCGGCTTCGACTCCGCCGGCGGCTACGCCACCGTGGAGGAGCTCGACGCGGCCGGCTCGCCGGTGTACATCCTGGGTGGCTGGTGCAGCCCCGAGGAAGTGCTGCAGTTCACCATCGACGACACCTACACCGACCTGCGCAACCTCGGCAAGATCTTCGGGGTCTCCGACCGCGCCGAAAAACTGATCACCGAACTTCAGGGCAAGCTCGCCGACGTCAAGAAGCGCGTCGAGGGCCGCACCCCGGTCAAGGTGCTGGCCACCGACGGCGGCAAGGGCCCGGTCAACGCCTACGGCGGCTCCGGCATCACCCACCAGATGATCACCCTGGCGGGCGGCGAGAATGTGCTGGCCGGGGTCAAGGGCGACTACACCGAGGTCAGCGCCGAGGAGGTCAGCGCCTCCCAGCCCGAGGCCGTCCTGGTCAGCGACTACGCCACGCTGCGCGGCGAGGACATGCCCAGCTCGAAGGCCAAGGCGGACGAAGCCTTCGCCATCGTCAAGAACAGCCCGGCCGCCAAGGAGCAGCGCTACCACGCCCTTCCGGTCGCGGCCCAGCACCCCGGCTACCGCAACATCCTGGCGATCACCGACATCGCCAGGTTCCTGCACCCGGACGCCGTCGCCAAGTGACCAGCAGCACCCGGCAGAGCCCGGCACGGACCGGGCTCGCCCTCAAGCGCCGCCCCCTGAGCCGGTTCCTCCTGCTCATCGCCGCCCTCATCGCCGCCGTGGTCGCCTCAACCTGGCTGGCGGTGAGCATCGGCGCCGTGCCGGTCGCCCTGCCCCAGGCATGGGGCATCGTCGCCGACCACCTCGTGCCCGGCCTGGTGCCGCGTACCTGGACCCCGGTGCAGGAACAGATCGTGTGGGAGTTCCGGTTGCCGCGCGCCCTGCTGGCGCTCCTCGTCGGGGCCGGGCTGGCGGTGGTCGGGGCGGTGCTGCAGGCGCTGGTCCGCAACCCGCTGGCCGACCCGTTCCTGCTCGGGGTCTCCTCCGGAGCCTCGTTCGGGGCGGTGCTCGTGCTGATCCTGGGCGCCTCGGCGTTGGGCGGGCTGTCGCTGTCGGCCGCCGCCTTCGCCGGCTCCCTGCTGGCTCTGGGCCTGGTGTACGCGCTGGCCCAGCGGTCCGGCCGGCTCACCGCATCACGGCTGGTGCTGGCCGGGGTGGCGCTGGCATACCTTTTCCAGGCCGCCTACAGCTTTGTGCTGCAACTGGCGCAGAGCGGGCGGGCCGCCCAGCAGGTGCTGTTCTGGCTGATGGGCAGCCTCGGCGGCGCCCGCTGGCACATGCTGCCACTGCCGGCTGTCGTGCTGGCCGCCGGGGTGACGTACCTGCTGCTGCAACACCGGCCGCTGAACGCGCTGGCCGCCGGAGAGGAGACGGCCGTCTCGCTCGGCGTGAACGTCAACCGCTTCCGCCTGAGCCTGTTCGTGCTGACCTCGCTGCTGGTCGGCGTGCTGGTGGCCACCAGCGGCGCCATCGCGTTCGTCGGCCTGATCGTGCCACACGCCGCCCGGCTGCTCGTCGGCGCCGACCACCGCCGGGTGCTGCCCGTCACCGCCCTGCTCGGCGCCGTGTTCCTGCAGCTCGTGGACATCGCCGCCCGCACCGTCAACGCCCCGCAGGAACTGGCCCTCAGCATCGTCACCGCCCTGTTCGGCGTGCCGTTCTTCCTGTGGCTGCTGCGCCGCCGCTCCGTGGACCGGGCGGTGAGCGTCCAGTGAAGCTCGACCTGCGCGGCGTGTCCGTCGCGATCGACGGCACGCCCATCGTGCGGGAGGCCGACCTGCTGGTGAACGACGGCGAGTTCGTCGGCCTGGTCGGGCCGAACGGGTGCGGCAAGTCCACCCTGCTGCGCGCGGTCTACCGGGCCCTGCGCCCGACGGCCGGGCTCATCACCGTGGAGGGGGACGACGTGCACCGGCTGCCCGCCCGCGAGGCCGCCCGGCGCACCGCCGTCGTCGCCCAGGAAACCCCGCCCGACCTTGACTTCACCGTGGCCGAGATCGTCTCCATGGGGCGCACCCCGTACAAGCCCGACGCTCGCGCCGACGAGGAGCTGTGCGCGCAAGCGCTGGACCGCGTCGGCCTGACCGGCGCCGCCGGCCGGATCTTCGCCACCCTGTCCGGCGGCGAGAAGCAGCGCGTCCTGCTCGCCCGCGCCCTCGCCCAGCGGACCCGCCTGCTCCTGCTGGACGAGCCCACCTCTCACCTCGACATCCGCCACCAGCTGGAGATCCTGCACCTGGTCCGTGAGCTCGGCATCGCCACCCTGGCGGTCCTGCACGACCTCAACCAGGCCGCCGCGTTCTGCGACCGCCTGTACGTCATGAGCGCCGGCCGCATCGTGGCCGGCGGCCCGCCCGAGCAGGTCCTCACCCCCGCTCTCATCTCCGCGGTGTACGGCGTACGCGCCGTACGCCGCACCCAGCTCGTCTTCGAGCGGCTCAAGGAGGAGCAGTGATCCCCCGACTGCTGGCCCTGTCACCGTCCATCCGGTGGCGCCTGGCGGGGCTCGTGCTGTTGTTGCTGTCCATCACCGCCACCTACGTCGGCCAGGGGGTCCTCGTCGCCCAGGCCCTGTCCCGGATCTTCGCCGGCCGGGACGCGGGCTCGATCGTCTGGCTCGTCGCCGGCGTCGTCGTGTTGCAGCTCGCCCGCAGCGCCGCGCTGGCCGTGCGCGAGTCCGTCGCGCTGCGCACCTCGACCGCGGTCAAGGCCGAGCTGCGTCGTCGCCTGACCGGCAAGCTGCTGCGGCTCGGCCCAGCCCACGCCCAGCGCGGGCGCACAGGGGCGGCGCAGACCACGCTGGTGGACGGCATCGAGACCACCGACGCCTAAATCGGCAGGTTCCTGCCCCAGGTGATCGCCTCCGTCCTGGGCGCCGTCGCCGTGACCTGTTCACGCTTGACCCGCTGGTCGGCGCCGTGGTGCTGGCCTGCGCGCTGCTGCTGCCCGTCGTGGCTGGCAGACGTGCGCGGCCGCGTCTACACCGCTTTCGAACGCCTCGCGCCCGGCTACCTGCTGCAGCGCCGCTCCGGCGACCTCGGCAGCGCCGCCATCTCCGACGTCGAGCAGTTGGAGCTGTGGTTCGCCCACACCCTCAGTCCGCTGATCAGCGCCGTCACCGTCCCCGTCGCCGCGCTGACCGCCCTGGGCGTCTTCCATCCCGCCCTGGCCGCGGCTCTGGCACCCGCGCTGATCCTGCTCGCCCTCCTGCCCGCCTGGCTGCGCAAACGCGCCGCCGACCAGGGCGCGCGGCTCCGTGCCGAGCTCGGCGAGCTCAACGCCGAAGCGGTCGACACCCTCCAGGGGCTGCGCGAGCTCCTCACCTCCGGCGCCGGGGACCGCCAGCTGGACCGCCTGCACGAGCAGGACCGGCGGTTGCTGGAGGCCAAGCTGGCCCACGGCCGCCGCTCCGGCCTCGAACATGCCGTCACCAACGCCGCCACCACCCTCGGCCTGCTCGCCGTCCTCGTCACCGCCGCCCTGCTCGTGGCGGCGAACGCGCTGCAACCGGCGCTGTTCCCTGTGGCGGTGGTGCTGGCCGCCACCACCTTCGCCCCGGTCATCGCCGTCACCGACGTGGCCTGCGACCTGAACCTCGTCACCGCCGCCGGCGACCGCATCATAACCATCCTCAATACCCCGGCCCCGGTCACCGACCGCGTCACCGCGTCACCGAGCCGCCGCCCGGCCCGATTGAGGAGCCCCGCGTTCTCCGGACAGCTTCCTGACGATCACATCATGCTGCGAGCTGCCCGCTCAGGTACTCGTTGTGGACCTCCAGCGGAGTCCGGTACCCGTTCGCGGAATGAAGCCTACGCCGATTATAGAACCCTCGATATAACGGACAACCGCCCGGCGGGCTTTAGCGCGGGTGGTGAACACCATCCCGTTGAGCCACTCACTCTTCAACGCCCCGAAAAACGATTCAGCCAGCGCATTGGCCCAGCACACCCCCGTACGCCCGACCGGCCGACGTATCCCATACCGGGCCAGATGCCGCCCGAACTCCTCACTCGTATAGTTCGACCCGCGGTCGGAATGGAAAATACACCCCGGCTGCAGCTCGACAGTACCAGCGGCGGCATCGATCGCATCGCAGACGAGCGAAGCCTTGTAGTGATCGGCCATCGCCCAACCCGCCACCATCTTGGAATGACAGTCGATCACCGTGGCGAGATAGACAAAGCCCTCCCAGGTGGGAATGTAGGTGATGTCCCCGACCAGCTTCACCCCTGGCCGTTCGGCGGTGAAGTCGCGCCGCACCAGGTCGGGAATCCCCCGGAAGGAGCCGTCCGCCAAGGTGGTGACCGGCCGCCACGGCCGGCTCTGGCCCGGCCGCAGGCCCAGCTCGCGCATCAGGTGCCGGACCAGCTCGTGGCTCACCCGTTCACCGCAGCGGAGCAACGCCGCGTGGATCCGCCGATATCCGTAGGTCTGATGGCTGTCATCAAACAGCCCTTGAATTTTCTCTTTCAGACGTTCGCGGCGTTCGGCGGTCGCCGACAACGGCCGCCCACGCCACTCGTAATAGCCCGAGCGGGATACACCCAGCCACGAGCACATGTCCACAATGGCGTAACCGGCCTTCTCCGCATCGATGAGCTCGTACTTGGCGGTCACCGCTGTTCCCGGGCGAAGAAGGCCGCGGCTTTTTTTAGAAACTCGTTCTCTTCGCGGAGCTTGCGATTCTCACGCTCCAGCGCCAGTTCCCGCTCGCTCTTGTGCTCGCCCGGCTCTCGCGCCGACGTCGGCCCGTCGCCGCGAGTCCGACGGTAGGTATTCACCCAATTGCCGAGGGTGGTGTCGTGGATGCCGAGTTCCTTGGCCACATGCGCCACCGGCCGCGGGCCGTTCAGCACCATGCGGACGGCCTCGTCCTTGAACTCCTGGCTGAATCGTCGGTTGCCCCGCCACAGCCTTCCCTTCCAGTTCTCCCTCAACCTTAGTTGGGGACCTGTCCGGAAGATCAGGGGCACCTCAGCCTCGACCCGACCGGCAAGGGTCGCAAGAGGTGGACCATGCGCTGGAAGGCACCACTGAACGCCTTCCAGATCGCCTTCGAGGGCCGCCTCACCCCGGCCAACAGCTGACCACTCAACAACCAAGATCAGCCGTTAAGTTGACACACCCGATCAGCGTGGCCCAACGACATGGGTGACGGCGATTCGGATCGCCGTCACCCCGTCGGGAGGTTACACGGAGGGTTGGGAGACGACGACCACGTGGGTGGTCTTCGCCGGCTCGATTGTCGAGTTCCCCACCAGCTGGATGACGTACGTGTGCTTGCCGGCCGTCGTCGGCGTGTCAGCGAAGCTGAACGACCCGTCAGCAGCGGCAGTCATCTTGGCCAGGGCTTTCGAGGTAGTGCCATCGGGGCTGGAGACGTTACGTACGACGGTGACGATGGTGTGCGGGAAGGTGATGCCGTCGGCGGCGAACGTTCCGTTGAACTCGAGTCGCTCGCCGACGGCGCCGGCCGACGGGCCGGTCACCGTGAGCACCGGCTGGTACAGGCCCACCTCGACGATGGCCGAGGCGCCGCTGCCCCTGAACCATGAGTTGCCCGGCCAGTACAATCGATATTCGTACGACCCCCATTTCGGTGCGGTATCGGTGAACTGGTAGGTGCCGTCCGCCTCCGTGGTGACTTCCTGGAAGGGCCGGGAGGTGCCGTCGGGGAGCCAGCGGTACAGCTCAAGCGTCTGCACGCCGGGCAGCGCGCCGGTGCTCAGTGTGAGCCGCCCGCTGAAGGTCAGCTGCTTGAGCGCGGTCGCCTCGGAGGGAGCCGTCATGGTCAGGGTGGAGGCGTGGTAAGGCGAATGCGGCAGCCGCCAGAGGTGCATCCGCCCGGTGTCAGGCTCCTTCAGCACCGCATAGGTGAGTACGCCGTAGAAGGCGATGCTGCCCGCCACCAGCGCCTTCCCTTGGTGGTCGGCCGAGTAGATCACCTCCGCCGTGGCCGGGTCGTACACCACGAGCTCCGCCGCGTCGCCCGCGGAGGAGTTCCAGCCGCCCACGACGTAGGCGCCGTTCGGGCTGGCCGCGACGGCGGTGGGGAGGCCGTGCTCGCTCAGCTCGCCGCTGTCGTAGGCGCGTGTCTTGGCGTTGGTCGTCGTGTCCCAGGCGTCGAACCGGTGGGTGTCGGCCAGCGCCGACAGCGCCGCTGACCCGTAGTCGGCGAGGGCGAGGTCCCGCAGGGACGTGTCAGCGTGGATCTCACCGCGCGGGGTGGCCGGGGTGGTGCTGACGTCATACACCCTGATCGAGGCGGGGTCGGCTCCCGGCTCTCCCGCCACCAGTGTGCTCCCGGCGACGGCGACCAGCGGAGGCTGGGTCGCGCCTGGCCCGACCGGGACGAGGGTGGGTGTCGGCCTCCACAGCTCGAGGGCGACGACGCCTCCTTGCCCCGCTTGGCCGCACCCGTATCCGACCCACAGCCGCTCGTAGGACTGGGCCAGCGTGGACGGGCACGAGTAGGCGGTGAGGTCGATCCGCTTGGTGATGGCGAGCGTTGCGATGTCGATCTCGATCACTTCATGCGAATCGCGCAGCGCCGCGTACACCTTCCTGCCGTTGTCCGCAACGGACAGGGCCACGGCACCGGACAGGCCGCTGATCGTGTCGATGAGCGCGCCGTCGCTTTTGGTGACCACGATCCGATCGTCGGCGGCGACGAAGATTTTGCCGCTGTGTCCCACCACGTCGCCGCCCCTGTCGGAGGCGACGCCGAGGTCGATGACGGTGTCGGCGGCCGAGGCGGCGGGTGCCTGAGCGACCAGCAGAACCGCTGCCAGGAAGAGGGGCCCGGCCAGGGCGACTAATCGGTGGGAAAGAGGAGCACGGCCAGGGCTTGAGAGGCGCACATGCACTCCATTCTGAAGGACGATTATCGAACGTATGTTCGCACATTGGATGATCGTCGTCCAGAACGACCTCGGAGAAGGTAGTCCCATCGCCCGCCTCCCCAGGCGGACCTCGTACGGGGCGTGGCCACAAGGTCCTGACCGCGATGGGCGCGGTGTACCACCTGGTGGCGTTCCGGGGGCTGCGGCGCGGGGAGGCGCGCGGTGCGCGGTGGGTAGACGGCGAGCTGGAGGAAGGCGTTCTGATGGTGGCCGGGCGACTGTCCGATGTGGGCCGCCGGGTGGAGGAGGGCAAGCCGAAGTCGCGGGCGTTGGATTCGGGGACGTTGGCCGTGCTGCAGGCGCCGCGAGTCGGCGATGCTGCGGCACTCGTCGATCGGGATCACGTCTGACATCTACACGGCGGCGTTGCCGGGGCTGGCGCGTACGGCGGCGGAGGCGTCGGTTGCTCTGGTGCCTCGGAAGGTCACGTTGGGGGAGGTGTCCGAAACTGGCGGTCACCCTTCGGTCCCCCAAAGGCGGATCGTCGACCTACGGATTCGGAGTCGGATGCTGCGCCGCAGGTGGAGTAGGTAGGGCGGGTGGGACTTGAACCCACGACCCACGGATTATGAGTCTGTGGATCAACGAGTCGGCTGATGTCGGGCCTCGCCGCTCTATGGCATTCCTGCAGGTAGGTGCGTCGTGGGTGGGCCGGACAGTGTCGGAAATGCCGCCCTGAAGCGGGAGTGTCCGAGACTGCCGGTCCCCCTACGGTCCCCCAAAATGGAGGTGCCAAGGGCCGTGGTGCACCCGTAGAAGGTTGGCCAGACCCCCGCACGCGCGGGGCCGACCGGCCTAGCCATGCGTGTCAACGACGCTCGAAGTCTTTCACGTGTCGTCGACACAGCATCTTGGAATTCCCGGAGAGGTCGATCCCAGAGGTCCGCTTGTGATCTAGGAACCTCCGGTAGTTCCGCGACACGCCATGTGTTCCGAACCTAAAAGTGTCACAAATCGGGCGTTTCTGCGGCTTTGGTGGTGGCTGACTCTGCGGTGAATCGGTAACCTTCCAGCTCAAGAACCGCAGCACCGGCCCTTCGGGGTCGGTGAGGATCGCAACATCCAGTCCCACGGCAGGTAGCAGGGCAGCAGCCCGGCAGCACCGGCCCTTCGGGGTCGGTGAGGATCGCAACCGCTTGTGCAGACTTCCCAAATGACGCTCTTGCGCTTCGCAGCACCGGCCCTTCGGGGTCGGTGAGGATCGCAACAACGCTACGTCGATCAGCATCGCGTCGTACAGCTTGACGGCAGCACCGGCCCTTCGGGGTCGGTGAGGATCGCAACACGGGCACGGACGCCACGGTGAAGCTCCAGGAGTCGAGCAGCACCGGCCCTTCGGGGTCGGTGAGGATCGCAACACGGGCGAGAGCGTCGTCGAGGCGCTCGAACTCCCGGAGCAGCACCGGCCCTTCGGGGTCGGTGAGGATCGCAACCCCAGCTTGCCGAAGCTGGACAGGACGCTGTCAGAGCAGCACCGGCCCTTCGGGGTCGGTGAGGATCGCAACGCCAAGTCGAAGGATGACGTAATCGCCCTTTTCGGGCAGCACCGGCCCTTCGGGGTCGGTGAGGATCGCAACACGTCGCTCGCCGCGACGGGCGTCTCGGGGGTCTCGCAGCACCGGCCCTTCGGGGTCGGTGAGGATCGCAACGTGTCTGGTGGTCCGGGATCGGAGAGCAGACGGTCAAGCAGCACCGGCCCTTCGGGGTCGGTGAGGATCGCAACGTCGGCGACGCGGCCAAGCTCCCCGCTCAGGCGGTTGCAGCACCGGCCCTTCGGGGTCGGTGAGGATCGCAACGGAGGCGGCGGCGACGTCGTACAGAGCGGCGACGTGCAGCACCGGCCCTTCGGGGTCGGTGAGGATCGCAACGCCACCGAGTGCCCGGGCGAGCGGCTGACCGCCTGGGCAGCACCGGCCCTTCGGGGTCGGTGAGGATCGCAACCTACGGGTCGTGCCCGTCGAAGCAGTCCGACGCGGTCAGCGCAGCACCGGCCCTTCGGGGTCGGTGAGGATCGCAACTCCCAGTCGTCCCACATGGCGGCGGCGATCTCGTCCGGCAGCACCGGCCCTTCGGGGTCGGTGAGGATCGCAACACCGTGGTGCCGCCGAAGGTGCGCACGATCACCGGGCAGCACCGGCCCTTCGGGGTCGGTGAGGATCGCAACTGTTAGCCACGAGACGCCTCCTCGCTTGCGTTGGCCGCAGCACCGGCCCTTCGGGGTCGGTGAGGATCGCAACGTTCAGCTTCCGGAGGTGGCCGATCCCCGACTCGGTGGCAGCACCGGCCCTTCGGGGTCGGTGAGGATCGCAACGTCCCCTCCCGCTACGACGCGTGAGCTCCAGGAGGCAGCACCGGCCCTTCGGGGTCGGTGAGGATCGCAACCTGCGCCTGCGCGGGTATGACGTGGTGGGCGCGTGAGCAGCACCGGCCCTTCGGGGTCGGTGAGGATCGCAACGGGTGGTCCGGGAACAGCTCCCACAGCAGCTTCAGCAGCAGCACCGGCCCTTCGGGGTCGGTGAGGATCGCAACGCGGGATCTACCTCCAGATCGACGCGTCCGGCGGGGCAGCACCGGCCCTTCGGGGTCGGTGAGGATCGCAACATGGCGGCCGGGGTGTCCTGCAGCCGGGTGAGGAGCAGCACCGGCCCTTCGGGGTCGGTGAGGATCGCAACACGTGTTGCACCCATCCTCTTCAGTTTCCGCCTCGACAGCAGCACCGGCCCTTCGGGGGCGGTGAGGATCGCAACTCGTTCACCGCCTGGGAGATCAACAGGCCGGTCGTCCGGTGCAGCACCGGCCCTTCGGGGTCGGTGAGGATCGCAACTACAAGGCGGCCCCCTACGACCGGTCCGCGTCGATGGTGGCAGCACCGGCCCTTCGGGGTCGGTGAGGATCGCAACTCGGCCCACTCGACCAGCCGCTCACGCCGCCGCTCCGAGCAGCACCGGCCCTTCGGGGTCGGTGAGGATCGCAACGCCAGCTGCCAGACCAACAACAACCCGTCCACGCACGCGCAGCACCGGCCCTTCGGGGTCGGTGAGGATCGCAACGGCATGGACACCAAGTCCCTGGTCATCGGCATCGCGCTGCAGCACCGGCCCTTCGGGGTCGGTGAGGATCGCAACCTTTGTGACAAGTTCCCTCAAGCGGTGCCTGTCGAGGCAGCACCGGCCCTTCGGGGTCGGTGAGGATCGCAACTCGCGCCGGTACGCCGAGTAGGTGGGGATGTGTCCGCAGCACCGGCCCTTCGGGGTCGGTGAGGATCGCAACGGGGGTGAGCACGTGTGCCTCGACCCATCTCCGACGAGCAGCACCGGCCCTTCGGGGTCGGTGAGGATCGCAACCTCTGGTCACGCCGATCGCCTTGACGGCGGTCTCGCAGCACCGGCCCTTCGGGGTCGGTGAGGATCGCAACCTTCGCCTCCTCCGGATGAGAACGAATCCGAGCCGGGCAGCACCGGCCCTTCGGGGTCGGTGAGGATCGCAACGGTCGCGGGCCGGCCCATGAGGGTCGCCCATTTGCGGCAGCACCGGCCCTTCGGGGTCGGTGAGGATCGCAACATCGACATCGCCGCAAGGGATGTCGCTGAGAGCCTGGGCAGCACCGGCCCTTCGGGGTCGGTGAGGATCGCAACAACACCAGCACCGGCGACAAAGCCGGCGCGCTCAGGCAGCACCGGCCCTTCGGGGTCGGTGAGGATCGCAACTCCACCACCTTCGACGGCATCGCCGAGAAGACCAGGCAGCACCGGCCCTTCGGGGTCGGTGAGGATCGCAACGGTGCCGATGCTGCCGGCGGCCGCGATCGGCAGCATGAGCAGCACCGGCCCTTCGGGGTCGGTGAGGATCGCAACGAGGGCACAAACCCGGCACGCCGGATCACGGCCCCAGCAGCACCGGCCCTTCGGGGTCGGTGAGGATCGCAACACCAGGAGGTCCCCGTAATACTCCGGGTTCGACGTGGCAGCACCGGCCCTTCGGGGTCGGTGAGGATCGCAACACCCAGGACGGGGTGCTGGTGGAGGCGGGCGGCGGGGAGCAGCACCGGCCCTTCGGGGTCGGTGAGGATCGCAACTCCGATGACCACACCCGTCCTGCCCAAGGACATCCCCGGCAGCACCGGCCCTTCGGGGTCGGTGAGGATCGCAACACGGCTTTACCTTGCCTCTCGCGCCGATGATCTTGAGCAGCACCGACCCTTCGGGGTCGGTGAGGATCGCAACAAGCGGGGCGTCGAGCTGATCGGGCAGTTCTGGAACGGGGCAGCACCGGCCCGGCCCTTCGGGGTCGGTGAGGATCGCAACGGGTTGATCGGCAATGGTCAGTCCCCCTGTTCGATGGCAGCACCGGCCCTTCGGGGTCGGTGAGGATCGCAACGCTGTTCAGGGACAAAAAAGTGCGGTCTCCGGACTAACGCAGCACCGGCCCTTCGGGGTCGGTAAGGATCGCAACGTCAGCAACTTCGCCCAAGCCGTCCCTGTCGATGTCATCGCAGCACCGGCCCTTTGGGGTCGGTGAGGATCGCAAGCACGATCACCTCGATCACGTCGGCGATCGCGTCCCGCCCGCCCGAAGACTTGGCCCATCTCCACCAGCAGGTCTTCCAACTGATCCGACTACTTCTCGGCCCACGCCTTGTCGGTAACGGCCGGGCTGACCTCCTGCACGGGGGCACGCATGTCCCAAGCCTTGTCGCACTTCGTGGACAGGAAAGAATCGCGAAGGTGAGAAGTTACGACTGAAGGGGCAGAGGTCGGTGAAAATCGCAACGTCATCTTCGGTTTGATCTCGGCGGGCCACCTCGCCGAGATCAAGGACATCGTGGTCCAGTCTTTCGATGGCACCCACCAGTTTGGGCGTCTCACGTCGCGGTCGTACTTACTCGGACTTGCGATCCCGTACAGGTGTAAAACGGTCAAGCAATCACAGTCACCTGAAATCAGGCGTTATTAACCTCCGAGATGAAAACCGTACCCTTCTTGTTATGAATAAAGTGCAGGTGATCTTAGGCTGCCAAATATCGTGATTCATTTACTTCGTCGGTAAAGCGAGGTTCAGATGGTCACCGTTGGTTCGACCTATGCCCACAGCGATAACCCTCAGGGGCGGTGGCATCCGCTTACGGACCACCTTCGGGGTACGGCTGAGCTGGCGGCACGCTTCGCGGCACCCTTCGGGGGAGAGCGGGTGGCGTGGTGGTTGGGGCTACTGCACGACTGTGGCAAGGCCGCCGGTGGCTGGCAGGAGAGGCTGGCGCTGGTCGCCGGCACTGATCGGCCGGTCGGGCTGGACCATAAGATGCTGGGAACGCGCTTGGCGATGGATCGTGGGCTGGGCTCTTTCGCCATGGCGATCGCGGGCCATCACGGAGGATTGGCCTCGCCGGAGGCCTTGCGTGAACGGCTGAGGAACCTGACCAAGTCGGAGCGGGAACGGGAAGCCGATGCCTTGCGGGTGCTGGCCGCTGAGGCGTTGCTGCCGGAGCTCGCGGCAGCAGGCAGGGTCGCGATCCCCGAAGCTTGGAAGCAGCCACTGGTGCGGGAGATGGCACTGCGGCTGACGTTCAGTTCGCTGTGCGATGCGGACTTCCTCGACACCGCGGCGCATTTCGTCGGTGCGGTGCGCCCTGCCGTGCGGTCGGACGAGGATTTCGGGGTATTGCGTGACCGCTACGAGAAGGCGCGCGTCGCGATGCTGAGCGAACGAGCCGGTCGTTCGGCGATAGATGATGATCGGGATGCCGTCTACCGGGCCTGCGTCGCCGCCGCCGGTGCCGAGCAGGGCGTCTTCCGGCTGGCCGCGCCGACTGGTGTGGGCAAGACCATCTCCGCGGGCGGATTCGCCCTCCATCACGCGGCCGAGCGCGGGCTTCGCCGGGTGATCGTGGCTGTGCCGTACCTGACGATCACAGAACAGAACGCGGCGGTCTACCGCAGACTGCTCAGCTGTCCGGATGGTGCCGATGTCGTATTGGAGCATCACAGCGCCGTCGATTTGGATCAGTCCTCCCGCCGTTGGGCGAGACTGGCGGCGGAGAACTGGGACGCCCCTTTCGTCGTGACAACCACGGTGCGGCTTTTCGAGTCGTTGTTCGGCAGGAGGCCTGCCGCTATGCGTCGGCTCCATCGGCTCGCAGGGGCGGTGATCGTGTTGGACGAGGTTCAGTCGCTGCCGCATCAGATGCTGGTTCCGATCCTGAGTGCGCTGCGGATGCTGGTCGATCACTTCGGTGTCACCGTGCTCATGGCGTCGGCCACGCAGCCGGACTTCTGGCACCTGAGTCCGTTTCGTGAATTGTGCGCGACCGAGATCGTGAAGGATCCTGTTGCCCTGGTGACCCGGCTGCGCAGGGTCGCCTATGAGTGGCGGATCAACCCTGGCCCTACGTTGGCGGAACTCGCCGAAGACGCGGCCGCCCACCAGCAGGCCCTGGTCGTGGTCAACACCACCGCGGACGCTCGTACCGTCTTCGGCGTATGGAGCGGCCGGGTTCCCGAGGGCGTCGCCTGGCATCTGTCGACGCGCATGTGCGCGGCGCATCGACGTCGTGTGCTTCTCGCCGTCCGGGAACGCCTGGCGACAGGACAGCCCGTGTTGCTGGTGGCGACCCAGCTTATCGAGGCCGGTGTGGACGTTGACTTTCCCGTCGTCTACCGAGCGATGGCCCCGGCGGATTCGCTGTTGCAGGCCGCCGGCCGCGCCAACCGGGAAGGGAAGCTCGAAACCGTCGGTCGCGTGATCATCGTGGATCCCCCGGACGCCGGTCAGCCTCCGGCATACAGGACGCTGGTGGAGGCCACCCGTCTTCATTTCGGGCCCGGCCGGGCCGATCCCGATTGCCTTGACGCGTTGCGCGCCTACTACCAATCGGTTTACGGAGCACTGAACCTGGAAGATCCGCGCAGCGTGGGCCAGCGAATCCAGGACGCACGCTATCGCCTGGACTTCAGCGCCGTGACGGAAGGTCCCCGTGATCCTGTCACGGACATCGCCGATCGCAGGTACGCCTTCAGGATGATCACAGAAGATGGTGTCGCTGTGGTGACATCGCTCGGGGCGGCCGACGAAAACGATCAGGAGGAGATCGAAGCGCTGGTGCAGCGGATACGCGATGCGGCTCGTCCCGATCGAGAGGACTTGCGGCGCCTGCAGCCCTACGTGACCACCATCCACCCTTCGGCCGTGAGAAACCCCGGTGTGCTGGCTCTCATGAAGCCGATCCTTGGGGAACCCGGCCGGTCCGGTTCGCTCGCCGAGTGGGACGGCGGTTATGACCGGCACACCGGCATCGAACTCGACCCTCGCACAGAGGACTTCGTGTGCTGACGGAGGGGACTCGATCTCGTCTGCTCACGGAAACGCGGTTCGAGCAAGTGCTCCGGGAAGGCGCAGGACACGGCATTTAGGCGATCCGATGGGCGGCGAAGATCGGCCCATAAACGTTCAGATCGACCGAATGGCCAACTTTTTGAAATAGGCTCCGTCTGGCTGACCGAAGTTGTACAGTCGGGCCAGCGGCGGGTCGGTGGCAGCCGGTATAAAGGTTTCCTCTCGCCGGGGATCGCAACGGTCATCCAGACGGAATCAGTCAGGACAGTAGCCGGATTTTCGGGGTCGCCCGAATGCCGGGATTCATTTTTGGTTGCTCCGAATCCGTGCTGCGTATTCGCGTGTCGCTATCGAACTCGATTTCCACGCCGAGGAGTCGTGCTTATGAACGGCGAAAGCCCTCTGTCGCCGCTGCCCCGTACTCGAGACGGTGCCCCTCCCGTCGTCGTTCAGGTGTCCGGAGAGGCCGCGCTCTTCTCCCGTCCCGAGCTGAAGGCGGAGCGCGTCACCTACCCGGTGATGACTCCGACCGCCGCGCGCGGCGTGCTGGAGGCCATCTTCTGGAAGCCTCAGATGCGTTACCAGGTGGTGGCGATCGAGGTCCTCAAACCGATCAAGCAGTTTACGATCCGCCGCAACGAGACACACCAGGTCGTGCCCCTGAGCAGGGCCCTGCACGGAGAAAGGGTGGACACCGCAGCCAACCGCGACCAGCGCAACGCGGTCTGCCTCAGAGACGTCGCTTACCGGATCCACGCCCATATCGAGGCCGGTAAGGACGCGACCAAGAACGCCGCCGCGTACCGGGACCAGTTCCGGCGGCGAGTGAGCCGAGGTTCCTGCTTCCACCAGCCGTTTCTCGGAACGAGGGAGTTCTCTGCTGAGTTCGGCGATCCCGATGACACGCCCCCCATCTCCCGCAGCGAGGACCTGGGCGTCATGCTGCACACCATCCACTTCGGGACGCCATATCGGATGGAGTGGTTCACCGCGCGCCTGGAGCGGGGCGTACTACACGTTCCCGCCCGCGGCATCGAAATCCCGGCGGGGGAGAACTGATGCTGCTCACCCGCCTCGTGGCGTACGCGCGCGACAGTTCGCGGGTACATCCGCCCTTCTACAAGACTCAGAGAGTCCGCTGGATCCTCGACCTCAACAGTGACGGGTCGCCGACATCCGGCAGGCTCGTCCCCCTCGCGAATCCCGACGTTCCCGCGCAGAAGAACGGTGTCGAGTACGTGGTCCCCTCGATCACCAAGACATCGGGAATCGCTCCGCGGATCGCCGTCGACACTCCCGAATACCTCTTCGGCTGGGTGGCCAAGGACGCCAACCCTGCCCGGGTGCACAAGGCGCACGACGCCTTCCGCCTGCTGACCGATGCGTGGATACGCGCCGATCCGGACAGCCCGGCACGGAGCCTGCAACGCTTCCTGTCCGGTGGGCACGTGGAACGTCTCACTCCACCAGAGGTGTGGAGCCGGGGGGACCTTGTCGCAGTGCGGGTGCACGACGCCAGCACACCCGGTGGCGCCTTTCTCCACGAGACCGATTCGGCGCGGCGGTTCTGGGGCACGGTGGCGTCCGCGCGGAAGGGAGCCGGATCGACTGGACTCTGCCTGGTCTGCGGGCAGGCCGGCGCGTTGTTGAAGACGATCCCGCAGCAGTTGCCTGCCCGGTTGGTCCCGCAGGCCACTCAGAGCGCGTCCCTGGTCAGCGTCAACAAGGCCACGCACGGATTCGGGCTACAGGAACAACTGGTGCACACCCCTATCTGCGTCGGCTGCGGCCTGGCCGTCATGGGTGCTCTGGAAAGCCTGCTCGACGATCAGTGGAAAAGCGCGCTGACCGGGCAGGACACTCGCCTGGCCTGGTGGGTGACCGGCGAGGTCGACTTCACCCTCGACCCGCTCGACGATCCGCACGCCCATCCCGAGCAGGTGGCGCGCATGCTCGGCGCCCCCGTACGAGGACGGCGGCCGGACACGCTCGATGAGGAGGATCTCTCCACGTTCTGCGCGGTGGCCATCGGCGGCAACGTTTCGCGGGTCGTCGTCCGCGAATGGATCGAACTGCCCCTCCAACGCGTCCAGCACAACCTCGCCGCATGGATCGCCGACCACGAGATCATCGACTTCTGGAAGCAGGAACTCCGCTACACGGGACTCGGCCGGATGGCCCTGGCCAGCGGCCGATGGCTGGCTGACAGAAAGACCTATGCCAAGTTCGGAGCATCGGGCGAAGACCGGCCCGACGGCATCTACCAAGCGCTCTTGCGCAGCGCACTGCTCGGTAAGCCGCTTCCGCCCAAGTTGCTCGCCCATCTGGTCCACCGGATCCGCGCCGACGGACGTCTGGACACCGAACGTGCCGCCCTGCTTCGCCTGGCGCTGGTTCGCCGGCCCGGCATCTCTCATCCGGAGGCGTACATGCCCGCACTCAACCCCGACCTTCACCAACCGGCCTACCTGGCGGGCCGCATCTTCGCCGCGCTGGAGGACATCCAGTTGTCGGCCGTCCGAGCAGGCGGCGACCAGGCGCCGAACGTCACCTTCACCGATCGATACTTCAGCCGGGCGGTGACCAGCCCAGCGGTCGCCCTGGTCGCGGGACGGCGAGACGCCCGCGCCTGGCTCAAGCGCATGCGCAGGGACAAACCCGCATGGGCGTATCGCGCCGAAGAACGTCTGGACGACCTGTTCTCCCAACTCGCGGTTGCCGGTGGGATCCCACACGGCGCGGTCCTGGCCGATCAGGCCGCATTCATCCTCGGCTACCACCAACAGCGCGCCGCTATGCGTGGCGAACGCGGCACAGGCACCACCGACCAGACCCTCCAGGACTAAGGAGCCTTTAGTGAGCAACCACCTCGACCCGGCCGTACGGCACGACATCGTGATGCTCTTCGACGTCACGGATGGGAACCCCAACGGTGACCCGGACGCCGGCAACCAGCCGAGGACCGACGACGAAACCGGACAGGGCCTGGTCACGGACGTCGCCCTCAAGCGCAAGATCCGCGACGTCATCCCCGACATCAAGCCCGGAGACGACAGGTACGGGATCTTCGTCGAGGCCGGCCACGCACTCAATCCACGGATCGAGGAGGCCCGTGCGATCACGAAGGGTACGACGGAGGAGCAGCAGCGCTGGCTCTGCGACCGTTACTTCGACATCCGGTTGTTCGGCGCCGTGCTGTCCACGGGCAAGAAGGAAGAGGGCAGCAAGACGGCGGGCGCCGGTCAGGTGCGCGGTCCCCTGCAGTTCACCTTCGCCCGCAGCCTCGACCCCGTCCTGCCCAGCGACCACGCGATCACCCGGGTGACTCCTACCAAAAAGGAGGACATCGACTCCGGGAAGCGCACGGAGATGGGGTCCAAGTGGACCGTTCCGTACGGGCTGTACCGCGCACACGGTTTCTACTCCGCCGGGCGCGCCGACAAGACCGGTGTCACGAGCGAAGACCTCAAAACCCTCTGGACCGTGCTGACCATGATGTTCGACCACGACCGCTCGGCCGCCCGGGGCGAGATGAGGCTGTGCGGGCTCTACGTCTACAGCCACCGTGACGCCTTCGGCACCGCACCCGCGGCCAGCCTCACCAGCCGCGTTCGGCTGGAGCGCATCGACACGGACAAGCCGCCGCGCCACTTCACCGACTATCGACGGACGATCAGCAACGACGACCTACCTGAGGGCGTCACCTTCTGGAGCGGCGTCGACCTGTGGCCATGACCGGTGCCGACGAGGCCGGCGGCGCGATCGACGCATCCCTCAGCATTCCACTGTCGGCGCTGGAGCATGTCACCTACTGCCAGCGTCAGGCTGCCCTGATCCACGTCGAGGCCACCTGGGCCGACAGCGTCGATACCGTACGCGGCGACCTGGCTCACGCTGCGGTCGACCTTGCCGGTACGCGGCGACGACGTGGCGTGATCACCGTACGGTCACTCCCCGTACGCAGCCGAGTGCATGGTCTGCACGGTGTTTGCGATCTGGTGGAGATCCAGGGTGAGCAGGCCACCCCCATCGAGTACAAGGTTGGCCCGTACCATCCGGACGGGCCAGCCGATGTACAACTCGCTGGGCAGGCGGTCTGCCTGGCCGAAAGCGGATACGCCGTACCGGTCGGTTACGTCTACTCCGCCGCCGACCGGAAGCGACACGAGGTCCCGATCACCGAAGACCTGCTCATCCGCATGAGAGAAGCCGTCACGCGGATGCGCACCCTACTCATCGAGGACAGACTTCCCGCGGCTCACAATGATCGGCGTTGCCGTCGTTGCTCGCTGCGGGACGACTGCGTACCAGAACTCACCCACACCCGGAACCGGGCCATCGACCTCTTCACCATCCGGCCGCTCGGAGCATGGCGTGACTGAACTCCTCAACAGCCTTTACGTCCAGACACCAGGTACGAGCCTGCATCTGGAGAACGACACCCTGCGCGTGGTCCACCCCGACCAGCCAGGCCGAAAGATCTTGCCACTCGCCCGCATCGACCACGTCGTCCTGTTCGCCGGTGTCACCATCACGAGTGACCTGTTGCTGCGCTGCGCCGACGATCGTCGCACGGTCAGCTGGCTGACCGGCTTCGGACGGTTCCGGGCACGCCTGTGCGGACCCACCGCGGGTAACCCACTGTTACGCCGAGCCCAGCACCGCGCGCACGATGATCCGTGCCGTCGTCTGGCCATCGCTCAACACATGGTCGCAGGGAAGATCCACAACGGCAGGCAGGTGCTACTGCGCGCGGCTCGTGACGCTCAGGGGAGCAAACAGGAGACGCTTCGCGCAGCAGCCGAACGTAACGCCGGAGCACTCGATGCCGTCCGTCGGGCCACCGACATCTCGGCTCTGATGGGGGTCGAAGGAACGGCGGCTCGCGACTACTTCGAGGCCATGCCTTCGATGTGTTCAAGCGCGACCACGCCATTCGAGCGTACGCGCCGCCCACCGGCCGATCCCGTCAACTGCCTTCTGTCCTTCAGCTATGGCCTGCTCAGGGTGGCCGTTCATGGTGCTCTTGAGCAGGTTGGCCTGGACCCCTACATCGGCTTCCTCCACGGCGTACGTCCTGGCAAACCAGCTCTTGCCCTCGATCTCATGGAAGAGTTCCGGCCGCTTCTCAGTGACCGATTCGTCATGACACTGCTCAACCGGAACGAACTCGGTAGCAGTGACTTCGAGTATCTGCCCGGCGACACAGTGCGCCTCACCGAGGGTGCTCGCCGCGCCGTGCTCAACGCATGGCAGAACAGTCGGCAACGCGCGTGGCCGCACGCTCGCTTGGGACGTGAGGTGCCGGCCGCTCTGCTCCCAATGGTGCAAGCTCGGCTGCTGGCCCGGCATTTGCGCGGAGATCTCGACGACTACGTCCCATGGACCGTGAACTGATATGGACCTGCTGCTTACCTATGACGTCGAGACTGTGACCAAAGCCGGTCAGGCGAGACTCCGTCGCGTCGCCAAGATCTGCGAAGGTTACGGTCATCGCGTACAGAAGTCCGTTTTCGAGATCGTGTGCGGTGACGCTGACAAGCTCCGGCTCATGGCCGCGCTTGGCAACGTTATCGATCAACGGTGCGACACGATCCGGATCTATCGGCTTCCGGCTCGAGCGCTCGATGATGTCGAGCATCTTGGGATTCCCAGGGAAGTCGATCCCAGAGGTCCGCTTGTGATCTAGGAACCTCCGGTTCTCCCGCGACACGCCATGAGTTCCGAACCCGGAACTACCACCAATCGGACGTTTCTCGGCTTTGGTGGTGGCTGACTCTGCGATGAATCGGTAACCTCCCAGCTCAAGGACCGCAGCACCGGGCCTTCGGGGTCGGTGAGGATCGCAACCCCGTAGTCCCCGCCTTGCCGCCCCCTCGTGGCGGGCAGCACCGGGCCTTCGGGGTCGGTGAGGATCGCAACACCATCGCGCCGAGAGCGACGCCCAGGATCAGCACGCAGCACCGGGCCTTCGGGGTCGGTGAGGATCGCAACCGAGGTGGGCGCCGCGCTCGGCGGCTACTACCTGCGGCAGCACCGGGCCTTCGGGGTCGGTGAGGATCGCAACGCTGGGCGGATGAGTAGTAGGTGCCATGCGCAGAGGAGCAGCACCGGGCCTTCGGGGTCGGTGAGGATCGCAACAAGAAGGCCGAGAACCAGATGCTGCTGTCCGAGGAGTGGCAGCACCGGGCCTTCGGGGTCGGTGAGGATCGCAACGACCGATATCCGGAAGATCGTGGGCATGTTGGACCGTGCAGCACCGGGCCTTCGGGGTCGGTGAGGATCGCAACCACTGATCGCACGCAGGGTGTACGTCCTGCTTCCAGGCAGCACCGGGCCTTCGGGGTCGGTGAGGATCGCAACGGGTGGACGCCCGGAGCGTCCGGCCCCGCTTCGATCTCGCAGCACCGGGCCTTCGGGGTCGGTGAGGATCGCAACACGGCGTTGTATCGGGTAGACATCCACTACGCCCTGGCAGCACCGGGCCTTCGGGGTCGGTGAGGATCGCAACAGCGGCGGGGCGAAGCTGAGCGTCGCCGACGCGACGGCAGCACCGGGCCTTCGGGGTCGGTGAGGATCGCAACCTTCGCTACGCGCTCCCATCCGGGAGTCCCGTCACCGGCAGCACCGGGCCTTCGGGGTCGGTGAGGATCGCAACACCATCAGCATCCCCACCCGGCCCACCGTGTGGGAGGCAGCACCGGGCCTTCGGGGTCGGTGAGGATCGCAACCCGACGGCCGCGCCCGGCTCGCCTGTGGCCCCCTTGGAGAGCAGCACCGGGCCTTCGGGGTCGGTGAGGATCGCAACCCGCTGGTGAAGTAGTTGGCCGTCTGCCTGGCCACCCCGCAGCACCGGGCCTTCGGGGTCGGTGAGGATCGCAACAAGGTGCTGCGCAACAAGCGGCGCCCGGCGGTCGCCCGCAGCACCGGCCCTTCGGGGTCGGTGAGGATCGCAACCACGTACTCGACCCGGGCAATCGACGACCGCGGCCCCTGGCAGCACCGGCCCTTCGGGGTCGGTGAGGATCGCAACCCCGACGTGCACCCCACGCTCGTCGGCTGGGTCGCCATGCAGCACCGGCCCTTCGGGGTCGGTGAGGATCGCAACATGGGGGACATCCAGATGCTTCTCCGGGAGAGCAAGCAGCACCGGCCCTTCGGGGTTGGTGAGGATCGCAACGAGGTGGGCGTGATGGAGAAGACCCGCAAGAACCCCGCAGCACCGGCCCTTCGGGGTCGGTGAGGATCGCAACGCAGTGCGCGGAGTGCAGCAGGTGCCGGGCGTCCTCGGCAGCACCGGCCCGTCGGGGTCGGCGAGGATCGCAGCGGCCACCTGGTCGCGGGTAGCCCACGTTGGAGCAGGTCAGAGGCTGGACTCGGGGTACAGAGTCCGGCTTTTTTGATCCGCTGACTGCGATCTGACCCTCGGAGGAGCCGTCACCCACCCTTTCGGACCACCATGGGGCGGCCCGTTCTGACGCCCATCGTGGTTCAGGCGGTTCGTGATGTTCAACTGGCATGCCTTCTCGGATGTCTCACTGGGTGGGGTGCACCCCTTTTGGTGTGTGTGAGCCTTATAGTGATCTACAGTGTAAAGAGGCGAGCAGGGACCAGCGGAGCAACGGCGTGATCAGCTCTGCCGTTCGTGTGCCGGGTGGCCTGCGAGCAGGGTCTGTCCGTTGGGTAGTGGCTGGGTGTGGTGGATGCTCAGCCCGGCCTGTTCCGCCAGCTGGTACAGGTGCGGGCTGCGGCGTACCCGGCCGCCGTGGAACAGGGCCATCATCCGGATGTCGGTGCTGTGCCAGGGGCTTGCAATGCCCGGAAGTGTGGGCAGCATGCCCTCGACGATCCATACCTCTCCGTCGGCGGTGTCTTGCAGGGCTTGGCGCACCGTCGTCAGCAGGCTGACGCATGCCTCATCGCTGTAGTTGTGCAGGATCGACGACAGTAGGTAACGCTGTGCCCCTTGGGGGATCTGTTCGAAGATGTCGGCGGTGGTGATCTGGACCCGGTGGAGCAGGCCTTGTCCGGCGAGGTGGGTGCGGGCGCGTTCGGCGACGTGGGGGCGCTCGGCGAGGATGCCCCGCAGGTGTGGGTGGGTGTGCAGGAGGGTGGCCAGGACGCCGCCCTGGCCGCCGCCGAGGTCGGCCACGAGCCGGATGTCGGTCCAATCGTCCATGGCGGCGAGGTCGTGGCCGACGGCGGTGCTGCGCGCGGTCATGAAGCGGTCGAAGTCGGCGGCCAGTTCAGGGGTGTGGGCGAGGTGCTCGTACACCGGTCGGTCGTTCGGTGGGGTGGGGTGTCCGCGGCGGATGGTGTCGGTCAGGTGGCCGATCGTGTCCCACCAGTAGGCCGAGCCGGTGACCAGCACGGCGTGCCGCTGGGACGGGTCGGCATCGGCGGTGAGGACGTGGCCGAGTTCGGTGAGCCGGTAGCCGGCGGGGGTGTCAGTGATGAAGCCGTGAGCGTGCAGCCAGCCCGCCAGCCGGTCCATCGCGGCGGGGTCGGTGCCACAGACATCCGCCAGTTCGTCGCTGGTCATGGACTGGTGCGCGAGGATTTCGAAGACGTCCAGGTCGACCGCGGCGTGCAGGGCGGCGAAGTCGGGCACGGCGTCGATCATCGCCTGCACGTGCCGGTACGCGACGAGGCCGGGGCCGGCGGGCAGGGTGTCGGGACGGGGGTGCGGGGTCATCGCGCGGCCACCCTCGCCTTTGACGTGGTGGGCGTCGATGGCGTGATCGGAGCGGGTGGGGGCGCTGGGGGCGGGGAGGAGAGGCTGGTGGCCGGGAGCGGCATCAGCAGTGAGCTGACGTCGAGTTTGCTGCTGATGTATCCGTATTCCTGCATCAGGTCGGCGACGCGTTGGATGCGGCCGACATGAAGGTTGGTCGGGAAGGTGCCCAGGGTGATGGTCGCCGCCGTCGCGGCGTCGATCTTGGTGTAGCTGGGCAGCGTGTCGGTGATCAGCTGCCGGGTTTGGGCGTCGGCTTGGGCCTTGAGGATGGCTCGCTGGAACGCGGCGACCTGCTGGGGGTGGTTCTTGGCGTAGTCGGCGGAGGTGGCCCAGCCCGCGATCGGCCAGTTCTCGGTCTGGCCCTGCATCACATCCCAGAGCGTTCTGCCGCCGTGCCCGGTCTGGTAGGCGGTGATGAACGGTTCGGTCATCCAGGCGACATCGATCTTCCCGGTTTCGAGGGCGGGGATCATGTCGGGGAGGGGCAGTTCGGAGATCCGCACGTCGCGTGCGGTCAATCCGGCGATTTTCAGTGCTGCTTCGGTGGTGAGCGTGCCGACCGACTTGAGCGTCACGACCGCGATGTGTTTGCCACGAAGATCGTCCAGGTCTTGGACGGGTGACTCCTTGGGGACCATGAGTTTGAAGGTGTTGGGGGCCGCTTGGTAGGCGTCGGCGGCGATGCGCAGGGTGCCCGGCTGGTTGACCTCGGCCAGCACGGCGGCGGTGTAGTTCATGATCGAAAAGTCCAGGGCGCCCGATTTGAGCTTGGGGAGTGCGACGCCGCCGCCTTGGACGGTTTCGAGCTGCACCTGGAGCCCTTCGGCTTTGAAGTAGCCCTTCATGTCCGCGATGGGCACGGTGGCGCAGTCTGGGATGGGCATGATTCCGACCTTGACGACCTGGAGGGGGCCGCTGGGTCCTGAGGCAGGGGGAGGAGAGCCGCATCCCGCCACTGCGAGCACGATAAGCGCCGACAATATTGCTCTATGTAACCGTTTCATGGCGTGAAGCTCCTGTTAAGGACAGATGTTCGGTGATTGCCGTCCGAGCTCGTGTGACCCGGAGGTGAAGCCGCGTGTTGCGGGGCGTTTCGCGTTCGCCCGGGGTGGCTCGTCTAACGCTTGTCCCAGGAGGACGCCGCGTTCCGGGAGGTGAGCCAGTGCAGCTGAGCTGCCATGCCTGTCAGCAGGTCGGTGGTAGGAGCGAAGCCGAGCAGCCGGTGGGCTGTGGAGGGATCGGCGCACGTTGCGGGCACGTCCCCGGCGCGGGCGTTTTCGGTGTGGACGTTGATCGGGCGGTCGGTGAGTACGCGGGCGTTCTCGACAACCTCAAGCAGGTCGGCGTCGGAGCCGCCACCCACGTTGATCACGCAGCTCGGCAGGAGCGCGGTGCCTGCGCAGATCGTGGCGGTGACGGCGTCGTGGATGTAGGTGAAGTCGCGGCGCTGTTTGCCGTCGCCGTACAGCCGCATGGGGATGCCGGTGACGGCGGCGGTCAGCACCCGCTGGATGACCATGTCTTCCCGCTGGCGAGGCCCGTAGACGGTGAAGTAGCGCAGCGCCACCACAGTGGTAGGGCAGTCGGTTCGGGCGGCGTGCGCGAGGCATAGCTGCTCCTGCGCGACTTTGGTGATCGCGTACGGCGAGGCCGGGCGCGGCTGGTCGGATTCCGTGCTGGGATGCCCGTCGGTGACTCCGTACACGCTGGAGGAGGAGGCGACGACCAGGCGGGGGACGCGCATCTTGGTGATGGCGTCCATGAGGCGCTGGGTGGCGGTGATGTTGGTGGCCACGTACTGGCCGAAGTCGGGCCCCCAGGAGGGGTGGACGCCGGGCAGCCCGGCGAGGTGATAGACCACGTCGGCTTCGACCAGGAGGGGTTCGATGGCGCAGGTGCGCAGGTCTGCGGGGACGAACAGGAAGCCGGGCTCGCGCCGGATGTCGGTGAGGTTGGCCGCCGCGCGCGGATTCTGGTCGGGGTCGAGCCGATCCACTCCGATGACGGTGACTCCTTGGGCGAGCAGGGATTGGCAGAGGTGGGAGCCGATGAATCCGGAGGCGCCGGTGACGACCACACGCCTTGGCCGGGCCGGCTGGTCGGTGAGGGGTTGCTGCACGAGGTCCTCCGGTCAACGCGATGGGGACGCCGGTGGTGTAGCGGCGGCGGCCAGTTCGTCCAGCGAGGGGCGAAGGCCCGGCCAGGAGTGCCGGTATCCGCCGATGCCGAGGTAGGGCAGGGTGAGTACGTGGTGCAGGTCGGTGTAGCCGAGGAAACCGGCGGCCGTGACAGGGGCGAGACCGGCACCGAGCAGGGCTTTGTTGTAACAGGTGAGCGCGGTCGCGATGTGACCAGGCGGGATCGGGCCGTGCGTCATGGCGAGGGTGACCACGAGTTTGGCCAGGTCGTAGCCGAACGGCGCGAGGGTGAGGTCATCGACGTCCACCATGACCGGACCTTCGGCGGTGATGAGCACGTTGCGCGGGTTGGTGTCCTTGTAGAACGCGGCCGGTGCGCCGGGGGCGTGGTGCAGGAGCTGTTGGGCGACCGTGAGCTGGTGCGGGGTGATCAGCCCGGCCTGAAGGCGGCGGTGGAGCGCGACCTGGCGGGGGGAGACGAAGTCAGCCAGTACACCCCCGGCGGGCAGCGGGTGCGGCGTGGTGAGCTGGGCCCGGTGCAGGTCGCTCTGCCAGGCGGTGGTGTGCGCGCGGCCGAGGATGCTGGCGAGCGCGGGCAGGTCGCAGATGAGCGCGTGTCGGCCCTGCACGAATGCGAAGTCGATGCGGCGGGCGTGCACCGCCACGATGGGTGGCTGCCGAAGCGGCTGGGCGTGCTGGGCGAGCCAGGCGTGATGGGCGGCGGCCCATCGGACGGCGTCGCGGGTGGCGTACGGCTTGGCGAATATGGTCATGTCGGGTGGGCTCATGTCGGTGTGGCGGTCAGGTAGGTGATGGTGGACGTCGCGGTGACGGGCTCGTCCGGCCAGGCGGCGCGCAGCCTCGCGGCGATCGCGTCGGGGTCGGTGGCCAGGCCGGGAGGCAGCTTGTACTTCGGGGTGGTGGCCAGATAGGCCGCGACGTGCTCCAGCCCGGCGAAGACGAAGCGGTGTTTCTCGTGCAACGTGGCCAGGACACGGAGGTGGCCGGTGGTGAGATCGACGAGGTTGCCACTGTGCGCTGCGGCGTACAGGCTCGGCCGGTCCGCGGCGCCCGCGTCGAGTCCGGCGGCGGCCACCAGTCGGTCCAGCTCTCGGTAGCTGTCGGCGGATTTGGTCACCAGGATCGCGACCCCGCCCGGTGCGAGGACGCGGGCGATCTCGGCGATCACCGGGCGTGGGTCGGGCGCGTGGTAGAGGCAGAACGCGGCCGCTGCGAAGTCGCAGCCGGCATCAGGTAGGGGCAGGTGGTGGAAGTCGGCCTGCACGAACTCCACCGCTGCGGCCACGGCAGGGCTCAGGGTTGCCAGGCGGGCGCGGGCGGCGGCGAGCATCGCGGCCGACGCGTCCAGGCCCACCAACCTGCGGGGGCGGAGCCGGTCGGCCAGGGCCAGCGTGCTGGTGCCGCGCCCGCAGCCGATGTCGGCGACCACCGACCGGCTGGGGTCGTCCACGTAGCAGGCGGCGACCTTGGCGATGACGTCGGCGACGGGCCGTCCATGCGTCTTAGCGCGGTGCAGGGCGGAGGTGCGGGCCGCCAGCCGGCCGCTGTCGCGGTAGAGGCCAGCGGTGGCGGCCGGGTCGGTGAAGACGCTGTCGTTCATGCCCGCCTCCCGCGAGTGGTGCGGGGGCGGCCGAGGTTCAGCGGCCGGCGGCCAGCTGCTTCAGCCAGCTGCGGGCGTGGGCGCGGCTGCGCAGCACCACTACCTGAATGCTGTCTCTGGAGTGCTGGCGGATCTTGGCCAGCACCTGCGGACGCATCCGCCGCCGGTAGGAGGCGACGTACCGGACGAACGACCAGTTGATCCGGTTGTAGACGCCCGCATCGTGCTGCCCGGCGCCGTGGCGGGCCTGCCGGGACAGGACGCCCCACAGGGCGACGACGGTGGGGACGTCGACCAGGATCACGGTGTCGCACGCCTGCAGCCGTACGTGCAGCGTGGAGTTGTAGTTGCCGTCGATGATCCATCGCGGCTCGGCGACCAGCTCGCGTTGAACCTTCTCGAACTTCTCCGCTGACAGGGGGGTCCACTCGTCGTCGTAGTAGATCGCGTCGAGATGGGTGACCGGCGCGTCCAGGACACGGCCAAGCTCGCGTGCCACGTACGACTTGCCGCTGCCGCCCGATCCGATGACGGCGACCCGGGACATGTGCATGGTTCTCCACGATAGTCGGGACAGTAGGACGCCGAGGGTTGGTCATGAGCGTCCCCCTGCAGGTTGTGCGTCTCGGTTGGCGGTGAGCGGAGCGAGGATGTCGTGCAGGGCCCGGAGTTGGTGGCTGAGCCGGAACAACTCCAGCCGCTCCAGACACGCGGACAGGAGGTTCACGTGCTCGTGGCTGCCTCGGATGTTGTCGAGCCAGTGCAGGGCACGGATCGTGTCGCCGCCCGAGTTCACGATCAGCTGTGGCGGCACGAACATGTGGACGCGGTTGATGGTGGCGGGCGCGAGCGGCAGGCATCCGGCCAGGACCGCCTCGAAGATGCGTTGTGTCATCTGCCCGGCGGCGGCGTATCGGTCCGGCAGCAGTAGCACCGTGGCGAGGCTCTTGCTGTACAGGGAGGTGACCTCGGTGAAGGGCACCCGGCCGATGAAGTTGAGGTCCGGCCAGCGGCTCGTGTGGGTCCACTTGCCGGCGATCAGGTGTCGTGTGCGGGCCGCCGCGGGCGCGAAGTACCGGTCGAACGCGGCGTTGCGGCCGTGCTGGTTGCCGATGTAGCACAGGGGGTTCGGCCGTTCCCGCTGGGCGAGTTTGACCGGGTCGGCCGCGTCCAGGAGCGCGTCATCCAGCGGGAACAGCAGCGGTACGGTGCCGTGGCGTGGGGTGAGAGTGGCCTCGCACACGACGATGTTGGGTCGTTGGCGCACGGGGTGGTGGGCGGGGAGTTGCCGGTCCTTGTCCCAGATGACGGTGGGTGTGCGGGTGCGGTGGGTGTAGTGGTAGAGCAGCCGGTTCTGCCGGTGCAGGTCGCAGGTGTGGCTGGGGCTGCCGCAGATCGTGGTGTTGCGGCCGGAGATGGGCCAGCGCCACTCCAGGAACAGCACATCCACGGGCGGGAGCCCGGCATCGAACAGGTAGCTGTCGGCGATGTGGTCCCCGGCTTCGGTCAGGTCCCGGTTCGGCTGGAGCAACACGAGCTCGTGGCCGGCCGCGATGATGCCGTCGATGAAGGGGCGGCGATGGCTGCGTCCGCCGTCCGGGGTGTCGGTGATGCCTGGGCCGAGGAACCCCCAGAAGCTGTAGCCGATCTTCACTTGGTGATCCACCGGCCTTCCAGCAGCAGGGCGTCCAGGCCGCTTTCGGCGAGGCACTCCAGCGCCATGTCTGGGGGGCCGCAGATGGGCTTGCCCTTGACGTTCAATGAGGTGTTGATGAGGACCGGAACGCCGGTCCGGCGGGCGAACGCTTCCAGGACGGCGTGCACGAACGGGTTGTCGTCCTTGGTGACGGTCTGAACGCGCGCGGTGCCGTTGGCGTGCACGACCGCGGGGATCCGGTCACGCGCCAGGGCGGTCACTCCGGATGCCATCGACATGAACGGCGACTCCTGGCCGAGGGTGAAGTACTCGGCGGCGCGCTCGGCCGTGACCATGGGCGCGAACGGGCGGAACGGCTCGCGGAATTTCACCGTGTCGTTCAGCCGCGCAACCACGCCCGGGATCAAGGGCGAGGCGAGGATCGACCGGTTCCCGAGCGCCCGGGGCCCTGTCTCGATCCGGCCCTGGAACAGGCCGACGATGTCGCCCTGGGCGATCTGGCTGGCCAGGAACTCGGCCGGGTCACCGGGCACTGGCAGTGCGGACAGCTGGGGCCAGCGGGTGAGGTCCGGCAGGTGGCCGGCGAAGGACGGCCCGAGATAGCAGGCCCCTACGATGCCCGACAGCGGCAGCGGGCTCGCCTGGAGATGGACGGTCGCGGCCGCGCCGATGGCCGTGCCCGCGTCGCCCGGAGCAGGAGGCACGAACACCTCGTCGAACAGCCCCGACTCGGCGGTCTTCCCGACGGCGACGCAGTTCGTAGCGACTCCTCCGCCGAGACACAACCGCTTCAGCCCGGTGCGTGTCCGGGCCAGGCCCGCCAGATGCAGCATCACCTGCTCGGTACGCTCCTGAAGGGCGGCGGCCAGGTCCATGTGGACTTGCGTGACCGGCTGGTGCGGTGCCCGGCGCGGGCAGGTGTGCGCCGCGAAGCGGGCCGTCAGCCGGGGGTAGGCCGACGACAGCACGCGCACGGCGAAGAAGGCCGGATGCAACGCGAACCCTGACTCGGTGATCGGGATTGCCCGCTGGAACAGGGCGCGGAACCGGTCCGGGTCACCGAGCGCGGCCAGCGCCATCACGGTGCCCTCCTCGTCGCCGCGCCGCCACCCCAGATGCATGGTGACTGCGCCATAGGCGTAGCCGAGCGAGGCCGGATCGTTCAGCGCGTACACCTGCTCCAGAGTCGGCCGGCCGGACCCGAGCAGGCGGCCCGTGGCGATGGTGGTGGTCTGCGTCTCGCCGAGACTGTCCACCACCAGCACGGCCGCGCTCGACCAGCCGGAGGCGGCGAACGCGTACATCTGATGGGTGCGGTGATGCGGCAGCGGCCGGACGCGAGCGTATGGGAAGTGGCGGCCGAGCTCGCGGACGCGGCCGAAGGTGCGCGCGGCGACCCGCGCGAAACTGGCCGCTCGCGGGATCGCCCTGCCGCTCGTGGCCGGGTGCGCCAGCATCTTGAGGGCGCCTGCCGCGGCGGGGAGATAGCGCGCGCCGTGGAAGTTGTACGCGACCGCGTTCACCTCCTCGGGGCTGATGTCCGCCTCGGCCAGCAGCCAGCCGATCGCCTGCTCGGGGTAGGCGCGGGTGTGCTTCACCTGCGACAGGCGTTCCTCCTCCACGAACCCGACCAGCTCGCCGTCGACCAGGAGAGCCGCGGCGGAGTCGTGGGTGTAGGAGCACAGGCCGAGCACGATGTCAGGGGCGCGCATGAGGGTCATACGGTCACCGCCAGCCCTCTGGTACCAGCCCGCAGGGTGGTGTACCAGGCGCGCAGCCCTTCCCCGAGCGGCCCGTCGATTCCACTGGCTGCCTGGACTGCCTGGTCGCGTTGCCCGTTCTTCCATTTGCGGTAGCTGGCCAGCACGGCGGCCAGCGGATCCCAGCCGGCGTGTCCCACCGGCAGGCCCGCCTGGACCGTGGCCAGCAGCTCGTCGAACCCTTCCCACGAGGTGGCCACCAGCGACTCCATGACCGCGCTCGGGCCGGCCGGTTCCACGGCGGCCGCCTTCTCCAGGTCGTGCTCGTACAGGTGCAGCGAGTCCACGTGATGGCGGTAGGTGCCGATCTCGGCGCCGAGCCAGCCGGCCACCAGCTCGTGCAGCACGGTCGCGGTGAACACGTCGTAGGGCAGGCCCAGCCACAGATCATTGCTGCGCATGGTCGTCACCATGTCCAGCCGGTCGCGACGCAGGTGGAAGCGGTAGCTGAGCGTGCAGGGCACATCGCGGTGGCCGCCGGCGTCGCGAGCCGGGTCGTAGAGCTGGATGACCGCCCGCCGGGAGTCCGGGTCGCCGCGCAGCGTGGCCAGCACCTGGGCGAGCTGGTCCACGTGCCCGTCCCAACGCCGCATGCGCGGCCCGTACGCGCCGCGCAGGATGCCGTCGTCTTCGGCGAACTGCCGGAGCCGGCCGTTGAAGTGGTAGATCCATGGCGCGTCGGAGCCGGACAGGATCCACACGCATTCGGCTACGGCGAACGCCGTGTTCAACACCCTCGCGGGCGATGGGGGAAGCAGGCGGGCGCGAGGTTCGGCAAGCAGCAGCCGCACGTCCAGCAGTTCTCGGGTGGCCATGCCGCGCGGGCTGACCTTGTTCCCTTGGATGGTCAGCGTCACTGCGCTGGTGAAAAGGTCGGCGATGGTGTCGCCGGAGATGGTGGTCACGTTGCCCCTTCTCCGTTGTCGTCGATGGAAGCCCGCGGCCCGAAGTGACGTGTCGTTCGCCGCCTCGGGCGGTGGCGGGGACCGGTCGTCTTCTCCGGGCCGCGGGTGTTAGGTCTGGCGGGCCTCGCTTGCAGCCTGGGGTGGTGGCTGCCAGTGGGGGATGTATGAGGTCCGCCAGAGTTCGAGTTCTGCGTGGAGCATTCGGCCGCGCAGTTCGTCGGGGGTTTTGGCATGGACAGGGCGGCATTCGCCGGGGTTGGCCAGGTGCCACGCGGTGAATTCCCTGGCCCAGGGCCCCCACATGACGAACCACCTGGGGTGCTCGTACTGGAGCACGGCCGCGTCGGCGACTCTTTCGAGATCAAGAGGCATGGCGGGCCTCAACGTCGTCCAGTGAGTCGCCGGTCAGTAGCCGGATGCAGCCGGAGCCGAGGAGTTCTGCGATAGGGATGGATCGCAAGTCGTGGTGGTGCTTGGCGACCCGGTCGGCCGCGCCCGCCACGGTGTGGGCGTAGGTCCGGAGCGGCCGCTGGCGGGTGCCGGTGAGGTCAGGGATTGCCCACCAGATGACGTGATCGACGTGGGTGATGAGTCCCGGGTACACCCGAACGACGACGCCGCAGGGCGGGGATTGCACGGTGGCGGGGATGTTGTGGCGTTCGGCGAGCAGGATCACCAACTGCGCGGCCATGCGTAATGGCTGCTCATGCCCGCCTGGTGGGAGTGCGTGGCGTGGTGTCACGGTGACGCTTCCTTCTGGCAGGGTCAGGAGTCGGCGAGCCGTTCGGCCATCCACATGAGGAAGTGCGGCGCTCGCGTCGGGGGCGGCCCCTCGTGCGAGGGCATGAAGTCGATGGCGCGGACGACTCCCGGCGGCTGGATCGCGAACGGCCCGGCCATGGCCGTGATCTCTTCCGCGGTGCGGATGTGGATCTCGACGCCGTGGAACCGCTCGTAGACCTCTTTGCCCCGTGCTGCGTCCTCGGGCGGCATGCCGGTCCTGGTCACGTGAGTGGCAATGATCCGGCTGCCGGGGACGAGATGCTTGTGCAGGGCAGCGATGAGAGTGGTGGCTTCCTGGTCGGTCATGAAGTGCAGCACCGCGCCCAGAATCACCACGATCTTCTGCTTGGCGCCCAAGTGAAGGTCCAGTAGGGCCAGCACCTTCGCCGGCCGCCGGAGGTCTTCCCATTCCACGTGCACGTTGGGGTGCCTGCCGACGAGCGCGCGGCCGTACATGACGGCCAGTTCGTCGGAGTCCACCAGCAGCCACCGCAGGCCCGGCTGGACGCCGCAAGCGAGGTCGTAGAGGTCGGGCAGCCTCCACCTGTCCGACTTCTGAATCGGGATGCCGCCGCCCAGGTCCGCGAACAGCGTGTGGCCCTGCTCGGCGGCGTACCGTACTGCCCGTCCCAGCGCGAGGGCGTTCTCACGGGTGACTTGATTCACTACGCCGCCGAGTGCTTTGTTCAGCTCCTCTCCGGCAGCGCGAGCAGCGGGAAGGGCGTCCTTCGATCCGCGCAACGCGGCATAGGTGGCCGCCGGAGTCGTTTCAGACGAATTGAAGGTGCTTCCAGGGCCGCTGGGACGCGTGCTGGGAGCGGATGGCAGGTCAGCGGGCGAAGGGGCGGAGGTACGCATCGTGGGCTTCGTGTCGTTGGCGACGTGACAGGCACATGGGAGGAAGCCACGCCGACCGGCGCTCATAAAGCTCTTCCTTCACGACGCTGTCGGATCCTGGCGACTTCACGCTTCTGCATGGGTCAGAAAGTCCTTCCTGATCAAGGGACCCAGAGGACGCAGCGAACGCCCGTGGCGGTCTTCTCGTACGTCGCGAACTTCCAAGCCGACAGGTACGGTGCCTGGTGGAGCTGCGCGGGAGGCAGGGGATGCGCTCCGGATGCTCTCCAACGCCGCACGTAGCTCCCTCGCTGCGGCACGCTGAGCCGAGACTCTTGGCAACAAGAGCCAGTAGCGTCCGGGAGGCATCTGCTGCCGAGTCGGAGGGAGGATGAGACGACGCCTGATGTCGGCGATTCGCCGCTCGGGTAACTGCCAATGGTCGGCTGAGCCGATCGGCACGAGGAAGTAGAGAGTACGTTCCGCGGGGTCGACGACCACAGGCAGGCTGACTTGTGACAGTCGGTGGAGCATCGTCAGGCCGACATGACGCGGGACGCGGATACCGTCCCACTCGGCCACCCGGAGCGTAGCTTGCACATCAACGGCTTCGAGTGGCGTATCTGCTGGCCTTCGCATGATCACCGTCTGTTCATCGAGCGATGTTTCCTGCGACGGTAGGGAAGCGAAGGAGCAGTCACCCGAACTGTCAGTTCGGGTGGGCTGGCAGTTAGGGCTCGCGAAGACTCAGACGCTCGGCAAGCGCATCCACTTGTCGCCGATATGTCGGCCGGACGCGACGTCGCAGACGGGAAACCATCTCTTGCGCGAGGGGGTTTCTAGCCAGGTCTTCGGGTGCGAGTTCTTCCAGATCGAGCAGATGCACGAGTACGGCCGGATCTTCTCGGCGCAGGTCGTAGCAGCGGGCAACTTCCAGCAGGAAGGTGAAGCGCCGTTCTATCGATGGCAGATGGGCGATGTCGATCTGGTCCGCGACGCGGAGCGCTTCTGTGGCTTCGCCGGCCTCCATCTCGATGCTCACAGCGTGGAGCTCGACATTGCTGGGGCCGAAGACCGTCCACATGGTGTTGCCTTCGCCGGCCTGAGCGGCCCGTACTGAGGCGCTGGCGGACAGCCGCTCGCGTGCTTGCCACCACTTCTTGCGTCGAGCATCAGCCACGACTGCCACCAGTTCCAGCGCGCCCGCCATCGCGATGACGTTTGCGCTGGCTGGTAGGGCGTCCAAGGCCTCGATGCCCCGGATCGCAGTCTGCTCCGCTCCCTCGAACTCGCCATCAGCGAGGAGAACATGACCGAGGTTCCATTTGGCCGCGGCCGACCGAATCGGATCGTCGGCGTCTTCGGCTGCGCGCAACGCTCGGTCGGCAACCATGAGCGAGAGTTCGATTCTCCCGGCCCGGCGGCAGTACGAGCGAAGCATGAAATACAAGTCAGCAGCTGTCCTGAGGACGTCTCGCCGTGTAGTGCTGTCTGGGCTGAGGCGATGTGCTCGTATGGTGCTCTCGGTATCGATGATGAGTGCAGGAAGTATGGCGCCGGCCTCGGTGTACCGATTAGGGCTTGTCTGCCATATTCGCCAGACCGCTTCTACGCGCTCCCGTAGTTCCGATGCTGCCACGGGCTCGGTGCCGTCGTCCGGACCGTAACCCATCAGGGCGGTGACGACGCTGTCGGCTACGTAGGCGTTCTCCGACAGAAGTTCGCTCCGCTTTTCGTCACCCAGCAGTGCCGCCATGGGGACGCCCAGTTCCACCGCGAGAGCATGCAGCACAAGCAGAGAGGGAATCTTCAGGCCACGCTCGATCTGGCTCAGGTACTCCTCGGTTATCCCGCATAGCCCGGCGACGGCGGCCTGCTTCCGCTGCCTCTTCTCTCGCCAGAAGCGAATGCGTTCGCCGATGAGAAGCGTGGGTGCGCTCATCCGAGTCCCCTCCCTGCTGCTGCCTTGAGGGTAGACCTCGACGAGGTTCGCAGGACCAGATCGGAATGAGTATGTGCCACTCTGGAGTGCGACGAATGTCGGTTGGAGGACTTAGTGACGGTTCGCCGGATCGTGTTGTGGGACATCGATCACACTCTCATCGACACGAGGGGGGTTGGGCGCGAGCTGTCATCTCAGGCTTTTGAGCAGGTTACTGGCGTGCCCATGATCCAGCAGGCGAAGATCGACGGCATCACCGAACCTGTGATCTTCCGGGAGACCGCCAAGCTACATGGCCTGCGGACCGATCGGCACGACTTCGAGCGATTCGCCGCTGCGCTTACCAAGGCCCACCTGGAGCGGGCTGCCGAGTTGAGAGAGCGTGGTCACGCGCTCCCTGGGGCTGCCTTGGCTCTGGACGCTCTGGACGCAAGAGCCGAAGTCGTTCAGACGGTTCTCACGGGCAATATCCGGATGGTCGCGGAGATCAAGCTTCAGGTATTCGGTCTCGACGGTCATATCCGTTGGGAAATCGGCGCTTACGGAGAAGACGACGATGTACGGGCGGAACTAGTACGTATCGCCTTGAGGCGGTCAAACGCCGTATTCGGGGAACCCGTCACGCCTCGTAACGCGGTACTCATCGGAGACACGCCGGCCGACGTCGAAGCCGCCCTTGAGAACGATGTTCCAGTGATCGCGGTGGCATCCGGGCGAAGCTCCGTTGATGACCTGCGCGACGCGGGAGCGGTGGAGGTCCTGCCCAGCCTTGAGGATGCTGACGCGCTCGTGACCTTGGTCCTGGGAGCTTGACTTCTCCTGGCGGTAGGTCAGAGGCTCCTCAGTGGCAGGTCCTCGGTTGGAACCAGATCCGCCGCGCGTTCGCCACCCGCTGCAGCAGTTCCACAGGCTGAGCTTCCCGCCTCGGGTGACGCGCTCAGCGGTCAAGACAGAGACGCCCGGCCGAAGCCGTAGCGTCTCCGCTTCGTCCTTCGTCGCGGCACGAGCTCCGATGCGTTCGCGGACGCGGGCGGTCTGGGGATCGAGCACACCGGCGGCGATGAGTGCGGCCAGGATGCCGCCGTCGACCTTGCCGCTGCCGGCCACCGGAGTGTCGTCGACGTGGGTGATGAGTCCCGGGTACACCCGAACGCCGACGCCGCAGGGCGGGGTTCGCAGAGGTTGGCGCGAGCCGGATGCCGGCCCAGTTGATCGAGGGCGGCGAGGTCCTGGCCGACAGCGGTGCTGCGGCCGGTCATGAAGCGGTCGAAATCGGTGTCAAGGCCGGGTGTGGGCGAGGTGCTTCTGCAAAATGGTGGTGGCTCGGCACTCTCCCGATAAGGCATGCCAGAAACGGGTGGCGAGAGTGTTGATCGGGTTGTGATGCGGTTGTCGCCGGGTCATGATCCAGTTTCGGATTTGCGCAGTAATATCCAGAACGATCAGATTTCGTACAAAATCTCTCCTGTCATATCGCCGATCTCCTTCTTGCCGTGAATGGGGGCTCCTGTGCGGTTCGCCATCTTGGGCCAGATCCAGGTCGATCGCGGAGGAGAGCGGATCGAGATCACACGGACAAGACGCCCGTTGCTGGCCACGTTGTTGCTGGCCGGCGCTGACGGGATCGGTGCCGAGACGCTGATGCAGGCGGTCTGGGGCGACACTTACGGCCGGGAAAACTCGCTGAAAACCGCCTTGTCCCAGCTTCGCCGGCTGCTACCCGGGCGAATTCCGTCCGCTCGCGGCCATGGATACCGCATTGTGCTCCGTCCGGAAGACAGCCTTGACCTGGTCGAATTTCGGCGGCTGACCGGGGATGGCCGGGCTCAGCTATCAACGGGTGATCAACATGCCGCAGTCGCCTCGTTACGCCGGGCGCTGGAATTGTGGAGAGATCCCCCGCTGGCCGATGTGCCGGAGGATCCCATCCGGTTGGCGACATGGCGCCAGGAACTGCTGTGGGAGCGCAAAGTGGCCCAGCAGGATCTTCTGCGCGCGCGGTTGAAGACGGGCGAGCATCGTCAACTGCTCGGCGACCTTCGCCGGGAACTGGCCGACGACCCGTTGTCGGAGCTGCTCAACGCGTTGCTGATGATCGCCCTGTACCGAGCGGGATATCGGGTGGAGGCGTTGCGGCACTACGACACGCTTGCCACGTTGCTGGCCCAGGACGCCGGCGCGGACCCCGGGGTGAGGCTGCGCCGGCTGCGTGACGACATCGCCAACGACACCATCGATCCCCGGACTCTGGACGAAGACGAACAGGCCAGCGCCATCACTCCCGTCGCTGCCTGGGGAGCCGGAGGACTGCCTCCCGCGCAGCTACCGCCGGTTGTGAGCGATTTCACCGGCCGCGCAGCAGAGACGGAAGAACTGACGCGATATCTGCGCACCGCCGGGCAGACCGGCCGTGTCCCCATTGCGTCCATCAATGGCGCACCAGGAGTGGGTAAGTCGGCTCTGGCCCATCAGGTCGCGCATCTGTTGCGGGCGCACTTCCCGGATGGCCAGGTCTACGTTCACCTCGCCGGCATGTCCGAGCGGCCACGCGAGATCAGCGACGTGCTGGGGGAGGTGCTGGCCGCGCTGGGAGTTGAGCTCGGCAACGTGCCCGCCACCGTCACCGGACGCACCGCGCTGTATCGCTCGGTCCTGGCCGGTCGACGGGTCCTGGTCGTGCTCGATGACGTGTCCGGTATGCACCAGGTCGATCCCTTGCTGCCCGGCACACCGGGATGCGCCGTGATGGTGACCAGTCGCGCGCACCTGGTCGGCGGCGCCGGCATGCGGACGGTGCGGCTGGGCCCGCTGTCACCGGAGGAATCGCTGAGCCTTTTGGGTGAGATCATCGGCGCCGAGCGCGTTCATACCGATGCGGTCGCGGCCGCCGACATCGTCAGCGCCTGTGACGGACTCCCGCTGGCGGTGCGGATCGTCGGCGCCCGGCTGTCGGGACAGCCGGAATGGCCGCTCGCGACGTTCGCCACCCGACTGCGCAAGCGGCTGCTCACCATGCTGCAGGCCGACGACATGACGGTCGAGGCCGGTATCGCCGACAGCTACGAGTCGCTACCGGATCTCGCGGCGCGTGTCTTCCGCTTGGCCTCCCTGCTCCGGCCGGGCGGATTCGCGGGCTGGGAGATGGCCATGCTGGGAGGCGAAGACGTCGACGATGTCGAAGAAGTCCTGGAGAGCTTGACCCGTCACAGCCTGCTCTCCACGATCGGGGTGGATTCTCTCGGCCAGCCGCGCTATCGACAGCATGATCTGCTGCGCGTCTTCGCCGCCGCACGCCTGGCCGAGCGCCCCAACGAGCGCGACCAGGCCGTCCACCGGCTGATGCTGGGCTGGCTTGAGCTCGCCAGCCTGGCCGACGAACAGATCGTCCGGGAGCCGCATGATCCACCGGTCGTGGCATTGGAGATGTCCTTGTTCGCTCCGTCGAACGTTCGCCAGTCGATCGTTGACGACGCTGACGGCTGGCTGGCGACCGAGGCAGCGAATCTCTTGTACGTGGTACGCATCGCCTGCGATCAAGGGTTGCAGCGCCTGGCTATGGGGCTGGCGTTGCGTGTGACGTCCTATCTGTATCGCGAAAGCCGTCATCGCGACGCCGAGGATATGTGGCGGCGCCTGCTGCAGACGCTCTCACCCACCGATGTGCGCTTGGCCGCGGAGGCGCGCCATCGCCTGGCCGCGCTGATCATGCACCGTGTGGGCGGCGCGAAGCGGGCATTGCCGCTGCTGGATGATTGTGTGAGCGCGCGGGAGAGCAGTAAAGATCTTCCTGGGTTGGCGCGGTCGCTGGCGTTGCGAGCGGTTTGCCGTCGCCAGCTCGCGACCGCGGCGTCAACGGCCTCTGATCGCGATACTTTGCTGATCGAAGCCGAGGAGGACGCCGACCGGGGATTACGAATTGCCGACGACATCGCCAATCCGCACGCCGAGCTGGTCTGCCTACGGGCGATGGCGACTGCGGCCAGCGCTCGCGGAGATCACGAGCGTGCCCTCGTACTCGGGCATGAGGCTGTCGCGGTGGCCGGGCGACTCGCTGGGAAACCACAGGACCAGTCCTATCTGCGGTTGACGCTGCAAACGCTGGCGGCGGTGATGCTGGGCGCCGGTCGTGCGGAGCCCGCGTTGATGCTGAGTGAGCAGGCCCGCGAGTTGAGCGTGGAGATAGGGCACCGTGCCGGACAGGCACACGCGCAGGAGTCGGCCGGTGACGCGCTGGCCGCGCTGGGGCGCCGTTATGAGGCCGGCGAGCGCTACAAGGAGGCGGCCGCGGTGTTCGAAGCCGACGGGGGAGCGGAGGAGGCCAGGCGCTGCCGCGCCAAGCTGGCCGAATAGCCGGCGCGGCACCGGCGCGTCTGTGATCAGCCTCGGGTTGGAGACCGGATGGCGGCCCCGTCCCGGCCGGCCGACCGTGCGCCGCCTTGGCGCGGCGCCGCAAGCCGGGTTCTCGCCAAGGCTCGTGCCTGCCACGGCATAGATCTTTTGCTGGCGCAAAACATCTTGCCGTGGCCGCCACCACCCGGTTTGCGTCCCTCGCGTCCGGCGGCGCTGTGTCTGCCTCGCCGGGACAGGCCACTACCCGACCAGCCCTTACCCCGGCAGCCCAGCTCATCCGCTGCCGCCCCGAGGGCGCTGGCGTCGGCTCAGGAAGGCCAGTTATGGACATTCAGATCAGCGTCACCGGCAGGATCGCCTACGAGCCCCATTTCTTCTCCGCCGGTCATAACAAGCCGGCCATGTGGTCGGCCACGCTTGAGGTCAACGGCCCTCCCACTCCGGGCCGTGACGGGTCCCCCTACGTCCCCACCCGGTACGTCGAGGTGGTGACCTACGGGGTGGCGGCCATCCGCGCGCACGAGTCCTATCGCAAGGGCCACGTGCTCGTCGTCCAGGGCTGTGACCTGGCCGCGCGCAGTTATGAGGCCAAGGACCGGCAGAACAAGCCGGTCGTGCGCAGCGTGGTCAAGGTGACCGCCACCGCGATCGGGCTGTGCTCGCGCTACAGCGTGGTGTCCGAAGCCGCGACCGCCTGGCCGCCTGTCGGCGCCGACTCTCCCCGGATGGTGCAGGGTGCTTCGGCCCCGACCGCCGAGGTACCCGCAGCAGCAGCCGCCTGACCAGCTGGTTGTAACTGGAGGGCCGCTCGCCTCTGGCGTAGCGGCCCTCCGTCGTTCTTCACGCCGCCTATCGGCACCGCCGCCACCGCGCCTTCCTGCCACTGCGCGTGCGCGGCGAGCCTTCCTTGTCCCGCTTCGTCTCCTCGAAGGGAGTCACCGTCCGCATGTCCATTACTTCCGCAGCTCACGACACAGACCCCGAGGCCCATCCCGAGCCGGGTTCCGATTCCGAGCTCGAACTCGGCACTGGATCCGCCGTCGACACCGATACCGATCTTGAGGTGCCCGAGGGCTTTCGCCTGGTGTACATCCCGGTGCGCCACCTTGGCCACTTTCCCGACAACGTGCGGGAGGACTACCACATCACCCAGGGCTTCTGCGCCTCGCTCAAGTCGGAGCAGCAGGTCCCGGTGACGGTCATCCCCATCCCGGCCGACTACCAGCGCGGTGAGGGAGAGGAGGAGCACCGCTGGTGGGTCGTCAAGGGCAACCGCCGCCTTGAGGGCGCCATCACGATCAACTTGGCGAAGCTGCTGTGCCTGATCGACCTGACCAAGGCCGACGACAAGGCGAGCCTGTTCGTCGACCAGGTCGTGGAGAACGACGAGGAGTTCCGCCGCGGCTTGAACCCCTTCGAGCAGTCTCGCGCCCTGTTCCTGGCGCACCAGCTGGGCGCCACCCGGACCGCGATCCGCAAGAAGACCGGCCGCACCCGCGAGGAGGTCGCCCACGCGATCGCCGCGGGAAAACTGTCGCAGCAGACCCGCCGTAGCGCGCAGGCGATGGAGTACGCCTGGACGCTGGACGAGCTCGCGTTGCTGGACGAGTTCGACGGCGACGACGAGGCGTTGGCCCAGATCGATCAGCTCATCTCCCGCTGGGGGCACACCGGCCGGCACGCCATCGAGCGCGTGCGCAGAGATCGTCAGGAGGCTGCCGCGCACGCCCAGGCGCTGGCCGATCTGGAAGCGGCGAGCATCCCGGTGACCGAGGACGAGCCACCCGGTGCGGTACGGCTCAGCCGGCTGGCCAGCAGAGTGGAGAGCTTCGATCCGGAGCAGCACGCCGATTGCCCGGGGCGCGGGGCGTTCTTCTACTCCTGGCGCCAAGAACAGCCGGAACTGTATTGCAGCACTCCCGAGCGGCACGGCTACAGCCCGCCTCCGGTCATCACGCTGTCGTCGGCGGCCAAGGCGAAGGATGACGGCCCGTCCCGCAAGATCATCGTGCAGGGCAACCGGGCATGGATGGCGGCCGCCACGGTCCGTCAGGAGTGGCTGGCCTCCTTCTTCGCCCGTAAGAGCGCCCCCAAACCGGTCGCCCGATTCATCGCGCAGGTCCTCAACGACATGCCGTTCCCGGTGCGGGACAAGCTCGGTTCGGCCTCCTCCTCGACGCTGTATGGCAAGCTCGGCGGACCCGCTGACCTGGACGCGGCGCTGGCCACCGCCACGCCCGGCCGGTTGGCGATGCTGCAGCTCCTGCCCATCGCGGTGGCCTGGGAGTACCAGATGAGCCAGGCGTCGGCTGAGTGCAAGAACACCTGGCGGGAGGGACGCTACAGCCCGTGTTCGACAGCTGATGCCGCCAAGTGGCTGCGCTTCCTCGTCGCCGAGCTCGGGCCGGAGCTCGGCGACAAGGCATACTCGCCGGCGCCGATCGAGCAGGTGCTGATCGACGGCATTCCCTACCGTGGTGACGCCCTGGCTGACACCGACGAGATCACCGCCCCGCCCGAGGAGGACGACAACCCGCAGGACAACGACGCCGCCGTCGAGGAGGCAGGCGTCGAGGACGGCGCTGCTGACGGCGGCGACCTCGCCAGCCCCCACGCTCGCCCGGACGATCTCGCCCAGGACTTGACCGCCACGACAGCTGATGAGCCCACCACCGGCGAGCCCGCCGGCGAGCTGGGCCTGACCGACCTGGTCGCCGAAGTGCTGGACGACGCCATCCCAAATCCCACACCCGGCGAGCCTGCCGACGATCACGCCGATCCACTGGCGGCCTGACCGCATCGGCCACCGGCCTCTGCACGAAGCAGGGGCCGGTGGCACGTTCCCGCCCGACCAGCGAGGTGCTGGGGCAAGGCGCCCCAAGGGCGGACCGCTCTTCGGAACGAAAGGACCCGCATGGGATCCACCAGGTATCTGTTCACGATCGTGGAAACCCTGGACACACAATGGGCCACCGACGACCACACCACCTGCCGCGCCTGCCTACCCGGGCCGGACGACACTTCTCAGCCCACCTACACGATCCGCCTGCTACGGCACTGCAGCGGTGAGTGCGGCTGCGTCGTGCAGATCGACCACCTCGCCGCCGTCCATGACCGCACCGGCACGGGCGACTGGGCGGGCACCTACGACACGCCTGAGCAGATCGGCGATCCGGCGCTGCGCCGCTACGCCGAGGCGCTGCTCATCGACCGGGTCGAGCCCAAGGCGGCCCTCTCCGACTCAGTGAGGTCGTGACCATGGCAACGCGCGGATTCGTCGGCTTCGTGGCCGACCAGAGCGAGAAGATCGCCTACATCCACGATGACTCCTACCCGGCCGGAGTGGGCCTGGACGTGCTGGCGTGGCTGCGCACCGCCATGCGGGCCCCAGACCGGCTCCGGGAGCGGGTCGCCGCCCTGCGAGTCGTCAGCCCTGACAGCACGCCCACCGATGCCGACATCGAGCGGCTTGGCAAGTACGCCGACAAGCTCGCCGATACGTCCCGCATCGGCCACTGGTGGCAATTGCTCTGGCAGACGCAGGGCGATCCCGAGGCGATCTTGGAAGCGGGCGTCATCGAGGACGTCTCCGATTTTCCTGCCGACTCCTCCAACTGCGAGTGGGGCTACGTGGCCGACCTCGACACGATGGTCTTCGAGGTCTACCGAGGACGGCAGGACCAGCCGCACAATCGCGGCCGCTTCGTGGCCGGGCAGGACCCGTACGAGGAGTGGCCAGCCGCGCTGGTCACTGGATGGCGGCTCGACCAGCTGCCGAGCGATGACGAATTCCTGGACACCCTGGCCACCGCGGGGTGAGCGCCGGGTGCCGCCCGGTGTGGCGCGCTCACCACCTGGCACCCCCAGCCTCCCAGCACCTTCCGCATCCCTCCTCTTCCTGGGCCCGGCCGCATGCGGCCGGGCCTTTCGCATCCCCCATCCCCATCATCCCTATTCCTGGCGAAGGAGCTCGTCCCTCATGACCTCCGCATCCGCGCTCACGCTGACCACGCGCAATGCCGACCTGCCGAACTTCGTGGAACTGCTGCGCCACCAGCAGGAACACAAGGTCGACGTCGTCGTCCACAGCGAGCAGATCCGCGCCGTCGACACTCGACTGCAGCTCACCGGCACCGCGCCGCTGCTGTCGCCCAGCGGCGTCACCGCCACCGCCGGGCTGTACCTGCCCACCCGGGTATGCGACCAGGGCCTTGCAGCCAAGCTCGGCATCCCGCAGCAGTACCTGCGCCGGCTGCGCGCCGACAAGCCCGACCTGTACGACGCCAACGTCAACGGCTGGCTGGAAACCGCGGATCGGCGCTTCCTGCTGCGCGGCCTGCATGGCGAGCACGGCGGCCCCGGAGGCCCCGGAGTGGCCCGGGCGTTCCTGTCCGACAGCTACCGCATCATCGACAACCTCGACGTGCTCATGGCCGCCCTGGACGGCGTGCGCCAGGCCGGCGTCCAGGTGCAGATCGACGGCTGCGACCTGACCGAACGCAGGATGTACGTACGCGTGGTCTGCGAGAAGGTCCGCGCCCTGGCTCCGGAGCTGCTGCGCGACTACCGCAGTCCGTTCACCGGTGCCGGCGGCGCCGATAACCCGATCGTGTTCGCCGGCTTCGTCATCGCCAACAGCGAGGTCGGTGAAGGCGCGTTCACCTTGGTTCCCCGCCTGGTGGTCCAGGTGTGCCGCAACGGGCTGACCATCACCGCCGATGCCCCCCGCCACGTCCACCTCGGTGCCCGCATGGAGGAAGGCATCGTGCGGTGGAGCGCCGACACCGCCAAAAAGAACCTGGCGCTGGTCACCGCCCAGACCCGGGACGCGGTCGCCACCTACCTGGACGTCGACTACGTCCGCGCCAAGCTGGACGAGCTGAGCGGGCTGGCCCGCGTCAAGGTCGCCGACCCGGCCAACACCATCCAGCTGGTGGCCAAGAAGCTCTCCTTCAGCGACGAGCAGCAGGAACAGATCCTGGCCCACTTCATCAAGGGCGCCGATCTCAGCGCCGGCGGCGTGATGCACGCCATCACCAGCGTCGCCCGAATTCTGCCCGACGCCGACACCGCGCACGAGATGGAAAGCGTCGCCTTGCGCGCGCTGCAGCTGGCCGCCCACGGCCGCTGAACACCCGCACCCGGGCTCGGCCGAACCCCTCGCTCGCTCGCGCCCGGGTCTGTTCGGGCTGTACTGGCCCGCCGTTGCCCCCCTCGCTCTCTCGATCCCGTCTTGCTCTCCGTGAAAGGAGGCACCGTGGTGTGCCTGTCCGACCTGCCCAACCCCGCCGCATACTCCGCCCGAGCCCCGCAGCCCAGTTCGCCTTCCCACCCGCGCATCATGCGGGGTGAGACTCAGACGACCTCCGACGTGCAGGTACTCGACGCCATCTACGACCGGCTCCTCAACGACTACGGCGACTGGGGACCGGACACCCTGGCAGCCATCGCCGACACCCTCACCCAGTCCGGCCGCATGATCGTCGACGTCGAGGCCATCGGCGCCGAGATGATCGAAGACCACCACGGCTGGCCCATCGCCCGTATCCACGCCGACCAGATGGTCGGCTACATCCACCAGGCCCTCGATGGCGGCATCCTCGTCGAGCTGTTCACCCGCGACGCGGACGCGGCCGACCGGCTGCGCGTCCTGGTCGACGGGCAGCCACTCCACACCGGAGAACCTCCCGAGCCGATCCCGGCCGTACACCAGCCGCGATCGCGATGAACGGCAACGACGACGGCAACGGCAACGAGCTCCCCTACGAGCAGGACCCCGACGCCCCTCAGCACGCCGTCATCACCAGCAACGGCCGCTACTACAGCGATCCGGCCACCGGCGAACTGCTCGTCTCGGTCACCAACGTGCTCAGCACGATGGCCAAGGAGGCGCTCGTGCCCGCGGCGGCCAAGCACACCGCTGAGTGGTTCGCCGAACACCTCCCGGCCGCGATACGAGCCGCCGCCGACCCTGACGATCTGGCCGAGTTCGTCAAGCAGGCCAAGGCCGCCTACCACGCGGAGTGGGAGCGGTGGATGCGGCTGGGCAGCCGCGTCCACCGCCAGGCGCAGGCGATCAACCTGGGCGGCGCGCCGATTGCCCCCGACCTCGAAGCCGAACCGTTCGTCGGCTCCTACCGGAGCTGGCTGGCCGACTTCGGCATCGACATCGCCGCCGACATCCTCACCGCCGAGTGCACCATGCTGAACCGCGAGCTCGGCTACGGCGGCACCAGCGACCTGTGGGTCAACCTGCGCTTCCCCGCCGACACCTCGCCGCTGGTGCCCCGATTCAAGCCGCGCAAGGTGCCGGCCGACCCGCTGCCCACCCCGTCCGGGCTGTGGCTGGTGGACATCAAGACCAGCCTCAAGCATCCGGCCTCCGCGGTGTGGGATGAGTACCCGCTGCAGCTGGCCGCGCTGCGCCGGGCCCGCGACGCGCTGGTCTGCCCGCCCGCATGCCGCTACGGGGCCACCGAGCACCACGACGCCCTCCACGAGTTCCCGGTCCCGGACTTCGTCGGGGCCGCGGTGCTCAACCTGCGCACCACCGGCTACGGGTTCATCCCGCTGCCCGCCGACGACCATGCGTTCGCCGCCTTTCGCGGGCTGCAGCCGGTCACCGCCTACCTGCACCAGGTGGACCTACGAGGTCGCAAACCCATCCAGCCACCCATCCAGTCTCCGACCAGGAAGGACGCCTGATGCCGATCCACCCCGCGATGTTCGAGCGGATGAAACGCCAGCAACGCGCCCACTGGCCCGACGGCCACATCCGCATCGGTGACAGCGTGCCCGGCAACGGCGGCCACCCCCAGCCGCGCAAACTGAACACCTTCCGCTTCACCTCGCCCTCCCGCCCGCTGATCGAGGCGGCCGCCGACCTGTACGGCGGGACCGTCACCGAGATGACCCGCGGCATGGACAAATGGCAGGTCACCACCGCCGCCGACGAGATTCCCGTGCTGCTGCCGCCGCACTCGGTGACGCAGTGGATGGAGTACTGGGACGGCCCCTACTGCGAGCGGCGCTGCGACGGCGAGACCATCGAGCAGAAGTCGGGCCGGCCCTGCCTGTGCCGGGCGGAGCGGCGGCTGCGCTGCAGCGTCAAGACCCGGCTGTCGGTCCTGCTGCAGGACGTGCCCAGCCTGGGCACCTGGCTGCTGGCGTCCCAGGGTCTCAACGCCGCCGAGGACCTGCCCGACCGGGCCGCCTTCATCGAGCGCGCCGGCGACTACATCGACGCCATCCTGCTCGTCACCGAAGTCCGGACACTGAAAGACGGCAAACCGGTCACCTTCCCAGTCCCCAGGCTGCGGGTGGAGGGCATCTCCCCACGCCAGCTGATGACCGGCACCGTCCCCGAGCGCTCTGAACTGGCACGCCGCAACGCACCCCAGTTGCCCAGCAGTCCAAGCAGCGACGCTGGCGAGCAGGGCGGCCAGGGCGGCCAGGGTGAGACGACCCGCCAGCCCGAGACGGCCGCAACCCCCGGAACGACCAGCGGCACCGGACCGGATGACGGCGACGATCGGTCCAGTCACACTCCGCCGGACTACCTCGCGCTCGCCGCGGCCGCCGCCACCCCCGACCGGGTGCGCGCCATCTGGCACCAGGCGAAGGAGGCCGGGCATCTCACCCCGCAGTTGCGCACCATGCTCAACACCTTGGGCGCCGCGCTGACCGCCCGCCAACGCCAGGACACCTCAACGGCCGATTCCCCGCTCTCCGATGGCGCGCCTGCAGGCAGGGTCACACCGTTCGCAACCGGCGAGCCATCCTCGCGCGAGGGGAGCGGCTCGGACATGGAACTCGCCCAGCAGCTCACGCCACAGGCCGAAGCCGAATGGCTGCGCCACCAAATCCTCGGCTGTTGGCCGGGCGGCACAACCGCCCTGCACGACACCTTCCACGCGACGACCGGCACGACCATGCGCGAGGCGAATTTGCGGCAGCTCAAGGACTTCGCCGCCAACCTGCGCCGGCAGCTCGGCGAGCAGGACCGCGAAGTCGTCGACGCCGACCTCGTCGACGACAACCAGCCTCCCCACCCCGCGGCCGACCGGCCGCAGGACAACGCACGCTGAAAGGAAACCGCCATGATCATCAACTCCGCCCGGCAGCGCTACCGCGAGGTGGCCTGGCTGGGCTTCGATCGGATTGTCGAGGCCGACACCAGCCCCAACCCTGACCTGCGCTGGTGGCAGCTGGAGTATCGCAGCGTGTGCGGTACGGGCTGCTGCTACGCCGGGCATCTCGCCCTGGCCGCAGGCGGCCGGTGGCTCATGGACATCCGCGACCGCCAGATGGTCATCGACGGCACGCCCATCACCAAAACCGATCTCAACTCCGTGCCGTACTCGCTGTGGCAGTACATGGTCGCCACCGTCGACGACCCCCGGCACCTCGTCCACAAGGTGCGTCGTGAGCGCGTCATCCACGTCAGCCATCGAGCGGCCCACCTCATCGGACTGGACCCCGACGCCGATCACCTCGGCGACGAAGGGCTCTTCGGAGTCGACAACACCCGCGAAGACCTGGAGCGGCTCATCACCGAGCAGGTCGGCCCCCGCCCCTAGCTCTTGCCTTCTTTCTCCCCGCTCATGGGGCCGGCCGCGTCTGCGGCCGGCCCCATGACTTTTGTCCGCACCACGATGGAAAGGCTCACCATGCCGAGACAGGACATGACGGCCGAGGAACTGGCCGCCTGGCAGGGCCGCAAGGACCGCGGCCGTGCCCGCGCCAAGGAGCGCGAAGTTCACGCGGCCGCGGCGTTGCGCGACAACCCGGAGCTGATCGATGCCTTCCGGACGTTCTGCGCCCGCATGAACCCCTACTCCCTGCGCGACTGCCTGCGCATCTTCGGGCAGGACCCGGACGCCACGCACGTGCAGCCGCGCTTCTTCTGGAGCGGCTACGGCCGCGCCATCGCCGAGGAGACGTCCGCCATCTGGATCATGGCTTCGAAGGTCGAACGAACCAAGACCAAGGAGGTGGAGAACGCGGCGACCGGCGACGCCGAGACGGTCGAGGAGTCCTACAAGTTCTGGCCCGTCGAGGACGTGTTCCCCGCCTCGGCCACCGTGCCGAAGAACGGGGCGTGCCCCTTCTGCGCCACCGCTGAAGGTCAGCGCTGCCCGGACACGTGCCCGGTGATGATGCCGCAGGCCGCCCGGATCCCGTCCCGGCAGGATGTGGCGGACGCGCTCGACCGGGTGCTGCGGCAGATCGGCGGGTTCGACACCGGCCTGCTCGACGACCTCGGCGACGACCCGTTGCCCGAGCACAGCGACGGCATCATCTGGACCACCGTCACCCTCACCAAGGGCGCCGCCCAGGGCCGCAAGCCGAAGACGCGCCGCTACCGCTTCCACCACACCGTGGACATGGACCGGCCGGGCGTCCGCTACGCCATCGCCGGCCTGGGTGTCATCTGGATCGGCCCCTACGAACTGGCGCGCGAGGAAGAGCCCGCCCTGCAGGTCCAGTACGGCGACAACGTGACTCATGAGTGGGAGATGACCCACTCCTCCTCCTGGGACAGCTCTCGCACGGTGGCCGGTTCGCACGCGCCGGTCCTGAACGGGATCGCGTTCGCCTCCACCAGCATCATCTACCCCGCCACGAGCTGGGAGTACTTCTCGCCGTGGCGTGAAGGCCGGTCCCAGGTGCCGGAGAGGACCGCTCAGCAGATGGGCCAGGTCGTGCGGCAGCTCCTGGAGCACTACCGGTCGCTGCCGGAGGCCGCCGAGCTGGACAAGGAAGGCGCTCGGCGCCGGGCACATCGTCGCGCCCGCGAGGCCGAACATGACGCGGCGTCCCTGGCCAAGCAGGAAGCGCAGCTGGCCCGCCAGCGGGCCGAGGCCGAGCAGCGCGCGGACGCACAACGGGCGCTGGCCGAGCAATAGCAACGCGAGCCCGATCTCGTCGGGCTCGCCCCGACCTTCTTGATCGCACGGTCCCCGCCCGGCCAGTCCCGGGCGGGACCGTTCCCCTACCGGACGAAGGAATTCACGCCCATGGACCTCAAGGTCACACCGTGAACACGCCGATCCCCATCCAACTCGCCAAGGCGGCACTTCACGCGGGGATGATCGTCCCGGTGATCACCCTTCGGCATCTCGACGGAGTGCCGGAGTTCGGCATGGTCGACCACGACAAGCTCACCGCCTGCCTCGGCGGCATGCTCTGCCAGCTGTGCGGGGCTCGCCTGCAAGGCGTCGCCATGCTCCTGGCCCGTCCCATGGACTTCGGGCACGGCTACGTCGCCGAGCCGGCCCAGCATCCATGGCGCGCCGCCTACTCCCTCAAGGCGTGCCCCATGCTGGCCGACCGCCTGCCCAAGCACCGCGACCGAACCCAGTCACGCCGGCAGTGCGGAACACCCGGCTGCTGGTGCGAGACCACCACACCCACACCAGACATGATCATCCGAGCCGATCGGCCCGCGAACCCCTGGTACTCGGTGCGCATCCCGCTCAGTGACTACCGCATCGAGGAGTCCGCACGACGAGGTCCACGCGGGATCTCGCTGCGCCACATGAAGCATCCCAAGATCCGGCTCGCCTCCCGTGGACAGCCGGACGCCGCTGACCTGGCCCGAATCATGTTCCTCGACCTGCCCTACTGACAGCCGCTACGCCGATCCTCCCCGGGACTGCCCGCTGACGGCCGCCCGGCCCATAGGCCTTCGATACTGGTGTGATCGCCTAATCAACTGTCGCCAGTTCCCCGGGGAGTCCAGTCAGCTGGTGACTGACTGTGGTCGCGTTCACGTCCAGGGAGATGGTGTGCGGGTGATCTAGCCCATGCTGTGGTGCGGGTGAGATCCATGTGACAAGAGACG
>NZ_JCADBK010000023.1:0-131787 GCF_059358955.1 Nonomuraea sp. CX421 | reverse complement strand
CGTCTCTTGTCACATGGATCTCACCCGCACCACAGCATGGGCTAGATCACCCGCACACCATCTCCCTGGACGTGAACCCAACCCGACGCCCCCACAATTCGAACCGCGAAATACCAGCTCCCATGCCCCACCTCGGCCAACCGGCCGCAACGGTCACCCAGCCGCCTGCCGCTGACCTCGTCGCTGCATCCGCACCGCTTGTACACCACGCATTGCCTGTCGTCGCTGCCTGTCATCGCTCGCCTCCCGGTTCGTCTCACAAGCAACGTACGGGTCTCGCAACGGCAGCCCCAGACAAGAGGAACGTTTAGATAGGTATCTCAGCCACGTGGTCACATTCAGTGCAATCAAGAACCGAAGTTCAGGCAGGACCATAGACTCACGACCCAAGCGCCCGAGGTGCACGCGTGTAGGCCCCAACCAGCTTCGGCCGACCGAACGATTTGACGCCGCAGCACCGCCAACTCGACGCAACACCATGATCTGTCAATGGCCTGTGAGTTCGGTTCTGATCCACTCGCTGTGAACCGATCACGTGACCTCGCCCAATCCGGCATGATCTTGGCGCGTGTGACTTTGGTGTGCTCTCTCCTCTACGTGATCATGCTGGAGCCGTCGCTGTGGAGGAGGTCAGGGTAGAGGAGTTCGCGGTGACGGTCGCGGCCAGGACCACCACGCCTGAGGCGAGGTGCCCGGCCTGTGGCACTCGGTCGGAGCGACGGCATGGAAGCTATCGGCGCCGGCTGGCGGATGTGACGCTGACCGGACGCCGGATGGTAATCGATCTGCTGGTGCAGCGTTTTCGTTGCACGGCACGGACGTGTGAGCGGACGACGTTCGTGGAGCAGGTCGAGGGCTTAACCGAGCGGTTCGCCCGTCGCACGCCGAGGCTGCGACGCTTATTGGAGCGCCTCATGCTGGTTCTGGCGGGTCGGCCCGCAGCGCGGCTCACCGAGGACTTGGGAATCACGGTCAGCGCGAACACGCTGCTGCGGCTGCTGCGCCGCCGTCCCGAGCAGTCGCGGGACAGGGCGCCGCGCGTGCTGGGGGTGGACGACTTCGCCACCCGCAAGGGGCATGTGTATGCCACGATCCTGCTGGACATGGAGACCGGCGAGCGGGTGGACGTACTGCCCGACCGGACTGCCGACACCCTGACCGCGTGGCTGCGTGCCCATCCCGGTGCGGAGATCGTCTGCCGTGACCGCGGCGGCGCCTATGCCGAAGCCGTACGCACCGCCGCGCCGGAAGCCGTGCAGGTCGCGGATCGCTTCCACGTCTGGCGCAACGTGTGCGACGCGGTGGAGAAGTGCGTCCTGCTGCACCGAGCCTGCCTGTCCGAGCCGGTCGAGGACGCCTCCGAGCAGCCGGCGTCGACTCCGCTGCAGGCGGTTGCCATCGGCGGTGTCCCGGCCCAGTGGGAGGGAGCACGAGCCGCCAAGCGCCGTGAACGGCACGCCGCGGTCCATGACCTGCTGGCCAAGGGGGTGGGGATCTCCGCGATCGGTGAGGCGCTTGGCTTGGACCGCAAGACCGTGCGCCGCTACGCCCACGCCGTCACACCGGAAGACCTGGCTCCCGTCCGGGACGGACGACGCGGCTCGCGGGTCGATCCGTTCTTGCCTTACCTGCATGAACGATGGAATCAGGGTTGCACTGACGCGGCGCGGTTGTTCGAGGAGATCCGCGAACGCGGCTACACCGGTAGCCAGAGGACGGTGCGCCGCCACCTGCAGGCCGTGCGCGTGAGCGGAAAGCCCGCCCCCAAGGTCACCCGGCACCTCTCGGTCCGCCGCGCCACCCACCTGATCACGAGCGATCCCGAGCACCTGGAGGAGAACGCCACACTCCGGCTGAAGAAACTGCTGGCCCGATGCCCCGAACTTGAGGCTGTCGCAGCTTGCGTGGAATCGTTCGCGCAGATGATGGCCGCCCTGGACGGACACCGGCTACCTGCCTGGCTGGACCAAGCCGAAGCCACTGACCTCCCGCCCCTAAAGAGCCTGGTCAACGGCATCCGCCAGGACCTGGCCGCGGTGACCGCGGGACTGAGCATGCAGTGGAACTCCGGCCGAGTCGAAGGCAACGTGAATCGGATCAAGCGGATCAAGAGGGACGGCTATGGGCGCGCATCCTTCGAACTGCTGCGTCTTCAGATCCTTCACGCAGACTGAGCGTTCGTGACTATCGGTTCCGATCACAGCGAGTGGATCAGAACCGGCTCTCATGGCCGCCGTCATGATCTCCACGTCCTTCGCCTTGGTCAGAGCCGTCAAGACTAGGTCTGATGCGATACACGATCTCCAGGACCTCGATCTGCCGCGGTAACGGGCACGTGGGTTGAAAGGATTCCTCATCGTGGGCTTCTATGTGCGCACCAACCTCAGGGTTGGACCGTTCCGTTTCACCCTCAGCCAGGCCGGGATGGGCGTCTCGACCGCGATCCCGGGCCTTCGGGCAGGGATGGGCCCCCGCGGCAACGTCGTGCGCATGGGAGGCGGAGCGGTCTCCTACCGGACCGCCGCGCCGGGCAGTGACGTGGTCATGCACGATGTCGTCAGCCTGGTCCCGTCCCAGCCGAGCGACATCGTCCAGCAGTTGCAGAAGGCCGCCGGACGCCGGCCGTACTGGCCGTTCGCCCTGGCCGCCCTGCTCGTCGCGGGGCTGGTGACAGGACGCTTCGGCCTGGTCATCGTCGCCGTCGGGCTGCCTTGCGTGCTCTGGGTGGCGTTGCGCGATCGGGCGGCTCGTGCGGTGGTCGTCATGTACGACGTGACCGACGAGGCCGCCTCACGTTTCGACCACCTCGTCAACGCGATCACCGGCCTCCAACGGGCCCACGGGTTCTGGCTGATCACCGCATCCGGCGCGATCACGACCACCCACCAGTTCAAGGTGAACGCCGGCGCCTCCAACCTGCTGCGCAGGATGAACGCCACCGCCCAACTGGCCGGACCACGGATCCTCATCACCAACGTCGCCGTCCCGACCCTCACCTCGGGCAGCCTGTCTGTGCATTTCCTCCCCGACCGCGTCCTGATTGGGGACGGCCGCCACATCGCCGACCTCGCCTACCAGCACCTCCAACTCGGCGTGGAACACTCCCGCTTCATCGAAGCAGGCCCGGTGCCACGCGACGGCACGGTCGTGGACTCCACCTGGCGCTATGTCAACGTCAAGGGCGGCCCCGACCGCCGCTTCAAGAACAACGCCCGCCTGCCCATACTGCTGTACGGCAGACTCACCCTCCGCAGCCACAGCGGCCTCAATCTCGTCTGGGACGCCTCTCAGGTCACGCTCGTCCACGCCGTGGCGAACGCACTCCACCAATCCATCGCCGCTCGCCCACCTGTGATCCACTCCTGAGGTGGCACTCCATCACCGCCTACTGGCCGGCGTGCAACCGTCCCAGCCCTCAATCAACACCACCGTGGGTAGGATCGGTCGTCTGCACGACGCCGCAGAGCGGCAACGGCGAGCGAGACCTCCGCACTCTGCGGTCACACGATCTACGCCACAGCTTTGGCTATCTACTGTTGAAGGTGTCCGGCCACAACCGCGCCGAATTCAAGCGCCCCTCGATCACGTCAATGATCGTTACCTGCGCCTGCAGCACGAACGAGTCCAGGCTGGCGACAGCGGCCTACCCCGAACTCGATGGACTACAAGGTGGGTGATCAACGCTTCGAGCTGCTGCAAGGCACTGACGCTAGTCTCGGCGGCATTGCGTGGCTTGCCCAGTTTCTCCATCCGCTCTGCCGCAGCTATAAGCGTGCCTTACGATTCCAGCCGAATCGAGTAGCAACGATGGCGCAGGTCTCACAGATCCATCATTCGCTGATCGTGAATTGCAGTGAATACGACATAGCGATATGCGGTCTTGCGCGTAGCTTACCCTGTGACGGGAAATCCGTGCGATTACTATGGCAGGTGGGTGGATGAGTAGAGTTGTCGGCGAGCTGGCACGTGCCGGAGATGCCCTAGCTCGCCCTACTCTGAGACTGCTTGATGGTAAATGGGGCTCATTCCGGGTGGCTGTGCTGCGCAGCGCGTTTTCCCGTGACCAGCGTTCGATCCAGGTGGACGCCCTTCATGCGCAGGTCGACACGTACCTCGGCGAGATGCTCGGTGAAGGCATCGAGGTGCCAGCCTCGGAGAGCGGCCGCGCGCTGTGCAACACGTGGGTGAAGAACCAATGGCTGTACCGCGACAACGCCCCGGACGGCAGCCTGGTGTACTCGCTAACATCGTCGTCACTGGAAGCTCTCGACCTGATCCAAAACCTGTCACGAGATCGGGCGCTGGTCTCCGAGTCCCGTCTGACAATGATCCTGGACACGGTCCGGCGCTGGGCGACCGAGGCCTCAGCAGATCCCCAGGATCGTGTCGATCGCCTGAACGCTCAGATCCGCGAGCTGGAGGTCGAGCGCGACCGCATCGCTGGCGGCGGCGCCGTGGCCGCCGCATCCGAGGATCGAATGCTCGACGGATACGCCAACCTCATGGACTTGATCGGCCAGCTACCGTCGGATTTCAAACGCGTCGAGGAATCCATGCTCGATATGCACCGACAGATCCTGCGGGACCTACGTGACGAAGAGCGGATGGTCGGCGAGGTTCTGGACGAGTATCTGGAGAGCCAGGACCGCCTACTACGGACGACTCCCGAGGGACGGGCTTTCGACGGCGCATTTGAGCTGCTGCGAGACGCAGAGCTCATGAACGAGCTGCGCGAGAACATCCAGGTCTTGCTCGGCCACCCGGCCGCCGAGGCCCTCGACGGACGGGACGTCACCGAGCTGCGCGGCACGGTCACAGTGATCCGTCAGGGCACCAGGGACGTTCTGGACCAGCGGCACCGGCTGTCCAAGACGCTCAAGGAGCACATTGTCAACAACGACCCGCTCGCCGAGCGTGAGCTGGAGCGTGTCCTTCGCGGTATCCAGCGGGAGCTGATGACCTGGATGGAAACCGCGGGGCCTAGATCGATGGTCGACGTTGACCTGTTGCCGCCGGTGGCGAAGATCGGCCATTTGCGGGAGAAGATGTACGATCCGGCCGCAGCTGCCCCTCCACCTCCTCTGCGGCCGGCCGACGACGACGTTCCGACCCCGCCGAGCGTGGAGGAGTTGAGGGCCGTGGGCGGCCCGTCACTGGAGCAGATGCGAGCCGCCCTCATCGACGCGCTGACGGAGTTCGGCGTGGCAACCGCAGCACAGGTGTTCAACGCTCTCCCGACCGATCTTCGCCGACCGGTGGAGATCCTGGGACTTCTCCACATACTCTCCGGCCTCGACGACTCCTCCATCGCCCACGGGACCACCGAAGAGTTCCGCGCCATCCGCCCTGACGGGCACCACCGCACCTTCCTGGCCCCAACCGCCTTGCTGTCCTCCCACCACGCCGAACGACTCGGCGCCGCAATTGATAAGGGACTCCCCGATGCTTGAGCCCAATCCGTCGGAGACGGACGACCGCCCTGAGGAAGCGCCGAGCGGATACGACGAGCAATCCTCTGCGACAGGCGAGGATCTCTCCGACGACAGCGACGCCGACCGATCCACTCTTGCCCTGTTCTCCGGCGACGAAGGTGGCCTGTCTCTTGAGCAACGGCGCGCGCTGGTGTGCCTGATGCGGAACAAGTTCGTCTCCGCCACAGGCAACCCCGCCGAGTGGCGTGCCATCCGCGAACACAGCCTGCTGATCAAGTCACGGCTTAACGATATGTTCCTCGACTTGCACTTGGACCTGCAGCACGAGGTTGCCTACAAGCGGAAGGTCATCTCCGATGGCGCCGACTTCCCCACCCTGCTGCAAAACACCGCCTACACCCGCGAGGAGACGATCCTGCTGGTGTGTCTGCGGCACCGGTACCGCGTCGAGCAGCAGGCCGGCCACGACGACGTCACAGTCGAGCGGCAGGAATTGCTTGACTACATCGCCACCTTCCGGCCACCACATGCCACCGACCGGTCGCGAGACAAGGGGCGCGCGGAGAAAGCTGTCGACAACATGGTCGCCAGCCGGGTCCTGACCCGAACCAACGACGCTGACCGGCTGCGGATCTCCTCAGTCATCGCCGTCCTGCTGCCGCTTGCCCGGTTGGCCGAGCTGCACGAGTGGCTAATCGCCAAGAACCGCGGCCAGGGCTCGCCCGCCGAGGACCTCGACACCGACATCGACGATGAGCTGCAAGTCGTGGAAGACGCGGTGGAGATGGAGGCGCTGGGGTGACCGTACATCAGGACGCGATGTTCTATGTCCCTGGGGCTGACGCCGGCATCACGCAGTGGAAGGTGGAGACTCTTCAGCTGGTCAACTGGGGCGGATTCTCCGGCCACGCCAGTGTGTCGTTCTCGCCCACTTCGACGCTGCTGTCGGGGGCGTCCGGCACGGGAAAGTCCACGCTCCTGGACGCCTACATCGCCGTGATGATGGACTCCTCGGTGCCGTTCAACGGGGCCTCCAACGACGCGACCGTCGGCCGGGCCCGCAGCGCGGACCAGCGCAGTTTGCTGTCCTACCTGCGCGGTAAGCAAGACATCGGGCGGGACAGCGCCACCGGGGAACTCGCCGACCAGGTGCTGCGGGGACAAAACAGCGCCACCTGGGGCGCCATTGCGCTGACATTCATTGATGATAGGCAGCGGCGCTACACCGTTGCGCGGCTGTACTACGTTCCGCGCTCGGCGGTACGCGACAGCGACCTGGTCCGCAAGATGTGCACGATCGACGGCGCCATCGACCTGCGTGCCCTGGAACGTTTCGCTGCCGACAAGTTCGATCGGCGTTCGGTGACCGCCGCGTTCCCGAACCTGAGCATGCACGACAGCTACAGCGCGTTCTCGCAGGCATTCTTCACTCGCCTGGGCATCGGCGTCGGCGGCGACGGCGCCCGGGCGCTGCGACTGCTGGCCCGTATTCAGGCCGGCCACCAGGTCAGCTCCGTCAACGACCTGTACACCGCCATGGTGCTGGAGTTGCCCGGCACCTATGCCGCAGCGGATGCGGCGCTGGAGCACTTCGGCGACCTGGAGGACGCCCATACAGCGATGGCCACTGAGGAAGCCAAGGCTAGAGTTCTGGAGCCGATCCCAGGGCTGAACGACACCCGTGAAGCCGAGTTGGCCCAAGCCCGGCTCATTGACGGCTTCGGCATCCACATCGTGTCCGGTGATTCCCCGTTCGGGCTGTGGAAGCTGACGTGCGAGGAGAAGCTCCTGGAGACGGCCGAGATCACGAACCGCATCCGGCACGGCGAAGCCAAGACCGACAAAACCGTCGCGGAGAAGCGGCGCACCGAGCTCACCGACCGCAAGATCAACCTGGAAGCCGACCTGGGCAGCAATGAAGCCAACGCCACGATCACCGGCCTGGAGCGGGCTGTCAAGCAACTCGAACAGGATCGCGAGGCTGCCCGGTCCCGACGGCAGACCTTCGACACCAATACGCAGCGCCTACACCTGGCGTTGTCCAAGGAATCCGATTTCGCCGCCGCGCAGACCGCTGCCACAGCGTTTCTGGATAGCTACGAAGAAGCCGCAAAGGTCGCTCGCGACGAGCGAGACGCGATCAGAGACGAGGCCCGCGAGCCGCTGGCACTTAAACGTGAACTGCTCGAGGAACAACGGTCCCTGTCCGGCCGCGCCGGCCGTATGGATCCCAAGCTCCACGCGATCCGCATGCAGATCGCCGAAGAAACCGGCATCGATGCTGAGATGCTGCCGTTCGTCGGCGAACTCATCGACGTCCCGGCCGATCACCAGGGTTGGCGCAAAGCCATCGAGACCACCTTGTTCGGACTGGTCAGGGTCATGCTCGTCGACGCGAATCGGCTGGACCACGTGTCGAAGATCATCGATCCGCTGCGGCTGCGAGGGCGAATCAGCTTCGAAGGCGTAGACCTGACTGCCACGGCACGGCCACGTACCCGGCAGCCCAATCGGATCTCAGGGAAACTCGACTACAAAGACTCCCCGTTCACGGCGTGGGTCCAGAACCGCCTCACCGCTGACAACACCGACGCCTTGTGCGTGGAAAGCCCGGAGGGGCTGCGCGGCCCCGGCCTTCGTGTCACCGCAAGCGGCCAGACCCGGTCGGGCACCTCCGGCGCCCATGGCGAACGAGGTGCCCCTAACGTCATCGGCTTCACCAGCACCGAACGCCTCGCCGAGATCGCCGAGGACCTCGAGAAGATCGAGAAGATGCTGACCCGCCATGATCAAAAGCGGGCTGATGCCGACCGGAAGATCAACGCACTGGCCGACGATCGCGTGGCCCATGGCCACGTCCTAGCCGTCGCCCGCTTCAGAGACATCGACCCAGACGGCATCGAAAACGACATCCGGGCCAAGCAGCGGCTGCGTGAGGACACCCTCAAGGCCGACGACACGCTGCGCAAACTCCGCACCGACCTGGAAGGCGTCCAGCAGGAACTAGTGAAGGCGGACAAGGCCTACTATGGTGCCGACACCCGGATGGCAGAGCTCGACAAGGCGTGGAATGAGCTGGTCGAACGAAAAGACGCCGTCAGCGCCACCATCGACCGGATCAACGCCCAACAGGCAGTCATCCTCACCAACGAGCACACCGCGTACCTGAACACGGAGTTCGCCGAGGTAGCTACCGCCGACGATCTCGCCGGCTTTACCACGGGCGTCAAACGTCTCGAAAAGCGCTTGGCCGCATCCGCCGAGGAAGCCCGAGCCAAGGCGGAGCAAGCCACTCAGGCCCTGGAGACGGTGTTCAGCCACTACCAGCACACCTGGAATGACCCGAATCTGTCCGACTCCATCAACGACTACCCCTCCTACCGCAAGATCCTCGACGGGATCCTGACCACCGGACTTCACAAACGTCGCGAGGAGTGGACCAGACGCCTGACCGATTGGTCCGGCCAAGACCTCGTCCCTCTCGCCGGAGCGTTCGGCAACGCCATCGACGAGATCATCGATCGGCTCACACCCATCAACAACATCCTGGCCGGGCTGCCCTTCGGCGCACGCCGCGACCGGCTAAAGATCGAACTGCGGATCCTGAAGCGCGACGACATCACCAAGTTCAAACGCGAGCTCAATGCTCTGGCGCGCCTGAACGTCGACGGCATGACCGACAGTAACGTCCAAGCCGCCTTCGCCCGGCTTCAGGAGTTCATGAAGCAGATCCGCCCCGAGGGGCGGGGTAAGAACACTCGCGACTACTTCCTGGACGTCCGCAAGCACATCAACGTCACCGCCGTTGCCTACGATGCCGAAGGGCGCGAGCGTGCCACCTTCGACAGGATCGGCGGAAAGTCGGGAGGCGAGGCCCAAGAACTGGTCGCGTTCATTGTCGGGGCCGCGCTGCGCTTCCAACTCGGCGACGACGAGAACGTCCGGCCCCGCTACGCCCCGGTGTTCCTCGACGAAGGGTTCGTCAAAGCTGACAGCGAGTTCACCGGCCGCTCGGTCGATGCGTGGAAGGGCCTGGGATTCCAGCTGATCATCGGAGCGCCGTTCGACAAGTTCACCTCGCTGGAGCCCCACGCCGACCGCGTTCTGCTGATGGTCAAGAGTCCCAAAGGCTACTCGTCGGTCAACGCGATCGAACCGAGGCTACAGCTACCCTCCCATCAGAACTCGGACGATGAGGGGCCGGCGTGAAGACTCCACATCAGGTTGTCGCCGACGCTCGACGAAGGCTGGAGAACACCTGGCACGACCAGGCCGTCGGAGCCAGCCAGGCGTGGCCGCACAAGTTTCCGCTGAGCGTGCCCGACAAGAAGGACGCACTGGAAAGTGGATGGCAGCAGACCATTCACCCACTAATCCGTACCTGGCACGACTGGGTCGCGCAACACCCCGTCCGACTGCACACCGCGCCGCGGCAGGTTTTCACCACCGTCCAAGATGTGCCCAGCCACCTGGAGATCTTTACCCCCGACGATGCCGCCGCCGTCGTCGGCGGCGGCTGGGCCGAACGGCTCGAACGCGGCCGATGCCGAGCAGCGTTGCTCGCCGATTTCTTCCCCGCCGCGCCCGAACCACAACGCATCATCCGCGCCACGGACGGCCATACCGACACCGACTTCGCCCTGCTGCTGGAAGTCGCCACTTGGTTCACTCGCAACGACGCCTCCGGATACACCCCACGACAGGTCCCCATCCCCGGCGTCCACGCCAAATGGCTCAACACCCACCAACCACTGATCCTAAACCTCGCAGGCCGGGAAAACCTCGGCCTGCTGCCGGCCCACCCACCACGGATCCACTTCACCTACCTCGATCCCGGCCACCGCGCGATCGGCGGGCGCCGCCACGACAGCGCAACCGTCGGCGACGTGTTCACACCGGCATATCAGCCGGATATTGTGATCGTCTCCGAGAACAAGGACACCGCGATCCACTTCCCGCCACTACCTGGTGGCATCGCCGTAGAGGGGGACGGGTTCGGCGGCAAAGCCGCAGCGTCCTTCAGCTGGCTCACCAGCTCACGCCACCTGTTGTACTGGGGCGATCTCGACTCCTACGGCTTCGAGATTCTCAACGGATGGCGCGAAGACGGAGTCCTAGCCACCAGCATCCTCATGGACCAGGCCACCTACGACGCCTACGAACCTTTCGGCACCAACACCGACCGCAAAGGCAAGCCACTACGGCCTGGGATCCCGAAACCCTTGCCACACCTGACTGACGCCGAGCGGGCGGTGTATCAGCGCTTGCTTGACCCGGCACTTCAGGGTCATCGGCGAATCGAGCAGGAACGCGTCCCCTTGAGCGTTGCGAACGCAGCGGTACAGGCGGCCATCAGGGACACTTGAGGTCAGCCCTCGACCGGGAATCTTGCAGCGCGGGTGCTTACCGGCCTCCAGTAGCCTGCAGAGCCATTCGCTGCCAACGCGCGGCAGATTCGTCCTGGCCAGCAGCACTGTGAGGCGCTCGAGCATGCCGTAGGCGATGGCCTTCCCGCATCAGGATCCCGTCCCAGCCGTCAACCGCCACACGATCGGTCTGTCCAGGTGTACAGTCCCTTCATCGGCCTGTCCCTCGGGCTGGTGGACAGGTGGCTGTCGGGCCGAGTGGGTCATCAACGCCCCACGCCGGGAGTTCCTGACCGGAGCCTGATCCTCAACGAACGCCACCTGACCTTCGTATTCCGCGAGTATCTAATCTTCTACAACGGGCACCGTCCGCACCAGCCTCGGAAACACAGGCCACCGGACATCGCAACGCAGCCTGCCTGCGACGTGACCGACCTCACTGAGCTTAGGATCTTCGCCGAAAAGCTCTTCGTCATGGGAACGATCAACGAACACCGCAACGCCACATAACCACAGCTCAGGCCCATAACCCTATATTTGAGCGGCACACTATGCTGGCGGCTTCTGCTTGGACTCCGGTGAGGTTACCTGCGACGTCACGTACCTACCCCTTCTGGGCTTCTCTTAGCTCGTATAACCAACTGTCCGAAATCTGTTGGAAGCCCCCAACTGCCGGATTACCAGTCCATCGCATGAGACAGCAGTCCTGAAACGTTCCCATTGTTAAACTAGTGACGTGCACCCCATCTCAGTGTGTACGATCCATCACGGTTGGTCAGGATCTCGCGAGCCGCGCCTTGAGCCCGCTCACACTGGCCGCCGTGACGATCGAGCAGGATGCGGCGAGAGGTTGCGCGTGCACGTCCAGTCACTTCACATTCGAAATTTCCGTCGACTGAAGCATGTCCGAGTTGACCTGGAAACAGGAACGACTATTTTTGTCGGCGCCAACAACAGCGGAAAGACCTCCGTCTCACACGCTCTGCAGTGTTTCCTGAGTGGAAGAGAAACATTCTCTCTGTACGACTTCAATGCCGACTGCTGGCCCATCTTCAATCATCTCGCCGAGCAGATCTCGGTTGAGGAACCAATCTTCCCGCGCATATCGCTGGACATCTGGTTCGCTGTCGACGCAGACAGCCTTCACCGTGTGAAGAACCTGATCCCTACACTCGATTGGGAACAGGCACCCGTTGGCATCCGACTGGAATACGGCCCGAAGAACGACGCATCTCTGCTCAACAACTACCGTACAGCACGGGCGAACGCGACACCTCAGACACGAGAAGCGGCTTATAAATCGTGGCCGCAGCACATGACGGCGTATCTAGAAAAGCGCCTACGAACCGAATATGAAGTTCGCTACTTCATCCTTGACCACACTAGACTCGATGACGATGGGGAGTATCCCGAGGACTACCGTCCCGCGCCATTTGTCTCGACCGCGGAAGGTCACCGCGTGCTGGCGTCGCTACTCCGGGTCGACTTCATGGACGCCCAGCGGCATCTTTCCGACACGTCTTCACACGGCCGCGCCGAGGATCTATCCAAGAAGCTCAGCAGTTTCTACCGGCGCAACCTCGACAAGTACCAAATCAACCCGGAAGCGCTCAACACTTTGGCCGCCTCTGAGGCGAGCCTCAACGAACACTTCGCCGCGGTCTTCGATAACACCCTGAACAACATCCGTACACTTGGCTATCCCGGGTTCTCGAACCCGGAGATTGTGGTCAAGACATCCCTCAAGCCAGAGACATTGGTGCACGAGAACGCAGGAGTGCACTACGTTCTGCCCGGACTGCCAGGGAGCTCTGACGGCCAACCAGCAACGCTGCCGGATCGTTACAACGGACTTGGCTTCAAGAACCTCGTCTACATGGCGGTCGAGATACTCGACTTCCACAATGCATGGCAGGAAATAGAGGACGATCGTCCACCCGTGCATCTGGTCATGATCGAGGAACCAGAGGCGCATTTGCACGCCCAACTACAGCAGGTCTTCACCCGCAAGATCAGAGGAATCTTGCGCGATCCACAAGGCTGCAACACGCAGCTAGTCCTCACGACGCACTCGGCACATGTCATTTACGAGAGCAGCTTCCGCCCCATTCGCTATTTCCAGCGGCGTGATGGGGGAGCCGGCGTCCCTGATACCGATGTCAAGAATCTCTCACTCTTCCACGACGGCGAGGCAGAGTCCTCCCGCGACTTCCTTCTCCAGTATTTCAAGCTCACCCACTGCGACTTGTTTTTCGCAGACGCAGCCGTCTTCGTCGAGGGAAACGTAGAGCGCCTGCTCCTGCCTCTCATGATCGAAAAGGAAGTTCCCGAGCTCAAATCGTGTCACTTGACGCTGCTGGAAGTGGGCGGAGCCTTCGCTCACAAATTCCAGAACCTCATTCAGTTCTTGGGACTCACCACCCTTATCGTCACCGACCTCGACAGCGTCCTGCCAAGGGCGCAACCCTCCACCGATGAGACTGACGACGATGACCCCGAGGTCTCTACGCGGGTGTCACACTCCTCGGGTACGCCGTGCCTGGCAGGAACCCCTGATGCCGTCACCGACAACCCGATCCTCATCTCGTGGGTTCCCTGCCGCACCTCGGTCACCGACCTCTTGGCGGCCGCCGACGAAGAAAAACTTGCCAAAGCCTTGCCCTATGTAAGGGTGGCCTACCAGACATCCGCAAGCACGGAGTGGCAGGGCCAGAGCGAGAGCACTACTGGCCGCACTCTGGAGGAGGCGTTCGCTCTGCAAAACCTCCAGTGGACGCAGGAGGACAAGCAGGCGGATCTCGGACTGCGTGTGGTCAAGCGTCGCGAGACACCACCCGATATCAGCGAAATACAGGAGCGGATTTTCCGCCGAGTACGCAACTTCGACAAGACCCGGTTCGCTCTGAATCTCATGACCGCCGATATGGGCGCCTGGGTGACGCCCACCTACATTGCTGTAGGACTCCGGTGGCTGTCGTCGCAGTTGGGTGCCGAAGTGATCGAGGTGGCCCCCAATCCCAGGGTGGGCACTGACGTATGACCTCTCGGATCGCCTCGCCGGATACCTCTGCCGACCGCGAGCTGCGTACGCTGCTCGACCAGAGGCCGCTTCAGTGCTTCCGAGTTGTCGCTGGCGCAGGCTCAGGCAAGACCACCACCCTGGTTAAGGCTCTGGCGCACGTCGCCGCCTCGCACGGCAAGACCCTACGCGCCAGATCGCAGAAGATTGCTTGCATCACCTATACCGACATTGCGGCCGAAGAGATCCGCTCCGATGTACAACACGGCTCTATCTTTCACGTTTCGACCATTCACGCCTTCCTCTGGACTCTGATCAATCCGTTCCAGCGCGACATAGCGTCGTGGGTCACTGAGCGCATCCAAGAAAGGCTGGCAGCGGACATTGAGTCCGAACGGGGCTTCAGCAACCGCGTCGGTGCCAAGCGACGCCAGGAGACGAGAAAACGCATCGAACGTTATGAGCGGCAGGCCAAAGAGGTCGTTTCTGTTCGTCGCTTCACATACGGCACAGGCAGCAACTACGGCAAAGGCATAGTCGGGCACGATGACGTTATAAAGCTGGCGACTGCGATGTTGGCACGCCATCCCCTTTTGGCCCAGTTGACAGTCGCTGAGTACCCCTACATCTTTGTCGATGAAAGCCAGGACACCTTCCCTGCCGTTGTGGATGCCCTCAGGAGACTCGCACTTCAACACGAGGGCAAGCTCTGTTTGGGATTCTTCGGTGATCCCATGCAGCGCATCTACGCGACGGGCGTCGGTTCGATCGACCTCGACCCAGGTTGGAAGGACATCAAGAAGCCCGAGAACTTCCGCTCACCCTCGCAGGTCCTGACGGCGATCAACGCCATCCGCTCAGGCAGCGACAACCTGGTGCAGAAATCGGGACTGCCTATCGAGAAGCAGCGCGAGGGAGATGTCACAGTCATCGTCGCCCCTCGCACCCAGGACAGCCTGATAACCCTGCACGAGGTTCGGCGTTGGCTGGCCGACCGACACAGTCCCGACGCCTGGCTGAACGATGACGCTCAGTCGGCACTCAAAGTGCTCGTGATCACTCACCGTATGGCCGCCCGGCGACTCCGTTTCGAGACTCTCTATGCCTGCTTCCATGACGGCGCGTCAGCCAGCCTGAGTGAAGCTTTCGACGAGGGCACGGCCTGGCCTCTCACGCCGTTCCGCACGGCGATCCTTGCCATGGCAGCCACCCCAGCAAACTCCTCCGACGCCATGGCACTGCTCCGTACCCACTCCCCCCGTATCCAGAACATCCGTGCCGGCGACGATCTCACCATCGTCCTCGGCTCGCTCAAACATGGCCTCACCGAACTTGCAGGCGTCGTAGCAAAAGGGGGCCCGGACTCAGTCGGGAAGTCCCTGCGGATCGTCTCCAGTTATGGCCTTGTCGAACTCGACGAGCGGTGGGTAGATCATCTGGCCACCAGCGGCGACAGCGACATATCCGCTGGGGCCAACGGTGACAGCGAGGTACTTGATGCCTTCATGGCTTGCGACATCCACGAGTTGCAAGGTTACTTCAACTATGTGCGCCGCGAGTCGCCGTACTCCACACAGCAAGGAGTAAAAGGTGCCGAGTTTCCCAATGTTCTCGTTGTCCTAGACGACGCAGAAGGCACGCACTCTCACTTCTCCTACGACAAGCTATTCGGTCTGCGAAAGCTCTCTAAAGCCGATGAGACAGCGCGTCGAGAAGGCCGCGACAGTGTCCTGGAGAGGACACGCCGACTACTTTATGTCTGTTGCTCCCGTGCTACTGAGTCGCTCACCGTTCTGCTGTATACGGACAACGTTCCTGATGCACTGGAGGCTCTCCAACGATCCTCGATCGGCTCCGCTGGTCTAGTCCTTGACTTCGCCGAGATCGGAATAGAGCACCCAGGCAGACGTGGCCCCCAACAAGGCTGGCCTCTCGTTAACGCCGGGCAAGCGAGCGACCTCCAGTCTACGCCTGACACCAAGCCTCAAAGGACCGAGCAGACGCCGCCGAACTGAGAGTTCCCCGTAGCGTGGGTGGATCCCGTAGCAACTCACGCAGTTGAGGTGGGTGTGGCCCAGCGGGGACAACCGCGCCACGTCCTTGTCCTTGACCGTGTGCCTGCCGAAACTCCATCCATGCAGTTCAAGCGGCATGTGGCTGCTCGTGAGGAACACCGCCGAGCCGGGCTCGTCGGCGTATGTTCAGGTCAGCGATTCGCTCTGGATCCCTGATTGGATCGGGGACGGTGCGCAGCGGGAACGCTTGGGCCAGGGCTTGATTGTGCTCGCGAAGGGAGAGAAGCGCCATCCTGTTGGCCGCTCATTCGACGGACTGTGGTTGCTCAACGGTTGCTCGTACACGTTCGATCGCCAAGGAGACCTGGCCCTGTTCGGACACGATCCACTCAATGGGATGCGAACAAATGGCGCATAATGCCGACGGCAAAGGATATGGGGTTGCTCGGTAGTTGCTCGCGTGTACGCAATACGACCCGGCACGCGCGATCATTACCCGGCACGACGGCGGCGATAAATGCGACTAGAATGACACAAGGCGGCACTTCACGGCACCCAGCGGCATTTAAGAAGCGCACTCATAATCCGTGGGTGGTGGGTTCGAGTTCTACCCGCCCTACCGACAGGTCAAGGCCTATTCTGGTCGATGGTCATTCACCGTCGATCTTGGTTGGTCAGGCGAAGATGGCATTCAGGGCCTTGCTCACCTCGGCGAGGGGGACTTTCTCGCGTTGGCGTTCGAAGACGATCCACTCCTTGCCCTCGGCGGCGACCCCCTCCAGGACGTGCAGGGCGTTGCCAAGCCCCGCCGTGCCGAGGGTCACCTGTGACGCCCCTTGCGGATCCTTGTCCTCATTCTCGGTGACGTCTGTGGGCGGATCGGTCACCTTGACTCTGATCGGAGCGCCGTTAGTCAGCGTCAGCTCGAAGACGTTCTCTCCGTTGTCGGTCTCCGCCACCTGGACGGAGGTGAACGCGTCGTAGCGGTAGTTGGTGCGTGCCCGGCTGCGGATGGTGGCCTTCCGGAAGTCGAGGTGCACGGTCAACTGCCGCACGCCGTCCTTGGTGAGCAGGAAAAGCAGGATCTTGTATTTCGAATAGCGCCAAGGCCCCTTCTCGACGCGTGCCCTGTCGTACGAGGGCGTGGCGGGCGCCTCGATGAAGGCGTGGGCGAGGACGTCATGCCGCTTCAGCCGGTAGAGGCCCATCGCCTCCTCCATCAGCGCCTTGCGGTCGCACTCCAGCCAGCGGGCCATCTCGAGATCGTCTGGCCTGTCCGCGAGTCTGCGCTTCCACCGGTCGAAGGCCGCCTGGCGGCCGGCCAGCAGGCTCTTCTTCTCCGCCTCGTCGGCGGAGTGCCGCCTGTACTCCGCGGCGATGCGCAGCCAGACGCGAGCCGCTGACCAGACCAAGGCCACGGCGGCGAGCGCGGCCGGCGACACCAGGAACGGCCTGACGTGCGCGCCGCTCCAGACCAGGAAGGCGCCTGCCACAGCCGCCGCCATCGCGGCGAGCACGCACATCCCTCTCACAAGCATGGGGACGCGCGTCTCCTTTCGGTAGTCCCACAGCGTGCCCGCCTGCCAGCGGCGCGCGACGTCGGCGACCAGATATCTGGTGAGCCACGCGACCCGCTTGGCGTTGACCGTGCTCTCCCGGTAGATGGTGACGACCTCGTCGCGTAAGGCCCGGCGGACGCCCGCCGTCTCCGTGAGCCACTGGGCCCTGTCCGCGCCACGCGGGGTGTACAACGCGAAATAATGGTCGAACTGCCGGTCGATCTTGCTGGCGAAACCGTCACCGCTCGTGGTGGCCGCGGGTCGGCGCAGATACTCGTGGTCCTTCGCCTGGCGGCGCTCCTTCCTGCACCGCCACTCCACGCCGCTGCGCACACTCGCGTAGCAGCCGGCCGCGAGAGCCAGCAGGGCGGACAGCGCCGCCGTCCCGGCGTGCTGCCATGCCGTGGCGCCGATGAAGCCGACGGTAACCAGGGCCAGCGTGGTGGTCACCGTGGCTCCGGTCCAGGTGCCGGGTCTGATGCGGACAGGATCCGCCGGCCGTACCCGCGCGCCGGCGGGCTCTGGCTGGAAGAACTTCCAGGCCCGGCGCAGTCGATCCTTCGCCCAGCGGTCGCTCCTGGCCTCATCGAAGGCGCGGGCCCAGAGTGCGTCCTCGGCGGAGCTGTCCAAGAACATCTCCATGTGCTGGAGGACATCGTTGCGCTGTTCGTCGGTCAGCTCCTGGAGCTCCTTCTCGATGTCGGCGGCCCCGCCCTCCGTAGGGCGGGACGTCAGGAGGTGGTCGACCAGCTTGATGGCGTCGGTCCACTCGTCGTCGTCCTTGAGTGCGCCGCGCACGCAGCGCAGCATGGCGATCTCGTTCGGGGGCACCTGTTGCAGGGTGCGTCCGCTGAGCAGGGCCAGCAGCAGATAGAAGCAGGAACGGCCGTTGACGTAGTCGCGCAGGATCACAGCGTCGCGGATGTGTTCGCGCGCCTCCTGAGCCATCCCGCCACGCAGGGAGTTGAGGCCCAGCTTGAAGGTCTCCTGGGGCGAAGGGGTGGCCTTCATCTGGTAGACGGTGACAGATCCGTGGATGGCCTCCGCTTGGACGGCGACGTTCGCCGAGTCCGTGGCGAGGTTGGTCGGGGTGGAGTGGGAATCGTTCACAAGGCGCCTCGGATGGCCGCGATGATGGCCGATACGTGCGCTGCCAGCTCCGCCACGTCCGCCAGGAGTCCGCGGAGCTTCCTGAGCGCGATCACCGCCTTACTTCTACCCTCCTGGGTGCTCTCGGACAGCGACTCGGCGGCGACGGCGATCTCCTCCGCCGCGGCGGTGAATGTGTCCTCGTCCACCTCCTGGGCCTTGCGCGCTCTGGCCAGCCGGTCGCGCAGCTCTGCGAGCTGGGCCGCAGGGCCCGCCGCCTGGCTCTGGGGCGGGTGGCCGATGGTGACGTTGCCGTGGATCTGCCCGGCCTGCACTCCCACCCGGGCGTTGTCGCGGGCGACGTTCTTCATGCTGTCGGTCATGCCTTTCGCCTCTCTCGCCTTGCTCGCCGGATGGGTCTCGTGCTCCACGGCCAGTTCCTGCGCGAGGGCCACGGCGAACGCGGCAGCGTTGGCCGCCGCCTTCGGCTGCCAGTTCAGACCGTCGGTCGCGGACTTGGTGCCGTCGGCGCGGTCGCTGATGCCGCGCACCACGGCCATCGGCAGAGATCTGTTGTGATGGGCGGCCTGCGCCACACCGGCCGATTCCATCTCTATCGCGAGCGCGTCGTTGTAGGTCTCGCGCACCCACCGGGCGTGCGCGGAGATCGCGGAGTCCTGTACGACCTCGCCGGCCGCGATCGGGCCGAAGCGCACCGCGGGCACGCCCGCGCCCACGGGCAGGAGGCGGGTCCAGGTCTCGGTGCGGTAGAGGTGGCGGGCGATCTGGTCGGTCTCGTGGGCGATCTCCCAGACGCGCGGGCGGGCTTTGAGACCGTCGTCCTCGCTGGTGCCGCCGTGGTAGGCGTACACGTGCGTGGCCACCACCACGTCGCCCAGGCCGATGCCAGGCCACAGCGCTCCGGCGACCCCCACGAACAACAGCGCCGACGGCGAGAACTCGGCGATCGCCCGTTCAGTGATCACCGCCGAAGGGTGGTTGCCCTTGCCGACCAGGCCCAGGGCCACCCGGAGCCCGTCGCTGGCGAGGCGGCCGAGCTCGAAGTGGGTGCCCGCGGTGTGGCGGTGCACGCGCGGGTCGGTCAGGTGCGCGCGGACGGCCTGATACTCCAGATCCAGCGCGGTGAGAATCACGATCATGACCATCGACCTCCTAAGGCCGAGTCATCGGGGGATTGAGGACGTGAACCGGACCCGCCTTGAAGAGCCGGGCGGGCCGCCCATTCGGGGTCTTGCGCATCGGGCCGCCGACGACGATGAAGCCTCGGGCGCCCTGAACCTTGCGGTAGAAGTTGCGGGGATCGAGGCGGACGCCCCAGACCGCCTCATACACCTGCTGGAGCTCCGAGATGGTGAAGGTCTCGGCGCAGAACGCGGTGGCCAGGGCGGTGTGCTCCAGCTTGGTACGCGCACGCTCGACCCCGTCGGCGAGGATGCGGCGATGATCGAACGCCAGCTTCGTACCCCGGGCCAGGGCGTCGTCCACCGAGATCCAGGAGGCGTCGGCGGCGTCGGTGCCGGCGATCGGCTCCGGCAGGCGGGGCGCGATGGCCAGGTAGGCGGCCGACACGACGCGGCCTCGCGGGTCGCGGCCCGGCTCGCCGTACACGGCCAAGGGCTCCAGGTGCACGTCGAACAGGCCCGCCTCCTCCGACAGCTCGCGCCGCGCCGCCGCCTCGAGGCCCTCGTGCTCGTCACGCAGGAAGCCGCCCGGCAGGGCGAGGGCCCCGCGAAACGGGTCGATGCCGCGTTCCACGAGCAGGACGTGCAGGCGCGCGTCGCGCAGAGTCAGGATCACCAGGTCGACCGCGAGCATGATGCGCGGCGGCTGCCATGCGTCGGGCATGAGCACACCATAACTTTTTGTCAGATCGACAGGAAGACCCCGTTTGAGTCACTGGGATACTCATGCCAGCCTCGCTGGGCAGGTCACCCCGTTAACATCGAATCCCCATAGCGCTCAGCCCGACTAAAACCCGCAGTCCCCAGGACGACGAGGATCGGGAGTTAAGCCCAGGTCCGCCAGCACCGCGTGCGCCTCGGGAAACGGCTGGAGGAGCGGACCGCGCGGGACCCGGCGGATGCCGTCGAACCTCCTTCGGGCGCCAAGGCTGCATGAACCACCAAGACCGGTGAGCCGGTAGTGACGCCACAGCGTACGCGGACCGGCATCGACGATGATCAGATCTGGCCGACGCCAGACGACCGGCGCCCAGGTGCCCTTGGAGGAGGTGGCCCAAGCGCCGACGAGGTTGGCGGACAGCCGAACGTCTTCGCCCCGCGAAGCGGACCGCCGCAATGCGTGGGGATCTCGACCACCTCGGAGCGCTGGGATTCCTTCAAGGGCTGCTCACCATACTTCGCGACTGCTGACATCCCCGCTTGCTCGGAATCTCGCTCCAGCGTCGCGGCCCACAGAGCAACTAGCACCGACGGCTTTACATCGTAGATTCTTACGATAAGCACCCCCTCCTCTTGGGGTACACGCTCATGGAGTGCGGCCCAGAGAAGGCAGACCAGTTGAACATCGCGGACCGCCTGGACCGCGGCGAGGGTGCCGGGACCTGCCACCCCGTGGCGGTCCGGCCGAGTGAGTGACGGCCGGGGCCACGGTCCAACGACGGTCCAGACAGCACAAAGGTCGGATCCCGTTCCCGGTTTCCGACCTCTGACCTGCTGTGATGCGGTGGGCGATACTGGGATCGAACCAGTGACCTCTTCGGTGTGAACGAAGCGCTCTCCCGCTGAGCTAATCGCCCGCCCTGTGCGGCTCCGTGCGGCGCCGACGGGAAAACCATACCGCACTCTGGCACCCTCTGGCGAAGCGCGATCGCCCTCGAGTGAGGCGGCGGGCGGCGGAGGGTAGGGATTCGAGTGAAAGGCGGTGGTTGCCCATCGGCGTAGGGGCTCGTTGGCATACCATCGAGCTGTTCCGGTAGGCACCCATCGTGATCCTTTCTCCAGAAACGTTCACGAAGGGGCCGCCCGGGACCGGCTCGACAACTCGCAAAACCCTCGCAAATACAACCCGATTGATGCCGTTTAGCCAGGTAGATGCCTAAATGTCCAGCTGTGATATGCGTTACAGAAGGCCTCAGTAGCGGAATCTTTCCTACGGGTTTCTTCGTTCCGCGTCATAGCTCAGGACGAAGTCCGTCAGAGCAGTGAAAGCCCCGAAGAGGGGACCTTCGACGAAAAGGTTTGGCTGACGATGAACAGCACCACCGTCTCCGCCGAGCTTGGCCTTCGGCTTGTGGTCCCCGACCGTACAACCGTCCCCCTGCTCGCCGGACTGAGTTACACAGCCGACGACCCGTACGCCATCCGCATGGCCTTCCACGTAGGGAACGACGAACCGGTCGAGTGGATCTTCGCCCGCGAGCTCCTCACCGTGGGCATCGTGCGACGCGTAGGCGACGGCGACGTGCAGGTCTGGCCCGCACGCGCCGACGGCGAGCGCACCCTGCACATCAGCCTGACGTCACCGTTCGGCCAGGCGCTCTTCGAGGTGCCGCTCGCCCCCCTCACCGAGTTCCTGCATCGCACGTACGAGAAGGTGCCGGCGGGGCGCGAGGTCGACTTCATGGACCTCGACGCCGAGCTGACGAACATGCTCTGGCCGTCCTGACGGCCTATCCCGGAAGCGCGTCCAGCACCCTGCGCATCCGGGCGATCTCGATGCTCTGACCCGAGGAGACGTCCGCGGCCAGCCGCCGCATGTCCGGGTCGCGGCCGCCGGTCAACTGCTCCCCCGCCATCTTCAGCGCGCCCTCGTGGTGCCTGATCATGAGCTCCAGGAACATCCGGTCGAAGGCCGTGCCCCGGGCCGCGCGCAGCGCGTTCATCTCCTCCAGCGTGGCCATTCCGTATCCGGCCGGGCCGTGCGCGTGCTCGGCGGGGATCGGGCGGCCGAGGGCCGACAGCCAGGACGACATGAGGCTGATCTCGGGACGCTGGGCCATCGCGATCTGCTCGGCGAAGCGCCGCACGTCGGCGTCGGTCGTCCGCTCGGCCACCAGGCCGGTCATCTCCAGCGCCTGACGATGATGCGGGATCATGCCTTCGGCGAAGCGGACATCGGCCGCCTCCGGCCGCGCGCCCCCCTGCCCGATGCGTTCGCCGGGCGTGGCCGTGCGTGCCGGAGTGCCCGGACCCTGTGGGACGATCACCGGTGCGTCGGTGCCGATGGGGGACGGCTGGTCCGGCTCCTCAGCGCAACCGGCCAGTACGAAAGCCGCCACAATCGTGACAATCAACGTGCGCGAGCGGAATCGTACTGACATAGCTTCCATACTGAGTCACAAGACTAGGGGTGCGGGCGTGATCTCTGTGAGGGTACGGGGGGCGGCGTTGTGCGCGGTCTTCCTGTTGGTGGCGGCATGTGGCGCGGGGCCGGGCACGGCCGGGCCCGAGTCGCCGGGCCCCGGCCGGGCACCTGAGACGAGCGCTCCCCCGTCGGGCGATGTGCTGACGAGCGACAACGTCAAGCTGGTCGCCAACGTGCCGCGCACTGCCCCGCTCGACAAGGAGATGGACTGGAACACCGACCTCGCGTTCCAGGGCGACTACGCGTTCGTGGGCAACTTCGGCGGGTTCTCGATCTACGACATCAGCGACCCGACGGCGCCCAAGACGGTCAGCCAGGTCGCCTGTCCGGCGCAGCAGAACGACATCTCGGTCCACGGTGACCTGCTGATCCTGTCGGTCGACCAGCCGCGCAGCGGTGAGAGCTGCGACTCGGACGACAGGACGCGGACCTGGGAAGGGCTGCGCATCTTCGACATCAGCGACAAGAAGAACCCGCAGTACGTCTCGGCGGTGCGTACCGACTGCGGTTCGCACACCCACACGATGGTCCCGCAGGGCGAGACGCTCTACGTGTACGTGTCCTCCCCCGGCCCCGAGCCGGACTCGACGACCTGCCCCGAGCCGCACGAGGTCATCCAGGTCGTGAAGATCCCGACGGACGATCCCAAGTCGGCGGCGATCGTGTCCAAGCCGGACATCTTCCCCGATCGGCAGCTGGGCGCGGGCGGCTGTCACGACATCACCGCCTACCCGGAGAAGAAGCTGGCCGCGGCCGCCTGCTTCGGTGACGGCGTGCTGCTCGACATCTCCGATCCGGTCAGCCCCAAGGTGCTGCAGCAGATCCGCGACGAGGCCAACTTCCAGATCTGGCACTCGGCGACGTTCAACAACGACGCGACCAAGGTGGTCTTCGGCGACGAGCTGGGCGGCGGTTCGATGCCGACCTGCGACGGCAACACGCCGCAGACCAAGGGCGCCAACGCGATCTACGACATCGTCGACGGCAAGCTGGAGCGGCGCGGCTACTTCAAGATGCCCCGCCAGCAGCAGAAGACCGAGAACTGCGTGGCCCACAACGGCTCGCTGATCCCGGTGCCCGGCAAGGACGTCATGGTCCAGGCGTGGTACCAGGGAGGCGTGTCGATCTGGGACTTCACCGACTCGTCCGCGCCCAAGGAGATCGGCTACTTCGAACGCGGGCCCTTCGAGGAGGAGGGTGTGGCCGGATCCTGGTCGGCCTACTACTACAACGGCTACATCTACTCCGCCGACATCCGTAAGGGCCTGGACGTCATCTCCATCGACGATCCCCTGACGGATCCCGCCAAGAAGGTCACGATGAAGGACTTCAACGTGCAGACGCAGCGGGCCTACTGAGGCGCCTCGATCGTCCCCGGCCGCCACTTGCCGTAGGTGGTCGTGAACGACGAGGTGACGCGGGTGTTGGAGTTGAGCGCACGCCAGGCGAAGTCGAACCGGACCGGCCTGTCGTGCGCGTCCAGCCGCAGCTTCCAGGTGATCTGGCTGTCGCCGAGCTCCTCCGAGGTCCACCCGCCGGTGATCTCGGACAGCTTGTCCCGCACGACCGCGGGCGCTTTGTCGGCGACCAGGGACCCGGAGTAGTCACGCCCCGCTCCGTTCACCCGGGGCGTGAGGTTGACCAGGTCCAGCAGGACGCCGATCCCGCCGGTCACCGGCACCATGGTGGCGAAGGCGAGCGCGGCCGAGTCCGGCTCCCCGGTCACCCGCCGTCCGTTGAGGTAGGTCAGGTCGTCCTCCTCCGTCCTGATGAACACCACCTGGGCGGTCTCGCCTTCGGAGGAGGCCCGCATGCTGAAGTCGGTCGCGCTCCCGCCCAGAGTCCCGTAGGCGAGCCGGCCCTTGGCCGTGCCGTAGAAGGCGCTCTGGCTCAGCCCGCCGTCGTAGGAGAAGTCGGCCATGGAGGTCACGGTGACCGCGGCCTCCACCGCGGCGACCAGCTCCGACGATCGGGTGGGCGGCGGGCCGGCGGACGGTTGTCGCGACTCGGTCGCGGATGGGCGTGACGTCCGCGCGGAGGAACTCGACGTGGTCGAGGGCGGCCGGCTGGTCGCGGTGCCCGCCGGGGAGCCGTCGGACGCGCCGGCGACGATCCGGCGCCACAGCAGCCCGCCGGTCACCGCCGTCGCCGCGGTGACGGCGCCGGCGCCGAGAAGCACGTGCCGGCGCGAGAGGCGCGGCGAGCCGGCCGCCACCGCGCCCTGCTCGAGCACGTCCATCTCGCCGGCCGGCCGCCTCTCGCCGAGCAGGTCGAGCAGCAGATCACGGGCCGTGGGCCGGGCCGCCGGGTCCTTGGCCAGGGTGCGCGCGACGACCTCGCGCAGGGGCTGGGCGAGCCCGGTCAGGTCGGGTTCGGCGCTCATGATCCGGTAGGCCACCGCCGCGATCGTGTCGGCGAGGAACGGGGGGCGGCCGGTGGCGGCGAACACCATGGTCGAGCCCCAGGCGAACACGTCGGCGGCCGGGCCGGTCGGCTCGTCGCCGAACTGCTCCGGAGCCATGTACGGCGGCGTGCCGGCGAGCGCGCCTCGGGTGGCGGTGAGCCCGGTCAGCCGGGCGATGCCGAAGTCGATGACGCGCGGTCCGCCGGGCGCCATCAGCACGTTGGCCGGCTTGAAGTCCCGGTGCACCACGCCCGCACCGTGGATCGCGGTGAGCGCGGTGGCCGTGCCGATGGCCAGCCGGGTCAGGGCCGCGCCACCCAGCGGGGCGATGTCCGACAGCGGCGGGCCGTCGACGTACTCGCTGACGATGTACGGAGGGTCGTGGTCGAGGTCGGCGGCGATCACCCGGGCGGTGCAGAACTCGGCGACCTGGCGGGCCGCGGCGAGCTCCCGGGCGAAGGAGCGGTCGATGCCGCCCGTCATAACCTTGATCGCCACCCGCTCGCCGCCGGGAGCCTCGGCCAGGTAGACCACGCCCTGGCCGCCCTCACCGAGCCTGCCCACGATGGCGTGCTCGCCTAAGCGCTCGGGATCTCCCGGGCGCAGCGCACCAGCGACCACCCAGACCTCACATCTCGCACGAGTGCTGCCACGCTATCTCAGGGGTTGAGGTCGGCGGCGGCGCGTTCGGCGAAGATCCGCATCGCCTTGGCGGTGATCGGGCCGGGCGCGATCGGCAGCTCGGTCTCGTCGACCAGCCTGATCGGCTGGACGTCGCGGGTGGTGGAGGTGAGGAACGCCTCCTCGGCGGTGTAGAGCTCGGCCAGGGGCACGTCGACCTCCTCGCCGCCGCACCATTCGAGCACCAGGGCCCTGGTCACGCCGGCCAGGCAGCCGGACGCGAGCGTCGGCGTGAGCAGCCGCCCGCCGCGGACGACGAAGATGTTGGAGCCGGTGCCCTCGCAGAGGTCGCCCGCCAGGTTGCCGAAGATCGCCTCACCGCCGCCTCGCGCCTTGGCGTGGGCCAGCGCCTTGGCGTTGTCGCCGTAGGAGGTGCTCTTGACGCCGGACAGCGCGCCGCGCTCGTTGCGCGGCCATGGGACCACGGTGACGGCGGCCGCGGCGGGGAACGGCTTCTGTTCGTCGACGATCACCACGGAGGTGGTGCCCTGGTCGCCCCGGTCGGAGCCGAGCGGGCCCGGGCCGCTGGTGTAGGTGATGCGGATGCGGCCGAGCGGCCAGTCGGGCGCGGCGGCCAGGCACTGGTCGATGCCGTCGGCGATGGCCTCGACGTCGGGCTCGGGCAGGTCCATGCGCTGGGCCGACAGCTTGAGCCGGTCGAGATGCCGGGTGAGCGCGAACGACCGGCCGTGAACGATCTTCACGGTCTCGAACACGCCGTCACCGACCATCAGTCCGTGATCGAACACCGAGACCGTGGCCCGCGAGGGGTCGATCAGGTCCCCGTTGACCCAGACAGGGATAGTCATCAAGTGCCTCCTGAGGATGCCAATGAGATGAGCCTGGACGCTTTCAGCTCGGTCTCCAGCCATTCACGCGCGGGATCGCTGCCCCACGTGATGCCCGCGCCCGTGCCGAACCGGATCTCGCTCGCGGAGATCCAGAACGTGCGGATGCCCACGGCCAGCGCCGCCCGGCGACGGTCGGCGTCGACCCAGCCCACCGCACCACAGTACGGCCCCCGGGGCTCGGCTTCGAGCCGGTTGATGATGCGCGACGCGGATGACCTGGGCGCGCCGGTGACCGAGCCGGGCGGGAACGTGGCCGCGAACAGCTCAGGCCAGCCCACTCCCGGCGCCGGCTTCGCGCGCACCGTCGAGACGAGGTGGACCAGGCCCGGATGCTCCTCCACCACGCACAGCTCCGGCACCTCGACGGAGCCGACGGCCGCGACCCTGCCCAGGTCGTTGCGGACCAGGTCGACGATCATGACGTTCTCGGCGTAGTCCTTGTCCAGCAGGTCGGCCGCGGTGACGCCGGTGCCCTTGATCGGCCTGGACTCGACCACGTCGCCGTCGCGTGACAGGTAGAGCTCGGGCGAGGCCGACACCACGCTGAGCCCCGGCACCTGGATCACGGCGGAGTAGGGGGCCGGGTTGCCGGTGGCCAGGCGGGCGGCGAGCGCCAGCGGGTCGGCGTCGCCGGGGACGGGCGCGGTCAGCACGCGGCACAGGTTGGCCTGGTAGACCTCGCCTCGCTCGATCTCGTCGCGGATGGCCTGAACGCCGCGCTCGTAGGCGGCCCGGTCGAGCGAGCTGCGCCACTGCTCTGGGCGGGGGCCCTGCCAGGGCCGCCGGGGCGCGGGCAGCGGCGCGGGACGTACGCGATCGAAGCGGGCGCAGGTCGCCTTGCCCTCGAAGTCGACCACGACAGCCCACCAGCCCTCGCCGTCGAGGGCGGCGAGGTCGGTCGTGACGTCGCGCAGGCCCGTGGCGAGAAGACCGGCTACGTGGGCGAAACCATCGTGCACGTCTCCCATTCTCCCAGCAACCGGACGAACTCCAGCGCCGCCGGAAGCGGGGTCCGGGGCAGGGCCGCGTAGACCCGGCGGGCGGGCGCCTGTCCCCACAGTGGCCGCAGCACCAGGTCGGCGGGCACGGCCCGCGCCGCCAGCTCGGGGACCAGTGTCACCCCGAGCCCGGCGGCGACGAACCCGAACTTGCCCGTCCACTCGGCCACCCGCAGCCCGCTGCGCGGCGTGAACCCGGCGGCGGCGCACGCGGTCAGCAGGAGGGTCGGCTGCCCGCCCGGCGCGGCCTCGATCCAGGTCTCTTGGGCCAGGTCGCGCAGGTCGACGGTGTCGTCACCGGCCAGCCGGTGCGTACGCGGCAGCGCGACCAGGAGCCGGTCGTCGCGCAGCGGCACGATCTCGCCGCCCTCGACGGGCAGGCCCGACGGGTAGTCGCTGATCACCGCGACGTCGAGGGCGCCCGCGTCCAGCCGGTCCATCAGCCGCCCGGTCAGCCCTTCGACCAGCCGCAGCTCGACGCCCGGATGCGTTTCGGCGAAGCGCCGCAGCGCGCCCGGCACCAGATCGACGTTGGCCGTAGCGAACGCGCCGATCCGCAGGGTGCCACCGTTGCCGCCGTGGATGGCGGCCAGCTCCTCTCCCGCGCGTTCGAGCCGGTCGAGGACGGCCACGGCATGCCGGTGCAGCGACACCCCGGCGGGTGTCAGGCGTACGCCTCGGGCCAGGCGCTCGAAGAGCGGACCTCCGGCGGCGCGCTCCAGCGCGGCGATGCGCCGGGAGACCGCCGACTGGGTGTAGCCGAGCAGCTCGGCGGCGGCGGTGAACGATCCGCTCCTGGCGACCTCGTCGAAGAGGCGGAGCGCGCTGGCGTCAAAGGCATGCGTGTTCATCATGGCTGGCATGCAATCTAGTCGTTGGTGGAATACTTCGCATCCCTGTTCAATGAGCCACGTGATTGCATTTCTTGGACAGGGACGCATGGGCGTCCCCATGGCCCGGCGGCTCCACGAGGCCGGGCACGAGGTGACGGTGTGGCGGCGTGGCACGGGGGTCTCCGCCGCCGAGGCGGTGGACGGGGCCGAGCTGGTGATCACCATGCTGCGCGATCCGGCCGCGGTGCGCGAGGTGCTGGCGGCGGCGCGGCCGGGGCTGCGGCCGGGGGCGACGGTGGTGGAGATGTCGACGATCGGCCCCGAGGCGGTGCGCGAGCTGCGCGAGCTGCTGCCCGCCGAGGTCGGGCTGGTCGACGCGCCGGTGCTGGGCAGTGTCGGGCCTGCCGCCCACGGCACCCTGACCGTGCTGGCCGGAGGCGACCTGACGGAGTGCCGGAAGGTGCTGTCGGTGTTCGGAACGGTACGCGAGACGGGTCCGCTCGGGTCGGGCGCGGCACTGAAGCTCGCTGTCATGAGCGCGCTCGTCCCGGCCCAGGTGCTGCTCGCGGAGACCTTCGCGTACGGCGAGGCCCACGGCGTGTCCCCTGAGGCGCTGGCGGACGTGCTCTCGGGCACCCCGCTGGGCGGCCTGGCGGACCGGCTGCGGGCTCCCGCGGCGGAGACCCGCTACGCGCTCGGCCTGGCGGCCAAGGACCTCGCGCTCGCCGCGTGGGACGGCGCGTCGCTGGCCACGGCCGCCAGGAAGCGGCTGCGGGAGGCCGAGACGGCCGGGCTGGGCGACCGCGACCTGACGGCGATCGCCCGCCACGTCATGGACCGGCCCGCGCGCCGGACCGTGCCGCTCAACCCGGCGACCGTGCCCGCGACCAACGGCGCCTACTCCCACGCCGTGCGGGTCGGCGACATGCTCTACGTCGCCGGGCAGGCCGCCATCGGCGAGCGGGGGGAGGTGGTCGGCGAGGGCGACATGGCCGCCCAGTCGGAGCACATCTTCCAGAACCTCTCGCGGATCCTCGCCGACCAGGGGGCGACCTTCGAGGACATCGCCTTCGTCCGGACGTACATCACGGACATGGACCGGCTGATGGAGTACGGCGCGGTGCGCCGGAGGTATCTCACCGGCACTCCCCCGGCCAGCACCACCGTGGAGGTGTCCCGGCTGTTCCGGCCGGGACTGCTGCTGGAGGTGGACCTGATCGTGGCCCTGCGCTGACCCCCCCGGGACGGGCGAACGGGGCCGGCGGCGGGTCAGGCGAGCGGGCCGGTGACCGACTCGGCCGCCGCGACCACCGAGCCGTCCGCGACCAGACGGACGGCCGACTCGATCTCCGGGGCGAGGAACCGGTCGGGTCCCGGGCCGGGGACCGCCTCACGCAGCGCCCTCACCACCGCCGCCGTCGCCGGGGCGGCCCGCAGCGGGGCGCGCAGGTCGAGCGCCCGGGCGGCGGTGAGCACCTCGACGGCCAGCACGCGGGTCAGCCCGTCGACCGATCTGCGCAGTTTGCGGGCCGCCGACCAGCCCATCGACACGTGGTCCTCCTGCATCGCCGAGCTGGGGATCGAGTCGACGCTGGCCGGCACGGCCAGCCGCTTCATCTCGGAGACGATGGCCGCCTGGGTGTACTGGGCGATCATGTGGCCGGAGTCGACTCCGGGGTCGTCGGCCAGGAAGGCGGGGAGCCCGTGGTTGCGGGCCACGTCGAGGAAGCGGTCGGTGCGGCGCTCGGACATCGAGGCGATGTCGGCGGCCACGATCGCGAGGAAGTCCAGCACGTACGCGAGGGGAGCGCCGTGGAAGTTGCCGTTGGACTCGACGCGGCCGTCGGCGAGCACCGCCGGGTTGTCGACGGCGCTGGCGAGCTCCCAGCGGGCGACGTTCGCGGCGTGCGCGATCGTGTCGCGGGCGGCGCCGGCCACCTGGGGCGCGCAGCGCAGGGAGTAGGCGTCCTGGACGCGGGTGCACGCCTCGGGGTCGCGATGGCTCTCCATCACGCCGGAGTTTTGCAGAATTTTCACCATATTGGCGGCCGACAGGGCCTGGCCCGGCTGCGGCCTGAGCGCCTGCAGCTCAGGGGCGAACACGCGGTCGGTGCCGAGCAGGGCCTCAACGCTCATCGCGGCGCTGACGTCGGCGGTCCGGATGAGCCCGGTCAGATCGTCGATGGCCAGGATGAGCATGCCCAGCATGCCGTCCGTGCCGTTGATCAGCGCCAGGCCCTCCTTGGCGGCCAGCTCGACGGGCTCGATCCCGGCCTGTTTGAGCGCCTCGGCCGCCGAGGTGAGCTCTCCGGAGGCGTCGCGGACGACGCCCTCACCCATCAGGGCGAGCGCCGCGTGCGCCAGTGGCGCCAGGTCACCGGAGCAGCCCAGGCTCCCGTACTCGTGGACGACCGGCGTGATCCCCGCGCTGATCAGCGCGGCCAGGGTCTTGGCGGTGACCGGCCGGATGCCGGTGTGGCCGGTCGCGAGCGTGTGCAGGCGCAGCAGCATGAGCGCGCGGATCACCTCGGTCTCGACCTCCGGCCCGTTGCCGGCCGCGTGCGAGCGCACCAGTGAGCGCTGCAACTGGGCGCGCAGCGCCGGGTCGATGTGCCGGGTGGCGAGCGCGCCGAACCCGGTGGAGATGCCGTAGGCGGGCGTCTCGCTCTCGGCCAGCTCGTCGACCCGCTGGCGCGCCGCCGAGACCGCCGCGATGGCGTCGTCGGTCAGCCGCACGGCGGCGCCGTGGCGGGCCACCCGGATGACGTCGTCGAAGGTGAGGGGGTCCGGACCGACGTTCACGACCTCGTTGTCGCCCATGAGCTTCACTCCTGCTTAGGTAACTGGCGTATGCGATGTTAGCTCCTTACCGGAGAACAACTCCGCCAGCCCTCCCCTGCCCGCGTCCGTTAGAACCACCGCTCTCGGCACCGTCCCCCTGACGTACCAGCCGCGTTCGAGGAACACGCTGGTCAGCGCGGCGCCGAGGGCTCCGCCGAGATGGGCGCGGCGCTCGGTCCAGTCGAGGCATTCGGGCGCGAAGCGCCGTCTGGCCGCGCGGGCCGCCGCCACGTCCACGCCGATCGCGGACAGCGACCGCTCCCCCTCGGGGGTCAACTCACCGTCCCGCCAGTGGCCGCCCTCCCTGAGCCGGTCGAGCAGCAGCACGCCGGCTCGCCCGGCCAGGTGGTCGTAGCAGGTGCGGGCCTCCTCCAGCAGCCGCGCCTGCCGCGACTGGCGCAGGGACCGTACGGGAGGCCGGGCGCTCATCCGGGCCAGCACCTCCAGCACCTCGGCGACCTCGTGCCCGGCCAGCCGGTAGTAGCGATGGCGGCCCTGCCGTACGACGTCCACGAGCCGTCCGTCGAGCAGGCGGGACAGGTGGGCGCTGGCGGTGGCGGCGCTGACGCCGGCGAGCCTGGCGAGCTCACCGGCGGCGAGCGCCCGGCCGCCGAGCAGGGCGGTCAGGATGGCGGCCCTGGTGGGGTCGGCGATGAGCGCCGCCACCGGGGCGATGTCGGCGTCGCGTGCGACGTGCTCCACTCCCATGCTCCGACGCTAGCCCACGGACGCTTCGCCACGTGTCTAAGCATTTCTTGACACGCAACCAAAAGGTTGCTTATATATCGACATGCATCCGTACGGTTGCCTGAGGCGGTGAGAGACATGGACGCGGTGTTCAAGGCCCTGGCCGACGCCAGCCGTCGAGAGCTGCTCGACAGCCTCAACCGGCGCAACGGCCAGACCCTGCGCGAGCTGTGCGCGGGGCTGGACATGACCCGGCAGGCCGTGACCAAGCACCTGTCCGTGCTGGAGGCGGCCGGGCTGGTGGCGACGGCCAGGCGCGGCAGGGAGAAGCTCCACTACCTCAACTCCGCGCCCATCAACGAGATCGCCGAGCGATGGATCGACCGCTACGACCGCGAACGGGCGCGCGCGCTCGCGGACCCGAAACACGCACTGGAGGGCACGGGCATGTCCGAGACCACGTTCGTCTACGTCACCTACATCAAGACCACCCCCGACCGGCTGTGGGAGGCGCTGACCACCCCGGCCTTCATCAGCCGCTACTTCGACGACTCGGGCCCGCGCTCCGAGTGGACGCCGGGCGCCCCGATCGCCTGGAAGGCCGACACGGGCCGCGAGTTCAGGGACTGGGGCCAGCGGGTGCTGGAGGCCGAGCCCGGCAAGCGCCTCTCCTACACCTGGCACAACTACGAGCAGGAGTTGGCCGACATGTTCGGCTGGAGCGACGAGAAGCTCGCCGAGCTCAGGAAGGAGCCGATCTCGACGGTCACCTTCGAGATCGAGCCGGCCGGTGAGGGCACGGTCAAGCTGACCGTGACCCACGACGGCTTCGCACCGGGCAGCGAGATGCTGAAGGGCGTCAGCCAGGGCTGGCCGGCCATCCTGTCCAACCTCAAGACTCTGCTGGAGTCGGACCAGACCCTGGCCTTCGGCTAGAGGAACGGATCAGTTGGGCCCGCGGGGCCCGGTGCTGGTGGTCAGGACTGGGACGCCGCAGTGAGCTTTGCGAGATCAGGGGCGTAGACAGTCATCCAGTGCGGATGCAGCCGGTAGTAGACCACCTCGTCGTCCCAGTCGAAGGCGTCATCGCCATAGAAGTCCTTGAAGTAGGCGAGCAGGTCTGGCCAGTCTGGGGCCGGCTCGCCGCCCTGAGGGTTGAGGATCTCCACCGTGCCGTGCGTGAACACGCCGAGGTCCTCCCCGCGCATGTGCGCGACGCTGGCGGCGGGGCGAGCGGCGAGGTGGCGGGCCTTGGCGGCGCTGCGCGCCGTGCCGAAGTACCACTTTCCGTGCAGGAAGTGTCCGTCCACACCGCTGATCCGCGGCTCGCCCTTCGCCGTCACGGTGGACAGGGCAAGAGTGCACATCCCGGTCAGAATCTGGGTGAGTTGCTCCGCGGTCAGGGTTCTCTCGGTGACGATCGAGCGGAGGTGCGAGGTGGAGCGGGAGAGGGAGGCGTCGAGGAGGGCTTGGAGCTCTCTGAGCTCTTCTGGCGTGTCACGCATGTAGATCCTTATCTATCCGTAGGCCCGGCCAGGTCCCTCAATGTTCGCAACCTGACCAGACCTGCCGGGAAGACGATCTGCGGCTACGGCGGAGTATGGCGGACAGACAATTCTCCCGGACAGCGACTGAATGGTCGATGTTCTTCATCGACGCTGAGAACGATCGCCGCCGCTCGTTCCGGATCAAGATCGTTCGTCCTCCGTTCGACGTCACCACCTGCGGGGGATTCCAGGCGCTAGGCTCCCTGGGCGACAGGGCGATCGAGCGGAGGTCTTCCGATGGCAGCAGACGGTGTGGCGCTCGTGACCGGCGCGTCCCGTGGCCTGGGCGCCGTGATCGCGCGGCGACTGGCGGCCGATGGGTGGGCCGTGGCGGTCAATTACCACTCCGACGTCGAGGGCGCCCAGCGGGTGGTCGCGGACATCCGTGAGGCCGGCGGCACCGCCGAGGCGTTCGGCGCCGACGTCACCGACGAGACCGCGGCGGCCGAGCTGGTCGCGCGGGTCGCCGCACGGCTCGGGCCGGTGAAGGCGCTGGTGCTCAACGCGACCGGCCCGCAACCGGCCATCGCGGTCGAGGACGTCAGCTGGGAGGACCACCTCGACCAGCTGCGTTTCTTCGTCAAGAGCCCTACCTTGCTGGTTCAGGCCGCCCTGCCCGGGATGAAGGCACTCGGCGGCGGCCGGGTGATCCAGATCGGCTCCGACATCGTCGACCGGCTCGTGCCCGGCATGTCGGCCTACGTCGCGGCCAAGGCGGCGCAGTTCGGGCTCACCCGGTCGTGGTCGCGCGAGCTCGGCCCGCACGGCATCACCGTCAACCTCGTCGCCCCGGGCTGGATCCCCGTCGAACGGCACGCCGGCGCCGCCCAGGACGAGCTCGACGTCTACCGGTCCGAGGTGCCGCTGCGCCGGATGGGCACCCCGGACGACATCGCCGCCACCGTCTCGTTCGTCGCCTCCGACGCGGCCGCCTTCATCACCGGCGAACGCATCACCGTCAACGGCGGCCACAGCTAGAACGCCTGACCGCACCGCCATGCTTCGACGCTCGCCCGAACGTTTCGGGGCCACCATCGGCACATGACAGACAATCCCGCACACCTCATCACCGAAGCCATCGACCGCTGCCTCGCGCTCGCCGCCACCTGGCCGGCCTGGGACGGCAGGCCGATCATGACCGACGGGGCCAACGTGTGGACCCCGTCGAAGGCGGCCCGTCGCGTCCAGGACCACCTGGTCGACCACCTGGCCGAGGTGGAGGCGCTGCTCGCCGGCGCCGTCCCGCAGCCCGACGCCTGGCACGGCCGGATGGTGACGCTGGAGTCCGACTGGGCCCGCTTCACCGAGCTCGACCTCGACGAGGCCCGCTCCCGCTGGACCCGGCTCGGCCAGGCGTACCTGAACCGCTACGCGACGGCGCCCGACGCGTGGGACGTGCCCCGCGATCCCAACTGGACCCTGCGCCAGATCGCCGAGCACGTCGCCGGGATCACCTGGTACGCCGAACAGGTCGGCGAACTCCGGTTTGGGGACTCGGCCAGGATTCGCTAGAGTTCTCTCGTCACCACAATCTCGGTGGCGACGCGGAAGTGGCTCAGTGGTAGAGCATCACCTTGCCAAGGTGAGGGTCGCGGGTTCGAATCCCGTCTTCCGCTCGGAGCTTCCGGCACGGTGGAGTGGCCGAGAGGCGAGGCAGCGGCCTGCAAAGCCGTCTACACGGGTTCAAATCCCGTCTCCACCTCCAAGGACGATTAGCTCAGCGGGAGAGCGCTTCCCTGACACGGAAGAGGTCACTGGTTCAATCCCAGTATCGTCCACCATGGTGTCTCACCAGGACCTTTGGCCGCAGAGCGCCAGGGCTGGTGAGGCAACGCGGTTTCCCCTGTAGCGCCATACCGCTTCCGCGTGCTGTGTCATGGGGCCCGCGCTGTAAAGCGGCGGGCGCTAGGGTTACGCGTGATCACTAAGCCTCCCGGATGGCTGTACCTCACCCTCGTCTCCGTCATGGCCTGCCTCATTCTGTACTGGGCCAGCGTTCCCCACTGGTACGTCATCGAGATGTTCCTGGTCGCCTTCTTCGCGGGGTTTCCCTTACTGATCATCTGGACGGTCCGCTACACCACGGCCGTCAACGACGGCAGCGCGTACGGCCGATCAGGGCGCTGGATGGCGCCCTGGTTCGTCATCCTCGGCGTCGTGGTGGCACTCGTGTGGGACGCGCCCTTCTGGCTCCGGTTCACGATCTCGAAACCGAGCATGGAAGCCTTCGCCCGGACGGTGACGGCCGAGGCACCGCGAGACTTCTCCTGCCGCTGGGTCGGGTTGTACCGGATCTGCGATGACTTTCCCTACTCCGGAGTGAGGAATCCCGAATACGTCCCTGGCAGCGCCTGCCTCATCGGCGAAGAATGGGCCATTCACAGCAACACGAACTTCGTCCTGCTCCCCACAGGCGAGCCGGAGGAGATGGGAGACGACACCTACCGGCATCTCACCGGACACTGGTACGGCTGGCATGGTTGGGACCAATGGTGATAGGCAGCGCCTTGGGTGACCCGGCTCCGCGCTCGCGGCCGCCTGTGAGCCCGTAGCATTCGGCTTTCCGAACGAGGAAGGGGCGCGGATGAGCGTGCAGCTGGGCGTGTGGCCGCGGGACGTGCCACTCACCCTGGAAGCGCTGGCCCAGGACCTGGCCGCGGGTGCGACGCCGAGCGACGAGCTGGTCCTCGGATTCGGCCCGGACCTGGAGATGATCGAGACGCCGGAGGCCGGCGCGCCCCCCGAGGAGCCACATCCGGCGACGGCGGCGTTCTACGCCGACCTGACCGCCCGCTTTCCCGACCTGGCCGAGGACAACTACCTCGACTCCCCCTGGTCGGAACCGCTGACGGTCGGCAGGCACACGGTGTTGATGAGCGTCGTCTTCTCTCGCTCGGGAGAGGTCTGCCGCCTGGTCAACGATCTGGCCATCGAGCACGAGCTGCACTGCTTCGCCCCCCGTGACCTGCCGCCCCGCCCTAACGGCTAGAAACCGTGCGGCGACCGGAAACCCGCTTGGCCGCCCTGTTCGGGAGGCGCGAGACTACCTGAACGACGTCCGGGAGGTAAGCGGCCGTGATCGACGAGCAGCGGGTGGTGCGGGTCTCGAAGTACCTGGCCAAGCACCTCCGGCACCAGCCCGAGCGGATCGGGATCACCCTCGACCCGCACGGCTGGGTAGAGGTGGACGTGCTGCTGGAGGCCGCCGCGGCGCATGGCTTCCCGATCTCCCGCGCGGAGCTGGAGCAGGCCGTCGCCGACAACGACAAGCGCCGGTACGCGGTCGAGGGCGGGCGGATCCGGGCCAGCCAGGGCCATTCGGTGCGCGTCGACCTCGATCTGCCGGTGGTGGAGCCGCCGCCGGTGCTGTTCCACGGCACCGTGGCCCGGAACATGGCCTCGATCATGGCCGAGGGGCTGCGGCCGATGCGCCGCCACCACGTGCACCTGTCCCCCGACCGGGAGACCGCGACCCGGGTGGGCGCGCGGCGTGGCAAACCCGTCGTGCTCGTCGTCGACGCCGGGGCGATGCACGTCTCGGGACACCGGTTCCGGCGCAGCTCCAACGGAGTCTGGCTGGTCGACCACGTCCCGCCCGCCTTCCTCCATGCGATGGAAGACGGGTGACGGGCGGATGCGGCTCAGGGACGGCCGGGAGACCCGTGATCGGGCCGCCCGGCCACTTCGCGGCCGGGTCTAGGGGGAATCCCGTGGCCTGCCGCGCTCGTGCTTGGCGATCAGGGTGTCGATCTGGACGCTGAGCCGCGCGCCGAGCGGCCAGCCGACGTAGTGGGTGAGGAAGATGGCGATCTCGCGGAGCTCGTCCGGGGTCAGCTCGCCGTTGCCCAGCGCGGCCGGGAGCTGGATGTCGAGGACGTCGTTGAGGCCACGGCCGGCCAGCACGCCGATGAGGAGCAGGCGGCGGTCGCGCAGGGACAGGCCGGGCCGGGTCCAGATGTCGGCGAAGAGGTGGTCGGCGGTGATGCCGAAGAAGTCGCCGGGGGCGTCGTCGAGCTCCCAGCCGTAGACCTGGCGCATCATGTCCAGCCCGCGCCGCCGCCGTTCGTCGGTCATCTCCGGCCGCCTTCCCGTCCCAGATCGGTCATCTCCGGCCGCCTTCTCGTCCCGGATCGGTCGTCTCCGGCTGCTCCAGGCCCAGGCCGGTGGCGAGGCGGGCGCGGGCGAGCGTGGCGAGCGGGGTGTCGACGCCCAGCTCGGCCGCGAGCTCCAGGGCGAGGTCGAGGTCCTTGTGGCCGAGGGCGAGGACGTTGCGCATGATCTCGTACAGCGGGTCGCCGGGGTCGAGGAGCGCGGTGGTGGGGCGGAGCATGATCGCGCCGGGGCCGCCCGTGACGGCGTCGGAGTGCCTGACCACCCGGCCGAGCTTGCGCAGTGAGACGCCGGCGGCCTCGGCCAGCCGCTGCGCCTCGGCGGCGGCGGCGAAGGAGGCGAAGTGCAGTAGGTTGCGGGCCAGCTTGGCGCGGGTGCCCGCGCCGACGGGGCCCATGTGCAGGACCAGGCCGGCCCAGGCGGCGAAGGGCCGCTCGCAGCGGGCGAAGGCGGCGTCGGTGCCGCCCGCCATGACGGCCAACGTGCCTTCCTGGGCGCCCATGAAGCCGCCGCTGACGGGCGCGTCGACGATCTCGATCCCGTACGGCAGCGCCAGCCTGGCGAGGTCGGCGGCGGTGCCGGCCCGGATCGTGGAGTGGATCGCGACGACCGTGCCGGGGGCGGCGGCGGGCAGCAGCCCGGTGACGACCTCGCGGACCTGGTCGTCGTCACGCACCATGACGGAGACGTGCGTGCTGGCGGCGGCCACCTCGGCCGGGCTCGCCGCCGCGCGGGCGCCCGCCTCGACGAGCGGCGCCATGGCCTCCGCACGGGTGTCGTGGACGGTGAGGCCGAGGCCGGCCAGGTGGCGGGCCATGGGGGCGCCCATCTGGCCGAGGCCGACGAAGCCGTAGGTCATGACCGGAACACCTCGCCGCCGTCGACGTTGAAGATCTGCCCGGTGATCCAGGCGGCCTCGTCCGAGAGCAGGAACAGGCACATGCCGGCCAGGTCGTCCGGGGTGCCCACGCGCTTGAGCGCCAGCTTGTCGCGGACGATCCGGTCGACCATGCCGGCGGGCACGACCATCCGGTTGGCCTCGGTGTCGATGGGGCCGGGGGCGATGGCGTTGACCCTGATGCCCAGGCCGCCGAGCTCGTGCGCGAGCTGCTGGGTCAGCGCGTTGACCCCCGCCTTGGCCAGGCCGTAGAAGCCGGAGTACTGCCAGGCGGCGGTGGAGGACTGGTTGACGATCGCCCCTCCCCCGCGCTCGGCCATGTGGGCGTGCACGGCGCGGGCACACAGGAGCGCGCCGTCCAGGTTCACCGCCATGAAGCTCTTGTAGTAGTCCCAGTCGACGGTGAACAGGAAGTCGAGCCGCATGGTGCCGAAGACGGCGGCGTTGTTGACCAGGTAGTCGATGCCGCCGAAGCGCTCGGCGGCGGCGTCGGCCATGGCGGCGACGGAGCCGGGGTCGGACACGTCGGTGCGCACGTACAGGCCCTTGATCTCGTCGGCGACGGCGGCGCCGCCCTCGCTGAGGTCGGCGACCACGACGGCGGCGCCTTCGGCGGCGAGCGCCCGCGCGTACGCCCTGCCGATGCCCTGCGCGGCGCCGGTGACGATGGCCACCTTGCCGTCGAACCGGTTCATCGGACCCCCTCCGCGATCGCCTTGGTCTCCAGGTACTCCTCGAAGCCGGCCACGCCCATCTCCCTGCCGACACCCGACTGCTTGTAGCCGCCGAACGGCATGTCGGCGGAGTACCAGACACCGCCGTTGACGCTGACGGTGCCGGTGCGCAGCCGGCGGGCGACGGCGCGGGCCCGTTCGGGGCTGCCGTGGACGGCGCCGGACAGGCCGTAGGGCGAGTCGTTGGCCAGGCGGACGGCGTCGTCGTCGCCGTCGTGCGGCAGGATCACCAGCACGGGGCCGAAGATCTCCTCGGTGGCCGTGCGGGAGCCGGGGGCGAGCCCCGCGACCAGGGTCGGCTCGATCCAGAAGCCGCGGTCCCTGCCCTCGGGCCGGCCGCCGCCGGTGACGAACTCGCCGCCCTCCTCGGCGGCGAGCTTCAGGTACGCCTCGACGCGGTCGCGCTGGCGGGCGGAGATGACCGGCCCGCAGACGGTGCGCTCGTCGCGCGGGTCTCCGGTGCCCAGCTTGCGCATGGTGGCGGCGGTGAGATCGGCGGCTTCGGCGTACCTGTCGCGCGGGACGAGCAGGCGGGTGGTGATGGCGCAGCCCTGACCGGCGTGGGTGACGGCGGCGAAGGCGGCGTAGCCGCAGGCGGCAGCGAGGTCGGCGTCGTCGAGCACGACGAACGCGGACTTGCCGCCGAGCTCCAGGAAGACCTTCTTGACGGTGCCGGCGGCGGCGCTCATCACCGTGCGCCCGGTCGCGGTCGAGCCGGTGAAGGAGAGGAGGTCGACGCGCGAATCGGCGCAGAGCCGGGCGCCGAGGGCGTGGTCGGCGCCGGTGACGATGTTGACGACGCCCGGCGGGAGATCGGTCTCCTCGCGGATGAGCAGGCCGAGCGCGGCGGCGCACCAGGGTGTGTCGGGTGCCGCCTTGAGGACGAGCGTGCAGCCCGCGGCGAGCGCCGGGCCGAGTTTGGCCAGGTTGAGCTGGTGGGGGAAGTTCCACGGGGTGATGGCGGCGACGACGCCCGCGGGCTCGCGGACGACGCGGCGCTCGCTGGTCACGCCCATGGGCGCGGCCCGGCCGAGGTCGTGCTCCCAGAGGTAGTCCTCGGCGAGGTCGGCGACCCAGGCCAGGTCGGCGACGGGCGCGTCGAGCTGCGCGCCGTGGGTCAGGAAGCGGGGGGCGCCCGCCTCGGCGATGGTGAGCTCGCGCAGCTCCTCGGCGTGGCGGGTGAGCGCGTCGTGCAGCTGGCGCAGGCAGCGCACCCGGAAGGCGGGGTCGGTGGCCCAGGGGGTGGAGTCGAAGGCGTGGCGGGCGGCGGCGATCGCGTGGTCCAGGTCGGCGGGGGCGGCGTCGGTGGCCTCTCCCAGGGTGTCGCCGGTCGCCGGGTCGAGGGTGCCGAACCGGCGGGGGCCGTAGACGAGCTCCCCGCCGATCAGGAGGGGCGAGAGGTCGCCAAACAAGCGACCGGTTGTTCTGGACACCTGTCCAGACTACAGTTGCCCGCATGACGGAGCGCAAGGACTATTCCGGAGAATTCGATCCGAACTTCCGGTTCGAGGACCTGTCCAAAGAAGCCCTGGTGCGGCTTGTCCGCGAGTACGCGCTGATCGTCCACCTGCTCGACCGGTCCGCGCTGATCACCGTCGGCCTGCGGTACGGGCAGCAGGCCGTGGAGGAGATCGCCATCGACGAGTGGCAGGGCGCCAGCCCCGTCTACACCCGGCGGATCCGCGAGATCATGCGGATCGAGGGCGACGGAGTGTCGGCCATCTTCAAGTGCCTGCAGCTCGACCCCGGCTTCGCCCAGCACTACATGGACGTGGAGTACGAGCTCGTCTCGGAGACCCACGGCTTCTTCCAGTTGCGCAGCTGCGGCGCACTGCTGGACGTGGAGCCGTTCGGGGAGCGCGCGACCCGGGGCATGTGCCACCACATCGAGGACGGCACCTTCGACTGGACCGCCCAGGCGGTGAACCCGCGCGCCCGGATCCGGCCGGTGCACCGGCCGCCCCGGACGCCCGCCGGCCGGGTGCCGCACTGCCGCTGGGAGGTGATCATCGACGACGACACCGAGCCCGTCGGCGAGGCCGAGATCACCAGGATGACGCGGGGCACCACGGCCGCGACGTTCAGGTTCCCGCCGATGCGCGACGGCACGCCGCACATCCCCGCCTGACCGGTTCGCCACAGCACGCCGCGTCTTCCAGCCTGAGCGGCTCACCAGAGCACGCCGCGCATCCCAGTCTGAGCGGCTCACCAGAGCGGGACCGGCGACTCGCCCCGCGGGTGGTAGCCGGGGATCCGCTCCCCGGAGGCGGCCCGGTCCAGGCGGCGCTTCATGCCCTCGGACAGGGTGCCCGCCTTCATCATCTCGACGAACAGCGAGGTGACGTTGCCCAGGTCGAACCAGTCGCGCTGCCACGACCACCGGAAGTCTCCCCCGTAGCGGAACCAGCTGCCGCCGATGCCCGCCACCTCGTACGCGCCGCCGCCCGGCCGCTCGGCGTCGGCGATCTGCTTCCAGAACCCGACCACCTCACCGGCGCGGTCGTCGACGAGGACCCGCTGGTACGGGTAGGTCCAGCCGTCCAGGCCGCCCATCTCCGACCCCAGGACCAGGTCGCGGATCTCGTCGCGGCCGACCGCCATGAAGTCCTGGCCGGGGCCGACGTTCCAGCCGTAGGTGGCGTCCTCGGTGTAGAGCTCGGCCAGCGGGCGCCAGTCGCCCGCCTCCTCGCACCGGTGGTTGGCTTCCAGCCAGCGCTGGACCATCTCGTCGAGCTCACTGCGGGGGAAACTGGGCATGGCGCGGTCACTCCTTCGGCTTGAGCAGGATCGCCTGGGTGGGGCAGTAGCGGACGGCGGCCTCGACCCGGTCGCGCAGCGTCTCGGGCGGACGCGGGTCGAGGACCCGCGCCTTGCCCTTCCTCGGCACCTCGAAGACCTCGGGCGCCTCCAGCTCGCACAGGGCGTGCCCCTGGCACAGGTCGAGGTCGACGCTCACCCGCAAGGCCGCCTCCTGCGGTAGGTCACCCGGCACGGCCGGGCGAGCTGGACCACCATCGTGGAATGGTCGTTACGGTAGGACGCGGGGTCCTGGGCCAGGGCGAACTCCCAGTCACGCAGCAGCACCGAGAAGATCGCCTTGAGCTGGATCATCGCGAAGCCGGCGCCCACGCAGCGGTGCCGCCCGGCGCCGAACGGCACCCAGGTCCACCGGTGCAGCAGGTCCTCCTCGCGCGGCTTGGCGTAGCGCGACGGGTCGAAGGCGTCCGGGTCGGGGAAGTCCTCGGCGATCCGGTTGGACACGGCCAGGGAGCAGCCGACCATGGTCCCCTCGGGGATGCGGTGGCCGAGCACCCGCTGCTCCGACCGGGCCACCCGGAGCAGCAGGATGAGCGGCGGGTGCAGGCGCAGCGCCTCCTTGACGGCCGATTCGAGCAGCGGGATCTCGCGCAACGCCTGGAAGCTGACCTCCGAGCCGTCGGCGTACAGCTCGTCCAGCTCGGCGACCACCGCGCGCATGATCTCGGGGTGGCGCAGCAGCTCGATCAGCGTCCAGGCCGCGGTGCCGGAGGTCGTGTGGTGCCCGGCGAACATCATCGAGATGAACATCCCGGTGATCTGGTCGGCGGAGAACCTGCCGAGGGACATGAGCACGTCGAGCAGATCGCGGTCCTCACGGGCGGGTGCGGTGCGGGTGGCCATGATCTCCTCGACGAGGCCGACGAGCTGGACGCGGGCCGCGTCGCGCCGCCGGAAGCTGTCGATGTCGGCGTACGGGTCGACGTAGGCGATCGCGTCGGTGCCGCGCTCCAGGTCGTGGTAGAGCTCGGCGAAGCGCCGGTCGAGCTGCTCGCGGAAGCGCCTGCCGATCAGGCAGGCGGAGGAGGTGTAGATGGTCAGCTCGGCGAACCAGTCGAGCAGGTCGATCTCCCCCTCGCTTCCCCACCCGGCCACCATCCGGTCCACCTCGGCGGCGATCGTGGCGGCATGCCCCTTGAGGTAGGAACCTTTGAGCGCCTGGTTGTGCAGCGCCTCCCTGCGCTGCTCGGGAGTGGCGTCGAAGACCACCCCCTCGCCGAAGATCGGGGTCATGAACGGGTACGCGCCGGCCTGGTCGAGCTCCTCGTCGGGGGCGCGGAAGAAGAACTCGTTGGCCTCGGCGCCCGACAGCAGCACGACCGGCCGCCCCGCCAGCCGGAACTCCCCGACCGCGCCGCACTCCTCGCGCACCCGCCGCATCAGGCCGATCGGGTCGGCCCGCAGCTCCTCCAGGTGGTCGGGGCCGCCGGAGACGAGTCTGGGCTGCGTCATCGGTTCCTCGCCTCCGGCTGGACCTCGACCAGGGTCAGGTGGGTGCCGCGCGGCGTCTCGACGACGGCGGCGATCACCGCGGCGACGTTCTCCGGCTTGAGGAAGTACGGGTGGCGGGCGAGGCCCCACTTGACCCAGTCCTCCAGGACCTCTCCGGTCGTCTGGGGGTCCCAGTCCATCCCCATGCCGGTCATCGTGGGACCGGGCCGGACGATCGAGACCCGCACGCCGGTGCCCTCCAGCTCCATCTGCATCGTCCGGGCCATGCCCTCCAGGCCGTTCTTGGCCGCCACGTAGGCGCCCATGTGGGGGCGCGGTGCCCGTACGACGTCGGAGGAGACGAGGACGACGTCGCCCCGGCCGTTCCGCACCATGCCGGGCACCACCTGGGAGACCAGGCGGTGCGCGCCCACCAGGTGCACCTGGAGCTGGGCGGCGAGTCCGGCGGAGTCGAGCTCGTGGACGCGTTCGGCGCTCACGTCGCCCGCGCCGGAGACGACGATCTCGGGGGCGCCGAGCGCGGCGGCGGAGGCGGCCACGAACCGTTCGACGGAGCCGGAGTCGGCGACGTCCAGAACGTGCGCGAACACCTCGGCGCCGTCCTTGGCCAGGGTCTCGGCGAGCTCGCGGCACCGTTCGACCCGGCGGGCGCCGAGGGCGACGGGGTGCCCTCGGGCGGCGAGCAGGGTGGCGGTGGCGGCGCCGATGCCGGAGGAGGCTCCGGTGACCAGCGCGGGACGGCGTGAGGGGTGTGGTTCGAAGCGCGGCATGGCAGCTCGATCCTCAGGCGGGAGTGACGGAGATGGGCAGTCGGGCGAAACCACGGACGTTGACGGAGTGCACGCGCACGGCCTGGCCGGCGTCGACCTCGAAGGAGCGGACCTGCCTGACGAACTCGGTCAGCGCGATCCGGGCCTCCAGCCTGGCCAGGTTGGCGCCCAGGCAGAAGTGCCGGCCGCCGCCGAAGCTGATCAGCGCGGAGGTGTCCCGGTCGAGGTCGTAGCGGTCGGGTTCGGAGAACGCCCGCTCGTCGCGGTTGGCCGCGCCGATGAGGAGCACCAGCCGGCTCCCCGCGGGGACGGCGGTGCCGTACAGCTCGGTTTCGTGCGCGACGGTGCGGGCCAGGATCTGGCTGGACGGGTCGTAGCGGAGCGTCTCCTCCACCCAGTCGGTCACCCGGGCCGGGTCCTTCCAGGGTTTGGCCAGTTCGGCGGGGTTGCGCCGGCCCCAGTAGAGCGCGTTGGCCAGCAGCTTGGTGGTCGTCTCGTTGCCGGCCACCACCATGAGGAACAGGAAGGCGATGATCTCCTCGTCGGTCAGCCGGTCGCCGTCCTCCTCGGCGGCCAGCAACGCGGAGGTGAGATCGGCGCCCGGTCTCGCGCGGCGCTCGGCGACCAGCCCCTCGTAGTAGCCGACGAGGGTGAGCGCCGCCTCCATCCCGGCGGGCGGGACGTCGGTCAGGCCCTCCTCGCGGTGCACGACCAGGTCGGCCAGGCGGCGCAGCTCGTCACGGTCGGCCTCGGGGACGCCCATCAGCTCGGAGATGACGTCCATCGGCAGCTTCCCGGCGAAGTCGGCCACCACGTCGAACCCGCCCGCGGCGACGGCCGGGGTCAGGTGGCGGCGGGTCAGCCGCAGGATGTCGCCCTCCAGCTCGCGCACCCGGCGCGGGGTGAACCCCTTGGCGACCAGGGCGCGCATCCGGGTGTGCGAGGGCGGGTCCATGGCCAGGAAGGACATCGTCCGGTGCGCGGCGGGACCCCACGCGCTGGGGTCGAGCGAGACGCCGTTGACGTTGGAGAAGCGCTGGTGGTCGCGGAACGCGGCGGCCACGTCGGCGTGGCGGGAGACGGCCCAGAAGTCGAGGTCGTCGTTGCGGTAGAGGGGGGCCTCCCGCCGCAGCCGGGCGTAGACGGGATAGGGGTCGTCGTGCACGGCGTAGTCGTACGGGCTGTAGGAGACCGGGTCCACGCGGGCTACCTCACGATCAGCTCGGCGACTTCGGCCAGGCGGTCGGCCGTCTCGTGGTAGGAGATGTGGCCCATCCCGGCCTGCACCAGGGCGCCCGCGTAGGCCATTTCGAGCGCGTTGAGCACCTTGCGGTCGGCTTCGGGGCCGAGCGCGGCGCGCAGCCTGCGGCGGATGGTCAGGCCGATGCGCAGCCGCAGCTCCTGCACGTCGGGGTCGTCGCCGAGCAGCGCGGCGGTGCAGGCGGCGGCGAGCCGCGGCTCGTCGGCGACCAGCAGCGCGATCTCGCGCAGCACCGAGACGGCCTGGACCTGGTCGCCGGCCGGCTCCAGCGGCGGCAGGGCGCTCAGGCGGCGCCAGAACACCTCGGCGACGAGGTGGTTCTTGGAGGAGAAGTAGGTGTAGGCGGTGGCCGGCGCGACACCCGCCCGGCGGGCCACGTTGCGCACGGTCAGCCCGTCGAAGCCCCGCTCGCGCAGCTCCTCGACGGCGGCGTCGGTCAGCCGGCGCACGGTGTCGGCCTGCCGGTGCGTCAGCCGCCGCCGGGTGGGCTCCGTCAGCGCATTGTTGGACACATGTCCAGACGATAGTTCAGCCAGGGCCACCCGGCAAGGGTTCCCGTCTGCCACCGGGCTCCAGGACCGCCCTTGTACGCGAAGGGCGGCTCCGGGGCGACTGACTGGTCGGCGGTGCGCGAGGGCGCGAAGCAGGCCGGTCACGCCTGGCAGGAGCATCAGCGGCACAAGCACGCGCACGACCACGACCACGACACCGGCGGCGGCGGCGACTTCGGGGGCGACTTCGGCGGTGGCGATTTCGGCGGCTGGTGACCTCGGCGGCTGGTGACCTCGGCGGCTGGTGATCAGCTCAAGTGATACTGATCCCCATCCAGGCGGATGAGGAAGCGTGGAGTCTCCATGGCCGACCCCGAACTGACCCTCCAGGAGATCGTCAAGCGCCGGCAGCAGGCCGGTTTCGTCGGCCGGGAGAGCCAGCTCGCCTGGTTCGGCGAGAACCTCGCGCTTCCCGTCGACTCCGACAGGCGCCGGTTCATCGTCAACATCCACGGTGACGCGGGAGTCGGCAAGACCTTCCTCACCGAACAGTTCAGGCGGATGGCCGCCGAGCACGGAGCCGTCTGCGCCGTCGTCAACGAGGACACCTTCGACGTGCCGACCGTCATGGCGCAGGTGGCCCGCGACCTGGGCCGGGACGGCGCCCACCTGTCCGCCTTCGACGAGGAGTTCTCGCTCTACGAGCGCCGTCGCAGGGCGCTGGTCAGCGATCCGTAGGCTCCCGACGGCGCCATGCGGTTGCTGACGTCGACGGCGGTGCGGCTCGGTCTCGGCACGATGAAGTCGCTGCCGATCGTCGGCGCCGTGGCGGACGCCGTCGACGCGGAGTCCGCGGTCGAGCAGGCGGAACGCTTCCGCACCTATCTGGCGGGCAAGTTCCCGAACCAGGACGTCCGCCTGCTGCTGTTGCCCACCGAGATGCTGACGCCCTCGTTCCTGGCCGGCCTGCGGCGGCTGGCCGCCAAGCGGCCCGTCGCCCTGTTCTTCGACACCTTCGAACGCACCGCGCTGTGGTGCGAGACCTGGCTGCTCGACCTGTTCGGCGGCAGGTACGGCGCGCTCCCGGCCAACCTGGTCGTCGGCGTCGCCGGTCAGCATCCGCTGGATCCCAACCGGTGGAGCGGCTACGCCGGGATCCTCGCGGAGATCGAGCTCGCGCCGTTCACCGAGGAAGAGGCGCGCGGGCTCTGCCTGCGCAAGGGCGTGCGGGACGAGCGCGTGATCCGCCTCATCCTCGGCCTCTCCGGCAGACTGCCCCTGCTGGTGGCGATGCTGGCGCAGAACCAGCCGGGCGACCCGGCCGAGGTGGGCGACCCGAGCGACGACGCCGTGGAGCGGTTCCTGAAATGGGAGAGCGACGAGGAGCGCCGCGCCGTCGCGCTGCTGGCCGCCTATCCCCGCACGCTCAACGAGGACGTCCTCGGGGCCCTCGTCTCTCCCCAGACGGCCGGCGCGACCTTCGCCTGGCTGCGCGGCCAGCCGTTCGTCAGCCGCCGGGCCGGCGGTTACGTCTACCACGCGGCGGTGCGCACCCCCATGCTGCGCACGCAGCGCAGCCGCTCTCCCCTGGACTGGCGCCGGCGGCACAGGAGTTTGCGCGAACGCCACCAGCAGTGGCGCGACGAACTCCAACTGCCCGAGTCCCAGCAGTGGAACGATCCCGCCTGGCAGCACCACCTGCTGGAAGAGATCTACCACGGCCTCTGCGCCGACCCGCACGCGCATCTGGACACCGCACTGGAGCAGGTCGTCCACGCCCACCGCACGGACATCGCCCTGACCCGCAGGGTGCTGGACGCCGTCCGGCAGGCCGGTGAGGAGGTCGAGTCCGAGCTTCTCCTCAGCTGGGCCGCCCGGCTCGGCGCACACGCCGGGGGAAGCAACGAGAGCTCCGTCGAGCTCATGACCATCCTGCTGGAGACCGTGCCACTGAGCGCCCGCGCGCAGGCCGACGCCCTGTACACACGCGCATGGGCCTGCCTGTCCCTCAAGCGTTTCGAGACCGCGCTGGCCGACCTCGACCGCGCCGTCGAGCTGGAACCCGGCTACGCCTGGGGCGTCGCCCTGCGAGGCGGGATCCACCATCTCGCGGGGCGCAACGACCAGGCGCTGGCCGACCTCGACCGCGTGGTGGGCCTCGATCCGCGCTTCGCGGGGGCGATCGCCGTGCGCGGCACCGTGCACCGCGTCATGGGAAACCACGAGCAGGCTCTCGCCGACCTCGACCGCGCCATCGAACTCGACCCTGACTACGCCTGGGCCCTCGCCGCCCGCGGCACGACCTACCAGGCCCTGCGGCGCTACGACGAAGCCCTCATCGACCTGGACCACGCTCTCGGCTTGGACCCCGGCTACGCCTGGGCGCTGGCCGCCCGGGGCGAGACCCACCGCATCCTGGGCGACCACGGCAAGGCCCTGGCCGACCTAGACCGCGCGATGGAGCTCGACCCCGCCGCCAGCTGGCACGTCTACGCCTCGGGCCTCACCAGGCTCTCGCTGGGCGATCGGGCGGCTGCCGACGAGGCCTTCCGGCGGGCGCTCGACCTGGGAGCTCGCGAGGTGGCGGGCGGTGACACGGACGGGAACGCCCGGCTCAACCTGGGCGTCTACCTGGCCGCGCTCGGAGACCACACCGAGGCCTCGAAGATCTTCGGGAGCGAGACCCGTCCCGGCTGCGTGATCGAGGGCGTCGTCCACGCGCTGCGGACCCTGCGCGACCTGCTGCCCGGCCAGGCGGAGGAGATCGACGCCCTGATCAGGACGCTGCGCGAGGTCACCTGACGGTTTGCCCACATTCACACGGGACACGTTCCAGGGAGAGCGAGCACCCGGACACCGGACGATGCCCGGCCCGGCCCCGCTCACCGAGGAGTTCCGATGACTGATGCGACAACGACCCGGGTCGGCTGGATCGGGACCGGCCGGATGGGAGCCGCCATGGCGGCGCGGCTCGCCGACGCCGGTGTGGACGTGACCGCCTGGAACCGCACCATCGCCAAGGCGGAGCCGCTCAAGGAGCACGGCGCGTCGGTCGCGGAGTCGCTCGGCGCGCTGCGTGACAGGGACGTGGTGTTCACCATGGTCTCCACGGCGTCCGTCCTGGAGAACGTGTTGTTCGGCGACGACGGGCTGCTCACGGGTGACGAGCTGCCGGGGGTCGTGATCGACTCCTCGACCGTGTCCGTGGAGTCGTCGGCCGAGGTGCGCCGGGCCTGCGCGGAGAGGGGGGTCGCCTACCTGGCCGCGCCGGTCAGCGGCAACCCCAAGGTGGCGCGGGCCGGTGCGCTCAGCCTGGTGGTGTCGGGCGACCGGGAGACCTACGACCAGGTCGCCCCTCTCCTGGAGCGGCTCGGGAGGTCGGTCACCTATGTGGGAGAGGGCGAGACCGCCCGCCTGGTGAAGATCGCGCACAACCTGATGCTGGGCGTGGTCACCCAGACGCTGGCCGAGATCACCGTGCTGGCCGAGAAGGGCGGCGTCCAGCGGCACGCCTTCCTGGAGTTCCTCAACGACAGCGTCATGGGCTCGGCGTTCACCCGCTACAAGTCCCCGGCGTTCGTGCACCTCGACTACACGCCGACGTTCACCCCGATCCTGCTGCGCAAGGACTTCGACCTCGGCCTGACCGCCGCCCGCGCCCTGGACGTGCCGATGCCCGTCACCGCGCTCACCGCGCAGCTCATCCAGGCCAGCGTCGGCACGGGCCGGGTGGACGAGGACTTCGCCGTCCTGCTCGACCTGCAGGCCGCCGCCTCGGGGCTGCGCCTCGAACCGGAGGACGTCGCGGTGGACGACGGTCTGGGAGGACCTTCATGACCACCCCGCCGCCCGCCGACCCGTACGGAAAGGAAGACACGATCATGCTCACCGAGCTCTACATCGGCGGCCAGGCGGTCACGGCCGGCGACGGCGGCCGGTTCGACGTGCTGGATCCCGCCACGGGACAGGTCATCACCTCCGTGGCCGACGGCACCGCCGACGACGCGATCTCCGCCGTCGACGCGGCGCACGCGGCGGCCGCCTCCTGGGCGGCCACGGCCCCCCGGGAGCGGGCCGAGATCCTCCGCGCCGCCTTCGAGCTGATGACCGAACGGGCCGAGGACCTGGCCAGGCTCATCTCGCTGGAGAACGGCAAGGCGCTGCCCGACGCGCGCGGCGAGGTCACGTACGCGGCCGAGTTCTTCCGCTGGTACTCCGAGGAGGCGGTGCGCGGCGCGGGACAGCTCACCACCGCCCCGTCGGGCGCCAACCGGATCGTCGTGTTCCACCAGCCGGTCGGCGTCTGCGTACTGGTGACGCCGTGGAACTTCCCGGCCGCGATGGCGACCCGCAAGATGGGGCCCGCGCTGGCGGCGGGCTGCACCATGATCCTCAAGCCCGCCAGTGACACGCCGCTCACCGCGCTGGCCATGGCCGAGATCCTGAGCGCGGCCGGGGTGCCGCCGGGCGTGGTCAACGTGCTGCCCGCCCGCCGCTCCGGCGCGGTGGTGTCGGCCATGCTGCACGATCCGCGGGTGCGCAAGCTGTCCTTCACCGGCTCCACCGAGGTGGGCCGGGTGCTGCTGCGCGAGGCGGCCGACCAGGTGGTCAACACCTCGATGGAGCTCGGCGGCAACGCCCCGTTCGTCGTATTCGCCGACGCCGACCTGGACGCGGCGATCGAGGGCGCGATGATCGCCAAGATGCGCAACGCCGGTGAGGCGTGCACGGCGGCCAACCGGTTCTACGTCGAGGCGCCGGTCGCCGACGAGTTCGCCAGGCGGCTGGCCTCCCGCATGTCGGCGCTGGTGGTCGGCCCCGGCACCGAGGAGGGCACCCAGGTCGGGCCGCTGGTCAACCAGGACGCCGTGGACAAGGTCCACAGCCTGGTGCGCGGCAGCCTCGACGGCGGCGCGAAGGCCTTGGTGGGCGGTGGCCGGCCCGACCGGCCCGGCTTCTACTACGAGCCGACCGTGCTGGTGAACGTCCATCCCGACGCGCCGATCCTGCGCGAGGAGGTGTTCGGGCCGGTGGCGCCGATCGTCTCCTTCGACGATGAGGACGAGGCGGTCCGGATGGCCAACGACACCGAGTTCGGCCTGGTCTCCTACGTCTACACCGGCGACCTGGCGCGCGGCCTGCGGGTCACCGAGCGGCTGGAGGCCGGCATGGTCGGGCTCAACCGCGGCCTGGTCAGTGACCCGGCCGCCCCGTTCGGCGGCGTCAAGCAGAGCGGCATCGGCCGCGAGGGCGGCCACGAGGGGATGCTCGACTACATGGAGACCAAGTACGTCGCCGTCGACTGGTGACTGTCAGGGTTCTCGTCTGACAACGCAGCGTGTCTGGGCCTCCTGGTGCGGAGTCAACGCGTCTACGCTGGCGGGACGCTCCGTGTCCCTGGAGTCGTCCTCCGTCCCGAGGAGAATCAGTTGAGCGCGCTCGATCGCCGGACCTTTCTCGGCCGTGGCCTCGCCACCGCGGGTGGCGCGCTGGCCAGCGGCATCGCCATCGACACCCTGGGCGCGCACGCCGCCTGGGCCGAGACCGGCCGGACCCCGCCGGATCCGCGCCGGGTGGGTTACGGCCCGCTGCGCCGCACGCCGTCGCGCAACACCGGCGAGGAACTGCTGGCGCTCCCCGCCGGCTTCTCGTACGTGGTGCTGGGCAGGACCGGTACCCCGATGTCCGACGGGGTGGCCACGCCGATCGCGCACGACGGCATGGCCGCGTTCCCCGGCACCCGCCGCCACACGGTGCGGCTGATCCGCAACCACGAGGTGCGCACCCCTCCGGGCTCGCCGCTGGGCCGGGTGCACGTGCCCGGTTCGGCGAGGTACGACGAGCTGGGCGTGGGCGGCACCACCACGCTGGAGGTGGATCCGCGCAGCGGCGAGGTGGTAAGGCACTTCGTCAGCCTCAACGGCACGATCATCAACTGCGCGGGCGGCCGGATGCTGCACGAGCGCGGCTGGCTGACCTGCGAGGAGACGACGGCGGGGCCGGCACAGGGCTGGCAGCGCAAGCACGGCTACGTCTTCGAGGTGCCGCTGAACGGTCCGGTGCCCGGCCGCCCGGCCGCCTCGATGCCGCTCACCGCGATGGGCCGCTTCTCGCACGAGGCCGTCGCGGTCGACCCGCGCACCGGCTACGTGTACGAGACGGAGGACGACTCGGGCAAGCCCGACGGGTTCTACCGGTTCCGGCCCAGGGATCCGCGCAACCTGGCGGCCGGCGGGGTGCTGGAGATGCTCAAGATCGAGGGCGTCGACGGCTACGACTGCCGTGAGGGCCAGCGGATGGGCGCCCGGCTGCCGGTCGAGTGGGTGACGATCGACGATCCGGACCCCGACCTGGAGGGCGGCGCGGCGACCTGCACCCAGCAGGGCCTGGCCAAGGGCGGCGCCAAGTTCAACCGCCTGGAGGGCTGCTGGTACGGCGACGGCAGCGTGTTCTTCAACTCGACCAGCGGCGGCGACGCCAAGAACGGTGACGCTCCCGGCGCTGACGGCTACCGGGAGGGCTACGGCCAGGTCTGGCGGTACGTGCCCGGCCGTGACCGCGGGGGCACGCTGGTGCTGGTGTACGAGTCGCCGGGCCGCAAGGAGCTCGACTCGCCCGACAATCTCACGTTCACGCCGCGCGGCGGCATCGTGCTGTGCGAGGACGACGCCTCCTCGGTGGACGCCGACCCGCACCCGCTGGCGCCGGGCCTGGCCAACGTCAACCGGCTGATCGGCCTGGACCCGCGTGGTGGGCAGCCGTTCGAGCTGGCGGTGAACATCGCCGACGACAGTGAGTTCGCGGGCGCCTGTTTCAGCCCCGACGGCTCCACGCTGTTCGCCAACCAGCTGGGCAGCACCGCCGAGCTGGACCCGCCTGGGCGCACGTACGCCATTCGTGGTCCCTGGTCACGCGGGCCACTCTGATGAGGACCGAGCGGTAAAGATTTACCTGACCCGGATTCACCGCCGCTGAAGGCGTTTCGGACTCTTACTCCAGACAAAGGGGACGATTACCCTAAAAAAACACAAAGCTTCGCGGCATTCTGTGTCGTATGCGTAACCGGAAAGCCCGCCTGACCCTCTGCGCCGGCGCCATCGCCGTGGCCGCCGGGTTCGCGACGCCTGCCCACGCGCAGCCCGCCGGCCCGGCGACCGCGGTCGCCGCCGCACAGGCGCCCGCGCAGGCGCCCGCCGCGAGCGCGCCCGCCGTGTACGGCCGCGCCGCCTACCTGCTCGACGCCGCCACAGGCAGGGAACTGCTCGGCACGAACGCCGACGTCCGCATGCCGATCGCCAGCCTCACCAAGACGATGACCGCTCACGTCGTGCTCCAGTCCGCCAAGCCGACGGACCTGGTGGAGATCGAGCCCGAGGATGTCAGCTACGCCGTGAACGGCGGCGGCACCAGCGCCTACCTGCGCGCCGGCGACCGGCTCCCCGTCGGTGAGCTGCTGTACGGCCTCATGCTGCCCTCCGGCGCCGACGCCGCGCACGCGCTGGCCCGCGCCTACGGTCCGGGCGTCCCCGGGTTCGTGGCCAAGATGAACGACACCGCCCGCCGCCTCGGCATGACCGACACCGAGTACGTCAACGCCGACGGCCTGCCCATGCCCGCCGGCGACGGCCACTCCACCGCGAAGGACCAGGCCCTGCTGGCCGTGAAGGCGCTGGAGAACCCGCTGCTGAGGCAGGTCACCGCCACCCGCGTCCACACGGTGGAGCAGACCGCCGACCACCGCTCCTACACCTGGACCAACACCAACAAGCTGCTCGGCGAGCCCGGAGCCCTCGGCCTGAAGACCGGCTTCACCCGCGCCGCCGGCTACAGCCTGGCCTTCGCCGGCGAGCGCGACGGCCGCCTGCTGATCGGCGTGCTGCTCGGCGAGTCGGTCTCCAGCCGCCGCTTCGACACGGCCAGGGCGCTGCTGGACTGGGGAGCGAGCCAGGCGTGAGGCCCTGCCGGGCCCGCCGCTCCACCTGCCGTGCGCCGCGGAGCACGCACCGGCCGAAGGGCCCGGTGCGCCGCTGACGCGGCCTGGCCGCCTAGCATGGCGCCAGGAACGGAGCGGCATGAAGGTGATCATTTTCGGTGCGACCGGCATGGTCGGCCAGGGCGTGCTGCGCGAGTGCCTGGCCGACGACCGGGTCGAGGCGGTGCTGACGGTCGGCCGCGCGCCCACCGGGCAGGCGCACCCCAAGCTGCGCGAGATCACCCACGCCGACCTGCTCGACCTCGGCCCGATCGAGGGCGACCTGGCCGGCCACGACGCCTGCTTCTTCTGTCTCGGCGTCTCCTCCACCGGCATGAACGAGCGCGACTACCGGCGGATCACCTACGACTTCACCCTGTCCGCCGGCACCACGCTGGCCCGGCTCAGCCCCGGCTCCACCTTCGTGTACGTGTCCGGGGCGGGCACCGACGCGGACGGTCGCACGATGTGGGCCCGGGTCAAGGGCGCCACCGAGAACGCCCTGCTGACGCTGCCGCTGGAGGCGTACATGTTCCGCCCGGGCTACATCCAGCCGCTGCACGGCATCACGTCGAGGACGCGGTGGTACCGCCTGGCCTACGTGGTGACGGTGCCCTTCTACCCGGTGCTGCGGCGGCTCCTGCCTTCGGCCGTCACCACCACGGAGCAGATCGGCAGAGCCATGATCACCGTCGCCGAGCACGGCGCCCCCAAGCGCATCCTCGGTCCGGCCGACATCAACGCCCTGTGACCCGCACCACCACCCTCGACGCGACCGCCACCACCGAACAGACCGTCTGCCCGTACGCCGCGAACAGGTCGTCACGGGCGTCGAAGTAGCCGAGATCGGCCAGCACCTGCCCGGACAGGTCGCACGAGGAGCAAGTGGCGCCGTCCCAGTCGATCGCGGTGCGGGCGACGGCGTCGAACAACGTCTCGCCGCCGTCATTGGCGAACGCGCCACCGTCGCGCAGGGAGCCGAGGTCGCCGTAGATCTCGGAGACCGGCACCCAGCGTCCTTTCGTACGGAACTCCGGCCAGGCCAGCACGACCCGCCCCGGGATCAGCGGCCGCAACCAGGGAAAGCGCGGATACCAGAAGCGCCCGCTTCGGCCGCCAGGGCGAGCACGCGAGGATGGCGCCAGTCCAGGATCCGCGTCGGGGACGAACTGCCGGCCGAGGACGGAAGCGGTCCGGTGGGTGCGGGACGGCGCCAGGGCGCGAGGAGGTGTGCGGGCACAGCATGATTGTGGAATAACCGGGCGCGCTACCGCGCTGAGCTGATTGTCAAAAGTTCAACAGTCAAGGGTGGTGACTATGATGCAGTTCGGGATCTTCAGCGTGGGCGACGTGACCATGGACCCCACCACCGGCAGGACACCGACCGAGCATGAGCGCATCAAGGCCATGGTGGCCATCGCGCTCAAGGCGGAGGAGGTCGGGCTCGACGTGTTCGCGACCGGCGAGCACCACAACCCGCCGTTCGTGCCCTCCTCCCCCACGACCATGCTGGGCTTCATCGCGGCCAGGACCGAGCGCATCACCCTCTCCACGGCCACGACGCTGATCACCACCAACGACCCGGTGAAGATCGCCGAAGACTTCGCCATGCTGCAGCACCTGGCCGACGGCCGGGTGGACCTCATGCTCGGGCGCGGCAACACCGGCCCCGTCTACCCCTGGTTCGGCCAGGACATCCGGCAGGGCATCCCGCTGGCCATCGAGAACTACGCGCTGCTGCACCAGCTGTGGCGCGAGGACGTCGTCGACTGGAAGGGCCGCTTCCGCACTCCGTTGCAGGGCTTCACCTCCACGCCGCGCCCGCTCGACGGGGTGCCGCCGTTCGTGTGGCACGGCTCCATCCGCAGCCCCGAGATCGCCGAGCAGGCCGCCTACTACGGTGACGGGTTCTTCGCCAACAACATCTTCTGGCCGAAGGAGCACTTCATCCGCCTGATCACCCTCTACCGCCGGCGCTACGCCCACTACGGCCACGGCACGCCCGAGCAGGCCATCGTCGGGCTCGGCGGCCAGGTGTTCATGCGCAAGAACTCCCAGGACGCGGTCCGCGAGTTCCGCCCCTACTTCGACAACGCCCCGGTCTACGGCCACGGCCCGTCGCTGGAGGAGTTCGCCGAGGAGACGCCGCTCACGGTCGGCAGCCCGCAGCAGGTCATCGACCGGACACTGACGTTCCGCGAGTCGTTCGGCGACTACCAGCGCCAGCTGTTCCTGATGGACCACGCCGGTCTGCCGCTGAAGACCGTGCTGGAGCAGCTCGACATCCTCGGTGAGGAGGTCGTGCCCGTGCTGCGCCGGGAGTTCGCCGCCGGCCGGCCCGCCGAGGTGCCCGGCGCCCCGACCCACGCCTCCCTGCTGACCGCCCGCCCCTCCGAGCCCGCCGCCGGCTGAGCCCGTACCGACCGGAAGGAGAGACCTTCATGAACCTCGTCGTCGTCACGGCGGGACTGACCCAGCCGTCCTCGACCCGCCTGCTCGCCGACCGGCTCGCGGAGGCGACCGCGCGGCGGATCGAGGAGGCGGGCGGCGCCGTCGAGGTACGCGTGATCGAGCTGCGCGACCTGGCCGGCGACATCGCCAACACCTTCGTCACCGGCTTCGCCGGCGCCCGGCTGCGCGACGCGATCGACGCGGCGACGTCGGCCGACGGCCTCATCGCGGTCACGCCGATCTTCACCGCCTCCTACAGCGGCCTGTTCAAGTCGTTCTTCGACGTCATCGGCAACGACGCGCTGGCGGGCAAGCCGGTGCTGATCGCCGCGACCGGAGGCACCGCCCGCCACTCGCTCGCGCTGGAGCACGCGATGCGCCCGCTCTTCGCCTACCTGCACGCCATCGTGACGCCCCCGCCGTCTACGCGGCCTCCGAAGACTGGGGCGGAGACGGCGACGCCACCGGCGTCCTGTCGGACCGCGTCGCCCGCGCCGCCGGCGAGCTGGCCGGCCTGCTGACACACCGGCACCCCGCGCAGAACGCGCCGGAGGCGTTCGAGGACGTCATACCGTTCGAGCAGCAACTCGCCGCCCTGCGCCCCTGATCGGCGCGACTCGCCGACCAGGACCGCCGCCCCGCCTCCCGGAAGCGAGCCGGTCAAATCCGCCCTTTCTCCAGGAGGTCGGCCAGGGCGTCGGCGACCGCGTCCTCCTGCTCGGCGATCCAGGCCCACTGGCCGTTGGGATTGCACTCCAGGAACACCCACGCGCCGGCGGCGGTGAGGGCGAAGTCGAACGCGCCGAACATCAACCCGAAGCCCGCCATGTAGCGATGGATGGCCGCTTCGACCTCGGCCGGGCAACCGATCCGGGTGTAGGCGAGGGCGTCGTAGTCGGCCCGCCAGTCGAGGAGCCCGCCGTCGATGCGCACCGCGAAGAGCCACCGGCCGACGACCGTGACCCGCACGTCGGCGACCTTGTCCACCTGAGCCTGGAACATGTGGGCCGTGCCCGCCACCGAGTCGTCCAGCGACGCGGAGACGACCGGGCCGACCCAGATCATCCCGGCGCGGCCGTCGGCGGCGGGCAGCACGGCATGCCGGAGCGGTTTGTAGACGACCGGCGCGTACCCGTCGGCGAAGGCCCGCGCCTCGTCCACCTCGTTGGTGACCAGGGTCTCGGGCACGGTGAAGCCGCACGCCGCCGCGGTGACGAGCTGGGCGGGCTTGTGCTCGGCGGCGTGATTGCGCCACGGATGGTTGACCCAGAGGCAGTCGGGCAGGGCGGCCAGCACGCCGCCGAACCCGATGCCGGCCTCGTTCGCGGCGAACCTGGCGATCGGCTCCGGCCGGCCGGCGCGCTCCCGGTAGGGGGTGGGACGGCGCCACCACACCGCCCGCACCCCGCGCAGCTCCACCTCCCGGCTCGCGGTGCGAATCCGGCCGGACATCCCGTGGCTGCCGAACCTGGCCGACATCCTGGCCTCGGCACCGAGGAAGTCGGCCGGATCGAGACGCGCCACGGGCACCCCGCGCTCGAACAACCGCCGGGCGACCGGATCGGCCGTGGCGTCGTCGACACTGGTGACGACCAGGACGGGAGCGTCGGTCATCGGTCAGTCGCTGGCGTAGTCGAGGGTGCTGTCGTCGTCCCTGGCGCGCTTGTCGCCGCCGGGCGCGGCCGTCTTGGTGGGTCTGCTGGTCACCTTGCCGCTCCCGTGCCTGCCCGCCTCGATCGGCCGGCCGGCCGGGTCGAAGTAGCGGCCGGTCTGGGACACCGGGTCCAGCTCGACATGCGGCACGTCCACGGGGGCGGACGGGTCGAACGCCGTCACCCGGGTGACTCCCCATGGGACGGGGTGCGTCGCGACGCTCATGGCATCAGGCTCCTTGGCTCGGGGGTTGACCAGAACCCCTGGGTTCGTTGCCGAACGAACAACAAACGTTTGGCGTTTCATAGAGTGATCGTACGAACACGCCAAGTCAATAGGCCGCGGCGTCCCGATGTTTCCGGCACGACGGCCGAGGAGAGACAGGGAGTGTGATAGACCGGCTCGGCAAGCCGAACTTCCGCCAGATCGCCCACCACCTGCGTCGAGACATCCTTGACGGGCGACATCCGCCGGGGACCCTGCTGCCGCCCGAGCCCGAGCTGGCCCAACGCTTCGGGGTGTCGCGGAGTCTGGTCAACCGGGCCCTCCAGCTCCTGGCCGCCGAAGGCAAGGTGACCGCCAGGCAGGGCCGGGGCACGATGGTCACCTGGCTCCCCCCGTTGTTACACTCGCCGGCCCGCTACCCCCGTGAGATCCGCGAGGGCCAGGAGGCCCGCGGCGCCTTCGACGCCGAGATCCGGGCCCTCGGCCTCGAACCCCAGCACGAGATCACCACCGAACGCGCCGAGCCTCCCGAGCACATCGCCGAGGTTCTCCGACTGCCGCGCGGCCGGCCCAACTGCCTGGTGCGCCGCCGCAGACTGCTCGCCTCCCGCATCCCGGTCCGGCTCAACGCCTCCTGGATCCCCCTGGAGATCGCCGGCGGCAGCACCCTGGAGGACCCGTCAGCCGTCCTGGTCGGCGGCATCAAGTCGGCCCTCGCCGACCTCGGATTCAAGCAGGTGGCGGCCACCGAACGTCTCATGGTCCGGCCCCCCAGCGACGCCGAGGCCATCGCCCTGGAGATCAGCCCGGAGCGCAGCGTGCTCGACATCTTCCACGTCGGCAGGACCGCCTCCGGCCGCGCCGTCGAGGTCACGACGACGGTGACCCCCGCCGACAACCAGATCGTCGAGCACGAGTTCCGCCTGTCCTGACGGCCCGCGCGAGCCCGTCAGCGTCCGGGCCGGATGGCGACCACGTCGTAGGGGGTGTCCGGGGTGGGCGGGGTGGTGAAACGGGCGTTGGGCAGGTAGAGGCGGCTGCCGAAGGCGGCGACCGTGGTGGGCACGTCGAAGCGCGGGTCGGTCAGCCGGTCGACGACCTTCCCAGAGGAGCCGTCCCGGCCGAGTTTGATCACCGCGACCGTGTTGAGCCGGTTCTGCACCGCGTACAGGGTCCGGCCCTCCAGCAGCAGCCCGTCGCCGTTGGTGAGCACCTCGCCGCCCAGGGCGATCTCCGTGGTGACCCCGGTGGCCGGGTCGACCTCGAACAGTTTGCCGGTGTTGGACTGCACGATGATGAGCGACCTGCGGTCGGGGCTCGCCACGATGCCGTTGGCGTTGGTGCCGGTGGCGTACTGGATGGCGCCGGTGAGCGGGATCCTGACCGCCTCGGCGGGCAGCGCCCCCTTGCGGCCGAGGGGCAGCTTGTACAGGACGGGGGCGGCGGAGTCGGTGAACCAGGCGGCGTCCCGGGTCAGGATCACGTCGTTGACGAACGTGGGCGCGGTCGCCAGCGCGTACGACCTGATCACCGCGCCGGTGCGGGTGTCGATCACGCGGGCGTTGCCGCCGGTGCCTCCGGCCACGAACAGCCGTCCCCGGCCGTCGGTCTTGAGCCCGAGCGAGGGGGTGCCCGGCCCCTGGCTGAAGACGGCTCCCTTACCGGTACGCAGGTCGGCCCGGTAGATGTCGCCGGTGCCGCGCGACCCGAAGTAGGCGACGGGACCGGGACCGATCGCTATCCCCTCCGGCTGGAACCCGCCCGGCAGCGCGAACGTGTCAGGGAGCGTGGCCGCCTGCGCGGGCATGCCGATGAGAGTGACGAGCAGCGCGCAGAGCGCGGTCTTGAGGATCGCTAATCTCATGCGGCCCACGATCCCCCCGGACGCCGCGGCGGCAAAGACCCAGAGCCCCCCTTCACAGGGACCTTGGAGGAAGCTCGGACGAGGGCCGGCCGCCGCGACGAACCGTCTCTCACGAGGAGGGCGTGGTCGCCTGGCGGAGGGCTCGGCGGCAGGCCTCGACGGCGGGGTGACGGCTGCGGCCACGGCGTACGGCGGTGAAGAGGCGGCGCGCGCTCCGGCCGCCCGGCAGCGGCCGCAGGGTGACGGTGGGCGGCCGGCCGTTCCACACGAGATCGGGCAGCAGGGCGGCGGCGTGCCCCTGCTCGACGAGTCGCACGTGCAACAGCAGATCGGTGGATTCGAACCGGACGTCGGGCTCGAACCCCGCGTCGCGGCAGAGCGTCATCGCCCATCGGCCCGCGGCCGTGTCCGGGGGTTCCATGGCGAACGGATGGCCCGCCAGCGCGGAAAGACCGGCGACGTCCGGCCCGGCGGGCACGGCGAGCCGGAGCGGGTCGTCGCACAGGTCCTCGGCCTCCAGCCCGTCGGGCAGCGGGTTGGGGTCGCCCGGATACTCCTCGCCGATGACCAGGTCGAAGTCGCGGGCCAGCAGCGCGGGCAGCGCCCTCTCGGGCTCGGCCTGGGTGAGGTGCACGCGCAGCCGGGGGTGGGCGTCGCGGAGCAGGGTCAGGGCGGCCGGCACCAGGGCGAGGGAGGCGGTCTGGAAGGCCGCGACGCGGAGGGTGCCGGTGAGGTCGGTGAGCGAGGTGACGATGTCGGATTCGGCCTGTTCGAGGCGTTCGAGCACCGCCTCGGTGTGGGCGACGAGGATCTCGGCCTGCTCGGTGAGCCGGACCCGCCGGCCCACCGGCTCCAGCAGCGGCACGCCGACCTCGGATTCGAGCAGCGAGAGCTGCTGGGAGACGGAGGACGGGCTGTAGGACAGGGCGGTCGCGACCGCCGCCAGGGTGCCTCGGTGCTTCAGCTCGCGCAGCAGCCGAAGCCGGTGCAGATCGAACATCGGTCGGCTTTCGTGACGATTATCGTTCGGAAACATTCGCTGGACCGATGATAGGCGGAGCCGGAAGCATGGCTCTTCGTGAGCCCTTCCACCGGTCACTGGTACGCGAGACCTTCCGCCCGCGCCTGGACCTGCGCGCCGGCCCCGGCCGAGGTGCGGGAGTTCCACGCCTCGCTCGACGGCTACGCCCCCACGCGGTTGACCGAGTCGCCGGCCCTCGCCTCGGAGCTGGGGGTGGGGCGGGTGTTCGTCAAGGACGAGTCGTACCGGCTGGGCCTGCCCGCCTTCAAGGCGCTCGGCGCGTCGTGGGCGGTTCACCGGATCCTGTCGCGGCGGGCGCCGGGGTCCGCACCCGTGCTGCTGGTCACCGCGACCGACGGCAACCATGGCCGGGCCGTGGCCCGGATGGCACGGCTGTCGGGGCAGCGGGCTCACGTGTTCGTCGCCGAGGGCGTGCATCCGGCCGCCGTGGACGCGATCTCCGGCGAGGGGGCGCAGGTCACGGTGGTCGCCGGTAACTACGACGAGGCCGTGAGCCGGGCCGCCTCGGCCGCGGCCGAGGTGGGGGCCGTGCTGGTCCAGGACACGTCCTGGCCCGGCTACGAGGAGGTGCCCGGCTGGATCGTGCAGGGCTACTCGACGCTGTTCGCCGAGGTCGACGCGCAGCTGAGCGCCGCGGGCGCCGAGCCTCCGGGGCTGGTCGCCGTACCGGTGGGGGTGGGGTCGCTCGCGCAGGCCGCCGTGACGCACCATCGCGCCCGCCCGGACACCTCCGACGGGACGGCACGGCGGGACCGCATGAACGGCGTGACGCGGCACGACCGCCGAGAGCGCCCGGCGGCGCTGCTGGGCGTGGAGCCCGACGTGGCGGCGTGCGTCCTGGCGAGTCTCATCGAGGGGCGGCCAGTCACCGTGGCGACCCGGCCCACCTCCATGGCCGGCCTGAACTGCGGCACGCCGTCCGGCCTGGCCTGGCCGTACCTGCTCGGTGGCCTGGACGCCGCGATCGCCGTGACCGACGCCGACAGCGCCCGCGCGGCCCGCGACCTCGCCGCGCTCGGCGTCTCCTCCGGGCCGTGCGGCGCCGCGTCCCTGGCGGGCGTGCGCGCCGCCCTGACCGGTGACGCGGCCGGTGAACGCCGGGCCGCGCTGGGGATCGGGCCGGCGTCGACCGTGGTCCTGCTGAGCACCGAGGGCGCCGACGCCAACCCCCATTCCCAGGAAGGGAACGTATGACCTTCGAGCGTCAGGACGACCCGGTGGGGCTGCTCGCCCGGCTGGTCGCCATCGACTCCGTCAACCCCGACCTGGTGCCCGGCGGGGCGGGTGAGGCGGCGATCGCCGATTTCTGCGGTGAGTGGCTGACCGCGCGCGGTTTCGAGGTGCACCGGCTGGAGAAGCGGCCGGGGCGCCCCTCGCTGGTCGCGGTCGCGCGCGGCGCCGGCGGCGGCCGTTCGCTGATGCTGAACGGCCATCTGGACACCGTCGGCCTGGCCGGTTACGACGGGGACCCGCTCCAGCCGGTGCTCCGCGGCGGCAGGCTGCACGGCCGGGGCGCGTACGACATGAAGAGCGGCCTGGCGGCCATGATGATCGCCGCCGCCCGCGCCACGGAGGGCGGCACGCTGCGCGGCGACGTGCTCGTGGCCTGCGTCGCCGACGAGGAGTACGCCAGCGCGGGCACGGAGGAGGTGCTGGAGACGTTCACCGCCGACGCGGCCATCGTCAGCGAGCCGAGCGATCTGGAGGTGACGCTGGCGCACAAGGGGTTCGCCTGGTTCGAGGTGCGGATCGAGGGCAGGGCCGCGCACGGGTCACGGCCCGAGCTGGGCGTCGACGCCATCGCCAAAGCCGGTCACTTCCTGGTCGCCCTGGAGGAGCACGGCGAACGCCTGGCCCGGGGTGAGGCGCATCCGCTGCTCGGCACCGGCACCGTGCACGCCTCGCTCATCCGTGGCGGCGAGGAGGCCTCGACCTATCCGGCGTCGTGCCGGATCACCCTGGAGCGACGCACCGTGCCCGGCGAGAGCGCCGGCGGCGTCCACGCGGAGCTGACCGCGATCCTGGACCGGCTCGCCGCCACGGTCCCGGACTTCTCGTACAGCCTGCACCGCGGCCTGCACCGGGAACCGTTCGAGGCCGACCGGGAGGCGCCGATCGTGCGGACCGTGCTCCAGCACGCCGAGCGGGCGCTCGGCCGGCCGCCCGTGATCCGCGCCGAACCGTTCTGGACCGACTGCGCCCTGCTGGACCAGGCAGGCATCCCGTGCCTGCTCATCGGGGTCGACGGCGGAGGAGCCCACGCCGCCACGGAGTGGGCCGACGTCGCCTCCCTGCACCGCCTGACCGGCCTCCTCACCGCCACCGTCGCCGACTTCTGCTCGTGAGGACCCGTACGGTCGGCGTATGAACATCGAAGATCGGAAGGCGCGCGTCGTGGAGAGGCGCCCCCGTCGCGTCGACCGGTGGCGTGGGGGTGGGCCGGGGCGGACGTCCTGGACCCGCGGGCGGGTCCTCGCGTCGGTCGCCGTGCTGGTGGCGGGGCTGCTGGCGTTTCCCGGCCTCGTGCCCAACACCGTGGGCAACCTCGGCAGCCTGCTGGAGACCTTCCTGCCCTGGGCCGGCCTGGCCGTCCCCGTGCTGATGGTCCTGGCACTGCTGCGCCGCTCGGCCACCGCGATGGTGTCCCTGGTGTTACCCGCGGCGGTCTGGGCCGCCGTCTTCGCTGATCGGTCGCTTCCGGCTGACCGGGGGGCGGCTCACGACCTGACCGTGCTTCAGCACAACGTCAGCGACGAGAACCCCGACCCCGGCGGAACCGCGCGAGCCCTGGCCGGCGCCGGAGCCGACCTCATCGGCCTGCAGGAGCTGACGCCCGGCGCCCGGCCCGTCTACGAGGCCGTCCTCACGCCCGGCCATCCGCACCACGCGGTCGTGGGGACCGTCGGACTGTGGTCCAGACATCCCCTGACGGACGCCCGGCCGGTGGACATCAGGCCCGCCGGGGTCGGCGGAGACTGGAGCCGAGGGCTGCGGGCCACCGTGCGGACACCGTCCGGCGACATCGCCGTGTACGTCGCTCACCTGCCCTCGGTCCGCATCCGGCTGCCGGACGGCTTCGGCACCGGCTGGAGGGACGAGAGCGCCGCCGCACTGGGCACGGCCATCGCCGCGGAACGACTGGACCAGGTCGTGCTGCTGGGCGACCTCAACAGCACCCTCGAAGACCGGGGCCTGGCTCCGGTCACCTCCCGGATGACCCCGGCGGAGGAGGGGTTCGGCTTCAGCTGGCCCGCCGCTTTCCCCATCGCCCGGATCGACCATGTCATGACGCGCGCCGCGACGCCCGTCACCACCTGGACCCTGCCCGCCACCGGAAGCGACCACCTGCCGGTGGCGGCCCGCGTCAAGCTCTGACGGTCACCGGCGGCCGGCACGCCGAGCGGACGCCGGGTCTGGGCGCCGAACGCGGCCATATCCGGAAAAGGTCAGGAATAGATGGTTTGGGAGAGGGAGGATCCCTGCTTCTGCAGGAACTCGCGCATGGCCATGCTCAGGCGCCGGCCACGTTGCTCCAGCTCGGACGCGGGCACGACGACGCCGGAAAGGCTCACGGCGTAGTAGTCACCGTTGAACACGAATGCCGCGCCGGTGCACCCGTAGCCCGGCTGCCACTCCTCCTGCTCGATGCTGAAGCCGCGCTCCGCGCATCGGGCGACATCCGCGGCGAGCCAGTCGATGTCGGTGATGGTGTCGCGAGTGAATCGGGTGAGGGGCGGCTTGACACCGGCTTCGGCGAGGCGGTCCGGCCAGAAGAGAGCGAGAATCGCCTTGCCCATCCCGCTGCAGTGCATGGGCATCCGGGTGCCCAGCAGCGAATAGCGAACGAATCCATCGGGTGAGTCGATTTTGTCGATGACCGTGATCATCCCGTCACGGAGCAACCCGATGTGCGCGGTCACCCTGAATTCCTCGGTGAGGCTGCGGACCAGCGGCCGGATCAGGGACACGATATCGATCCGCCCGAGCGCCAGAGTGCCGAGCTCCGCGAGCCGGAGGCCGAGCAGATAATGTCTGCCGTCCGGGGAACGCCGGACGAATCCATTGCGCTCCATCACGCGCATCGTCCGCAGGCATGTCGTCGAATTGATGTCACATACGTCGCACACCTCGCTCAGAGTCGCCTGCTCGACAGTGGCGAGGTATCCCAGGATTTCGAGGGCCCGTTCCAAGCTGCGTAGCTCGTATGCCATGTACTTCAGCCCCTCATCCACCGGTTGCCGCATCGACGATTATGTCAAAGTTGACCTCAGAGCCGCTGTAATCCCGGACAAGATGCCCGGCGCGCAGGACGACGACCCGGTCCGCGATCTCGCAGGCGAGCCGCAGTTCCTGCTCCACCAGCAGCACCGTCGTCTCGGCCGCGGCCGACATCCGCGCGATGGTCGCGTAGAGCTGAGCCACGATCGACGGGGCGAGGCCCAGCGACGGTTCGTCGATCACCAGCAGCCGAGCGGGGCGAAGCATGGTGCGGCCCAGCGCGACCATCTGCTGCTCGCCGCCGGACAGGTTGGTGACCGGCTGGTCCCGCCGCTCGGCCAGGACCGGGAAGGCGTCGAAGACGTCGTCGAGCCGGCGCAATGCCGCGGGTTCGACGCCGAGAGTGAGATTGTCGAGCACGCTCAGCGCGGTGATCAGGCCACGTCCCTCGTGCACGACGGCTATGCCTCCGTCACGCACCCGCCGGTGGCAGGGCGTCGCGTCGATGCGCCGGCCCTCCCAGTGGATCTCCCCACGGGACTTCACCAGGCCCAGCACCGAGCGGAGCAGCGTCGTCTTGCCGGCGCCGTTGGTGCCCGCGATCGCGAGCTTCTGGCCCGCCGGAACGGTGAGATCGATGTCGAACAGGACCTGCGTGGAGCCGTACCAGGCACTCACCGATTGAAGATCAAGCATCGCTACGTCCGAAGTAGGCGCGGAGAACGGCGGGATCGGCGAGCACCTCGGCGGGAGTACCGCGGGCGAGGACCTCTCCGTTGCTGAGGACGACGGACTCCCCGCACGCCCTCCTGACCATGTCGACGTCGTGCTCGACGAGCATCACGGTGGCTCCGGTGGTGCTTTGCGCCCGTTTGATCGCCTCGAGCAGCAACCGGCGGCTGGTGACGTCCAGTCCGGCCGCGGGTTCGTCGAGCAGAAGCAGGTCGGGTTCGGCGGCGAACGCCCGGCCCACGTCGACCAGTCGCCGCACCCCGAAGGGCAGGTCCTGGACGTCGCGGTGCAACAGGTCGGACAGTCCGAGGACCGCCGCCACCTCCTCGGCCACCGCCAGGTCGCGACGTGCCTGGCGGCGGCCGGTACGGCTGCCGCCGATCTGGCGCAGCAGCCCGACGACTCGGAAGCGCTCACGGCCGAGCAGCAGGTTGTCGAGCACGGACATGCCTTCGAGCAGGCGCACCTGCTGGAAGCTGCGCAGAATGCCCGCCCGTACCCGCGCCACGGTTCCCGTGCCGGTCAGCTCCTCGCCCCGGAAGCGCACCGAGCCCTGCTGGGGTGTGATCACCGCTGAGATGACGTTCATGATCGTCGTCTTGCCCGCCCCGTTGGGCCCGATCAGGCCGAACAGCGAGCCTTCGGGCACGTCGAACGACACACCGCCCAGTGCCCGCACGCCGTTCACCGTGACCCGGACGTCACGTACTTCCAGCACGGCCGGGGGCCGGCCGGCCTGGTCGGTGTCCATCACGACGAGCTCCGTTCAGGAACCGGGGTCAGAGGGGGTGGGGGTGCGGCACCGCGGCGCCGCACCCGATCGCGGATCCCGTCCAGCACGCCGGCGATGCCGCCGGGCATCACGACCAGCAGCAGCATCAGCACCGCCCCGTTGACGATCGGATAGGCATTGGGGATGCCCAGGCGGGCGAACAGCTCAGGCATGAGTACGACATAGGCGGCTCCCAGCCACGCGCCGTGCACCCGCCCTGTGCCGCCCAGGATGAGCGCGACGAGCAGATTGAGGGAGGAGAACACGGTGAAACCGGCGGGCGTGACGCTCCCGGAGACGTGCGCGAGCACGACGCCGGCCAGCCCGCCCAGCATCCCGCTCAGCATGAAGGCGGTCAGCTTGGTGCGAACCGTCGACACCCCGGCTGACTCCGCGAGCAGGTTCGAATTCTTCACCGCCGCCATCGAGCGGCCGATGGGATTGCGTTGCAGGCGGATCACGAGCCAGGTCGCCAGCAGCGCGATCACGGCCGCGAGCCCGTATCCGACCAGCGGGTCGGCGGTGGTGACCGTCCCGAACCCGCCGGGGTTCACCAGGAGCCCCTGAGTCCCGCCGGTGATCGAGGCGAAGGTCGTCACGACCCACTGGAAGAGCTCGACGAACGCGAACGTCAGGATCGCCAGGCGCAGCCCGGAGACGCGCAGCGCCGGCAGCCCCACCAGGATGGCGGCGAGGCCGGCGATCACCGCGGCGGCGATCAGTTCGACCCCGATCGACACCGTGGTGGTGCGCGACATCCAGGCCGCCGTGTAGGCGCCGATGCCGATGAAGACCGCCTGGGCGACCGACAGCACGCCCGCGCGCCCGAACACGATGTCCAATCCGATGATCGCGGTCACGTAGATCAGGATCATCGTCGCCTGGTACAGGCTGAAGGAGTCGAGCAGCAGCGGGAGCACCACCAGCGGCGCGAGCAGGAGGACCGGGCGCAGCCGGCGGGCAGGTGATCGTCGGTCAGGCACGGGCTTCCCTTCCTTCGGAGAGATAGCTCCGCGGCGCGAAGGCGAGCACCACGATGATCAGTGTGAACACGGCCGGGGTCACGGCCTGCGCGCCGAGCAGGTAGACGACGAACGACTCGTAGATGCCGAGTCCGAAGGCGAACGCCAGCGGGAGCCCGAACCGGTTGAGCCCGCCGAGGATCCCGGCGATGAACGCCTTCATCGCGAAAGGCGTCATATAGTACGCGTCGACGCTGGTCCGGCTGGCGACCAGGATCCCCGCGACGGAGGCGAGGATCGCGGCGAGCGCCCAGGTGGCCACCCGCACGCGGGCGGACGGAATGCCCAGCGACTCCGCGACGGCCCGGTTCTCGGCGACGGCGTTCAGCATCGCGCCGACCCGGGTGCGACGGCGCACGAGCGACAGGCCCAGCACCGACAGCAGCGCCACGACGATCGTCACCAGGTCGCTCAGGTTCAGGGCGAGCCCGCCGAGGTCGAAGACCGTCCGGCTGCCGAGAGTGAGGTAGGACTGGGTCCGTCCGCCGAGCACGCTCTCGGCGATGGCCGTGGCCAGCAGGAGCAGGCCGAGCGTCGCCACCAGGTCGGACCCGACCTGCCGGTCCGACGCCCGCTGCAGCACGAGCGCGTCGAACAGGACGGCGACGACCACCGCCGTGAGAACGGACAGCAGGATCGCGACCACCGGGTTCAGGCCCAGTTGCTGGTAGAGATACCAGCTGAAGAAGGCCGCGATCATGCCGAACTGGCCGTGCCCGAAGTTGACGGCCTTGCTCACCTGGTAGATCACCAGGATGCCCGCGAGGAGGAGGGCGTAGACCCCTCCGGTGGCGGCCCCGCCGATCAGCAGCGACAGTTCGGACATCAGCGTCCGACCGTCCGGGAAGCCGGCCTGACCGGGCGGCGCGCCCGGTCAGGCCGATCAGCGACGCGCATGTCAGTTTCCGATCGCCGTGAACGGCTGCTCGGTCACCGTGCCGGTGTCCTTGATCCCCTCGATTCCGGCGGCCCGGACGCCCTGGCGTTCCTGGGGGCCGAAGGTGATGGGCGGAATGACGCCGGTCTCGAAGTCCGTCATCTTCTGCAGTGACGCCTCGAAGCACGACCGCGTGAGCGCCTCCGCCTGCTTCAGGGCCTCGGCCGTCACCAACGCCTGGACGTACCCGACGGTGTTCCAGCTCGTCGGGGCCTTCCCGCTGTGGGCGGAGGTCCAGTCGGCCACGAACTGCTTCACCTTCGGATCGTCGGACTTCTCCAGGTTCGCCAGCTTGCTGGGGGCGACGAGCCCCTGGGCCACCGACCCGAACGCCTCGATCCATCCGGAGTCGAGCATGTCTGACTGCGCACCGATGCCGGGCTTGTAGCCGATCTTCTGCATGGCCGTGATCGCGTTGCCGACGTCGGGCGGGGTCGCGAGGAACAGGACGTAGTCGGCGCCCGCCTGCTTGAGCTGCTCGGCGATCGGGCGGTAGTCGGTGGTGTTCGGCTCACTGCGCACCACCGTCTTGAACTCCATCCCCGCGGCGTCGAGCACCTTCTTCGCACCCGCCAGGGCGTCGTCACCGACATCGCCGTTCATCGCCAGGATCGAGAAGCTCTTCACGTTCCGCTTCTCGATCAGGAACCGGGTCAACGCCTCGAACTCGTCGGAGAAGTTCGTCCAGAGCATGTAGACATAGGGGTTCTGCATCGTGCCGATCTGGTTGGACGGCGCGTACGGCGCGACGGCGGGGATCTTCGCCTGGTTGATGTAGGGCAGTCCGCCGACGAAGTTCTGGGTCCCGACCCCGCCCGTGATGGCGAACACGTTCTCCTGATCGACCAGCCGCCGCACATTCTGCAGCGCGACGTTGGGCTGGTACTGGTCGTCGAGGACGGTCAGCTTGATCTTCCGGCCCTGGATCCCGCCCGCAGCGTTGATCTTGTCGAAGTACCACTGCTGGCCGTCCAGCGCGGGCTTCGCGGCCGAGGCGCTCGGCCCGCTCAGGCCGGACGTGACCCCGAGTTTGATCTCGGATTCGGTCACCCCCGGGCTCTCCTCTTTCGTGTCGCAGGTGCTCGGCGCCGCGCTGGCGGCGGTGCCGCCCGCCTCATCACGCTGTACGCCGCAGCCGGTCGCCAGCAGCATCAGCGACGCCGCGGTGACCGTGAACCCGGTCAGGCGTCGGTCTCGTCGGGGCACGATTCCTCCTCGAATCTGGTTGTACTCGGCCGGGTTGGCGTGGCCTGCGGCCTCCGAGCGGCCGTCACAGGGTGATCTCGCTCCCGTGGATCGGGGCGGGCCGGGGGAGCCATCCGAAGCGCCGCTCGTAGGTCTCGGCGATGCCGATCAGCCGGTGGTCGCTGAAGTGCGGGCCGACCAGCATGACGCCGACGGGCAGTCCGTCGGCCTCGGCCGCGGGAATCGACAACGCCGGATGGCCGGTGGCGTTGTGCAGCGGGGTGTTGTCCAGCATCGTCCAGCCGCGCAGCGCCTTGGCGAAGTCGTCGGCACCGGGATCGACGCGATGCGCGTAGTGGCTCGCCGTCGGCATGGCGAGCACATCGACCTGGGCCAGGGCGTGGTCGTAGGCCGTCCGCAGAGCGGGGATGCTGCTCTGCGCGGTCGCGTAGATCGCCCCGAAGTAGCGATCGCGCAGATACTCGCCTATCGCCGCGACGGCTTTGAAGGACCCGGGCATCTCGTCGCCGTAGGCCGCCACCCCCTTGCCGAACGCCTCGCGCTGCTCGGGCGCGTAGCGACCGGAGAAGTGGTACCCCTCCCCGTTTCCGTAGACAGTGGCCGCGACGCCTTCCAGCAGGGCGGCGAACATGATCGACCCGGCCACCTCGTGCTCGGGAACGGAGATCTCGACGAGTTCGGCGCCGAGTTCGGCGAACCGTTCCCACACCTGCTCCATCGCCGCGAGGGTCTCGGCCCTGCCCTCGTGACCGTCGTCGGGAAACCGCGTCCCCTCCGTGAGGAGGCCGATCCGCAGGCCGCGAAGGTCGTCGCCGGCCGTCCTGACCGTCTCGACGAACGGCAGATCCGGCACCGGCGCGGCCTGCCGGGGGTCGGACGGATGGGCGCCCGACACGGCGGCCATCGCGATCGCCATGTCCGCTGCCGTCCGGGTGAGCGGGCCGACATGATCGAACGTGCGGTCCAGGGAGGCGAGGCCGGTGTAGGGCACCAGTGAGAAGGTCGGCTTGAGACCGAGCACGCCGCACCAGGACGCCGGAAGTCGGATCGACCCTCCCTGGTCGGTGCCGAACGCGATGTCGACGTGCGGGTGGAAGAGCACCGACGCCGAGCCGCCCGAGGATCCCGATGCCGTCCGGCCAAGGTCGAACGGGTTGCGGATCGGGCCGAACGAACTGGTCTCACCGCCGCCGGAGAACGCCAGCGCCTCCAGGTTGGTCATCGCCACGATGCGCCCTCCGGCGCGCAGCACCCGCTCGGTGAGCACGGCGTCGGACTGTGGCGTGCTGTTCTGCATCACACGTGAGCCCACCGTCATGGGCACTCCCGCGACGGCGACGAGGTCCTTGAGCGCGATGCGCTTCCCAGCGAGCAGGTCGCTGGTGCGCTCGGCCTCGTCGGCGCGGACATCGACCCAGCGCAGCACCGCGTTGCACGGGTCCTCCTCGGGAAGAGGGGGGCGGCCGGCGTTCCGCGGTCCGGCGACCACGCTGGGCCGCGGCACCAGGGGGCCGACCAGTTGCTGGAACCGTTCCACTCGCGAGAGAACGTCGCGGGCCAGTGCGTGGAACCCGTCCAGTTCTTCCTCGCCCACGGTGAAACCGACACGTTCGGCATACCGGTTGATCTCTTCGCGCCGAATGTCTCGAATCATCGCCTCGGCCTTCACATTGTGAAACTCGCATTCGATTGATGGCATTGAAGGGGTGCCGGTCACCGACTGTCAAGAGGGAGAACGCGAGAACCTTTCCTTGCAGGTCCCCGCGCTGAGCGGTGAAGGCGGCGGCCAGGAAGCCCACTTTCGGGCACCGGACGATTGCTGTCGGCTACAGCCTTGACGCGATCCGAGCCGGTCCCCCATCCTTTACTCACTCATTTTGAATCGACATTTCACATAGCGAAAGTAGGGCGAGATGAGCGTCGATACCCCGACCGACGAAGGGGGCCGGCCGAGCAACGGCAGCCTTGAGGGGTTGCGGGTCGTGGAGGTCGCCACGATGCTGGCGGCGCCGTTCTCCGGGATGCTGCTCGCTGATCACGGCGCCGACGTGGTGAAGGTGGAGATGCCCGAGGTCGGTGACGGCATCCGGCAGTGGGGGCACAGGAAGGGCGACGTCGCCCTGTACTGGAAGGTCCTGGCGCGGAACAAGCGCACGGTGACCCTCGACCTGCACGAGGAAGCGGGCCGTGAGCGGCTCAGGCACCTCCTCGCCGACGCCGACGTCCTCATCGAGAACTTCCGGCCCGGCACGCTCGAGCGCTGGGGCCTGTCGCCCGACGGACTGCGGGCCGCGAACGAACGACTGGTGGTGCTCCGGGTCTCAGGATGGGGCCAGGACGGGCCCTACGCCGACCGTCCCGGGTTCGGCACACTCGTCGAGGCGTTCAGCGGATTCGCCCACATCAACGGCTGGCCGGACCGGCCCCCCACCCTGCCGCCGTTCGGCCTCGCCGACTCCATGGCCGGCATGATCGGCGCGTTCGGCATCCTGTGCGCCCTGCGGGAACGGGACCGGAGCGGCTGCGGGCAGGTGATCGACCTCGCCCTCTACGAGCCGATGCTCGCCGCCCTCGGCTCGCTGGTCATCGATTACGACCAGCAGGGCATCGTGCAGGACCGGATGGGCAATCGCACGCCCTTCAGCGCCCCGCGCAACGCCTACCAGGGCAGCGACGGCGGCTGGTTCGCGATCTCGGCGAGCAACCAGAACACCGCCACCCGGCTGCTCACCACGATCGGCCGCCCCGAACTGCTCGACGATCCCCGCTTCGCCACCAACACGGTGCGGACGGCGCACCAGGACGAACTCGACCAGGTGATCTCGGCGTGGGCCGCGCTCCGTACCCGCGACGAGGCCATCGCGGACCTCAACGCCGGCGGGGTGCCGGTCGCGCCGGTGAACTCGGTCGCGGACATCGTCGGCAACGAGCACGTCGTGGCGCGGGGCTCGCTGATCCGGGTCTCCGACGACGAACTCGGCGAGGCACTGGTGCAGGCGCCCGTGCCCCGGCTGTGTGACACGCCCGGCCAGGTACGGTTCCTCGGCCGCCCGCTGGGCTCCGACGACGACCAGTGGACCGGCGGCCTGTGGAGATGACCCGCCGGATCTTCGTCACCCGCCCCGTCCCCGATCACCTCGCCGACTCTCTGCGCGCCCGGGGCGTGACCGTGGAGACCTACAACGGGGAACTGCCGGTGCCCCGGACGGACCTGGTACGAGCGGTCAGCATCTTCGACGCGGTGATCGTCACCATCTCCGAGCGGGTCGACGCCGACATCATCGCCCAGGCGCCGGCGGACGGGCCGCTGCGCGTGCTCGGCACCGTCTCGACCGGCACCGACCACATCGACCTCGGCGCCGCCGCCCTCAAGGGCCTGCAGGTGCGGCGCGTCCCCGCGGCCATCACCGCACCCGCGACCGCGGAGCTCACCCTGGCCCTGATGCTGGTCACCGCACGCCGGGTGATCGAGGCGTGGAGCGACCTGCGCGCCGGGTCCTGGAAATCGTGGATGCCCTACCAGTGGACGGGCGGTCTGCTCGCCGGCCGGTCGCTCGGCGTCGTCGGGCTCGGCGCCATCGGCGGCCTGGTCGCCGGCTACGGCCATGCCCTCGGCATGCGGGTCCGGTTCACCGCCCGCTCCCCGCGCCAGGATCTCCCGCCCTGGCTGGAGCAGGTCCCCCTGGACACGTTGCTCGCCGCGTCCGATGTGCTGAGCGTGCACGTCCCGCTGACGGACGAGACGGCCGGCCTCATCGGCGAGCGTGAGCTCGGCCTGCTGCCCCCGGGCGCGCTGCTGATCAACACCTCGCGTGGAGGTGTCGTCGACGAGGACGCGCTCCTCGCGGCACTCGACAGCGGGCGGCTGGCGGGGGCGGGGATCGACGTCTTCAGACGGGAACCCGTCGACCCGTCCCATGCGCTGGTGCGTCATCCGCGGGTGGTCGCCCTCCCGCACATCGGCAGCGCGACGACCTCGACCCGCGACGACATGATGCGCAGCGCCGTCGAAAGCGGCCTGCGCGTGCTCGACGGGCTCTCGCCGGCGGACGAGACCGTGCCGCCCGGCTTCGATCAAGCGGTGGGCAGGAGGCCGGCCAGGTGAGGAACGACACCGATCCCACGACCGAGCGCGGTGCGCCGGACGAGATCGTCGTGGCCGCGGACATCGGTGGCACGTTCACCGACATCGTCGCCGTTCGCGGAGATCGCATGCTCGTCGGCAAGTTCCCCACCGACTACGACGATCTCAGCAGGCCGGTCCGGGACGGCGTGGACCTGGCGCGCCGCGCCCTCGGTGGCCCGGACGCCAGGGTGGGCACGGTCATCCACGCGACCACGGTGGCCACCAACGCGGTGCTGGAACGCCGCGGCGCCAAGGTCGGCCTGCTGATCACCAAGGGCTTCGCCGATCTGCTCCAGATCGGCAGGCTCCGGCGCGCGGACCCCTACACGCTCGACCATCGCAAGCCGGCGCTGCTGGTGGACGTCGATCTCGTCGCCGAGATCGACGAGCGGATGGACGCCTCGGGCAAGGTGGTGACACCGCTGAACGAGGCGGAGGTGGAGGAGGCGGCCCGCCGGATGGTGGCCGCCGGGGCCGAGGCGGTGGTGGTCGGCTTCCTGCACTCCTATCTCGATCCCGCGCACGAGCGACGCGCCGCCGCGGCCGTCGCCAGGGTCGCCCCGGGCCTGCCGGTGGTGTCCTCGGCCGAGATCATTCCCGAGGCCCGCGAGTACGAGCGGATCAGTACGGCGGTGATCGCCGCCTACCTCGGGCCGGTCGTCCGGCACTACCTGCGCCGGCTGGCGGATCGCCTGCGTGACGAACCACCGGTCGACCAGTTGTGGGTCATGAAGTCCAGCGGCGGGCTGGCCACGGCCGACCATGCGATCACCCACCCGGAGGAACTGGTGGAGTCCGGTCCCGCGGCCGGCGTCATCGCCGCGGCGTGGGCGGCGCGCCGCGCCGGCGTGGAGACCGCCGTCGGGTTCGACATGGGCGGAACGACGACCAAGGCCGCCCTGATCGTGGACGGCACACCGCGGATCAACCATGACTACGAGATCGGCGGCGCGGCGCACTCCGGGGACTTTCTACGCAAGGGCACCGGGCATCCGTTGCGGTCCCCGGTCATCGACCTCGCCGAGATCGGGACGGGTGGCGGCAGCATCGCGTGGCTCGACGCGACCGGCGCCCTGCGCGTCGGGCCGCGTAGCGCGTCGTCCACTCCAGGGCCGGCCTGCTATGGACGCGGCGGCGACCTGCCCACCGTCACCGACGCCGACCTCGTCCTCGGCTACCTCGACTCCGCCCCGGCGAAGGAGGCGGGCGGTCTCGGCGTACTCCACCGCGACCTCGCGGAGGCGGCGCTGAGCACGCTCGTCACAGCCGGCGCCGCCCAGTCGGTGGTCCACGCCGCCTCCGGCGTGTTCGAACTCGCGGTCGCGCAGATGGCCGGGGCCGTCCGGCTCGTCTCACTCGCCAAGGGCGTCGACCCTCGCGAGCTGATCCTGATCCCCAGCGGCGGAGCGGGTCCGGTGCACGCCTGGGCGATCGCGCGGGAACTCGGCACGAGCACGCTGCTGTACCCCGCCTTCCCCGGCGTCGCATCGGCCCTCGGGCTGCTCCAGTCGGAGGTGCGCGTCGACCTGGCCGTCGGGGTCCGGGCACGGCCGACGAGAGCGGCGGACCGCGACCTGCTCACGGCGCACCTGACCCGCCTGGCGTCCGACGCGGCCGGGCAGGCACGCGAACAGGCGTCGGGCCGGGAGCCGGGCTCGCTCACGGCGCAGCTGGACATGCGCTACGCCGGGCAGACCTATACGATCCCCGTCGATCTCGACGGCACCCGGCTCCCGACCACCGACGACCTTCTCACGCGCTTCGGCGCCGCCCATCGGGCCGCCTATCACCACGACACTCCGTCGCGAGAGGTCGAGGTCACGACCGTCCGCGTCACGGCCACGGCACCGTCGGGCACCGTCAGGACCATCCCGCGGTGGGCGGCCGTGCCGACCGCGACGGAACGTCCGGTGGTCTTCGACGGTGTGCCGTACCGGGTGCCGGTGGTTCAGCGCGCCGACGTCGACGCGGCCGGACTGACCGGTCCGGCGCTGGTGATCCAGGTGGACACCACCATCGTCGTCCCGCCGGGGGCGCACATCCGGGCCGTCGGCGACGGCTCACTGCTGGAGATGAGGCTGCCGCGCACCGACGGCCCGGACGAGAAGGAGACCAGATGACCGGCTCGGCGAGGTCCGCGGTCACCCTGCAGGTTTTCGGCAACGCGCTCCACGGCCTGGCCAACGAGCTCCAGGTGTCCATGATCAGGGCCGCCTACTCCCCCATCATCAAGGAGATGTTCGACTGCTCGGCCGGGCTGATCTCCCCTGACGGCGAATACCTCGCGCTCGCCGACGGAATCCCGTTGCAGCTTGGTGTGCTGTCGACCGTGGCCCGTGAGCTGGCTCCCCTCGCCCGCGACCTCGGGCCGGGCGACATCCTCGTCACGAACGACCCTGCCACGGGCTCGCCCCATCTGAACGACTACCTGACCGTGGCCCCCGTGATCGTGGACGGTTACCTGGCCGGCTACGTCTCCACCCTCATGCACCACGCCGATGTAGGCGGAAAGACACCGGGCAGCATGCCCGCCGACGCGACCGAGCTGTTCGCCGAGGGCATGCGCTGCCCACCGGTACGACTCGTGCGGGCGGGCCAGGTCAACGAGGAACTGATGAGTGTCCTGCTGGCCAACAGCCGGCTTCCCGGCAGCATGCGCGGCGACCTCGACGCGCAGATCGCGGGCACGCTCGTCGGCGTCCAGCGAATGACCCAGCTGGTCCGCCGCTACGGCACCACGGTCTTCGACCGGCTGCGGCGGGAGTACCTCGACTACTCCGAGGCCCTGGTACGCGCCGAACTGAAGGAGTTCCGGCCCGGGACCTACTCCGCCGCGCGCACCCTTGAGCTGCACCATGACCCGGCCAGCGCCGCCGAGCTCGTCCGCGTGCACGCCGAGATCCGCGTCGCCGACGACGGCACGCTCGCGATCGACCTGTCCGGCTCCGACCCGCAGATCGCCCTGCCGTTCAACGTCGTGCTCTCGAACAGCCGATCGGCCGCGCTGGTCGCCCTGCGCTGCTTCCTGTCCGACGAGCTGCCCATGAACGCGGGGATAGAGCGCTGCGTGCGCGTCACCTGCCTGCCGGGACGCGTCACCAACCCCGATCTGCCGGCGCCGGTCGGCGCCCGCGCGGCGCTCGCCGCGCTGGTGAACGAGGCCATGATCGACGCGATGGGGCAGGCCCACACCAGCATCCGGGCGGCCGGCAGCAGCGGCGGCACGACGATGCCGTACGTGTGGGCCCACGCGGGCGGCATCCTGATCGACAACTCGACGACCGGCGGGATGGGGGCGACCGCCCGGCAGGCGGGTGAGAGCGTGGTGGACAACTGCGTGACCAACGCGATGAGCTATCCCAACGAGGTCCTCGAACAGGACCATCCTCTCCTGATCGAGGAGGTCCGCCTCCGCCGCGGCTCCGGGGGCGCCGGCCGCCACGGCGGCGGTGACGGGCTCGTCCGCCGGGTGCGCTTCCTCGCCGACGGCATGCTGTCGCTGCGGGGTTACCGGACTCTCGGCGGTCCCCCCGGGGCCGGCGGCGGCGGCGAGGGCGCGGTGTCCCGGTGGACCCTGATCCGGGACGGCCGCGAGCAGGTGCTCGCCCCGCAGCAGACGGGGATCGCGACCCTGCCCGGCGACGTCCTGCTGATCGAGACTCCCGGTGGTGGCGGTTTCGGCCCGGAAGAAGGGACCTCTGATGGAGCCTGAGCTCGGCGCCTCCCGCCACGATCGGCTGCGCCGGGTGCAGTCGCTGCTCTTCGTGCCCGGCGATCGTCCGGACCGGTTCGGCAAGGCGCTGGCCGCCGGAGCCGACGCCGTCGTCATCGATCTCGAGGACGCGGTACGGCCCGCCGACCGTCCGGCGGCTCGCGGCCACATCGCCGACCTGCTCCGGTCCCATCCCGTGCCGGTCCCCGTCCTGGTCCGGGTGAACGACATCAGCACCGGTGAGCTGTCCGCCGACGTCGAGAGCGTCATCGGCGCCGGGCTCGACGGCCTCGTCGTCCCCAAGCTCGACCCCGGCTGCGCCGCGGCGACCGATGAGCTGATCGGTGAGGCGGAGCAGGCCCGAGGGCTGGCGCCGGGCTCGATCCCCGTGCTCGGCATCGTCGAGACGGCGGCAGGACTGCTGCGGCTCGCCGCCCTGCCACGACTGCCCGCGCGGATCGTGCGGCTGGCTTTCGGGGCGGGCGATTTCTCCGCCGACACCGGCGCCGTATGGCTCCCCGGCAATCCGGCGCTGCTCGCGGCGAAATCGATGATCGTGTGGATCTCCACGGCACTGGACCTCGCCCCACCCGTCGACACCGCGTTCCCCTGGGTGAACGACCCCGACGGGCTGCGTGCCGAAGCCGACGACGCCGCGGCCGTCGGCTACCTCGGGAAATTCTGCATCCACCCGGCACAGCTCGAGTCCGTGCACGCCGCGCTGCGCCCGTCGGACGACCAGGTAAGGCGGGCCGAGGCGGTCATCGAGGCACTCTCGGGATCCGGCGCGGCCGGCGCCCAACTGATGAACGGCCAGCTCATCGACGAAGCCGTCGTCAAATGGGCCCGGCGGATGCTCGCGATCGGCGGCCACCGGCCACAGCGACCGGACTGAACCGGCGGCCCTGGCGCGCCGAGGCTGCGATCGCCCAGAGACAACCACCAACCCCCCGGCTCGTCGAGCCACAGGCGTCGAGCCACAGGAGAGAATGTGTCGGCCATTCCTGAATTCAGCGTCTCGTCCATGGACGAGAACCCGGCCCCGGACGAAGCGGTCCTCGACCAGGTAGCCCAGAAGGTGTTGTGGCTCGCGACCTCCATGGTCCACCACGCGAACCGGGTCAGGGCGAATCCGAGCGGCATCAAGGTCGGCGGCCACCAGGCGTCGTCGGCGTCCATGGTGAGCCTGATGACCGCGCTGTGGTTCGACGGTCTCACGGCGCAGGACCGGGTCTCGGTGAAGCCGCACGCGTCCCCCGTCCTGCACGCGATCAACTACCTGCTGGGGCGACTCGACAGCAGCTATCTGTCACGACTGCGCGAGTACGGCGGCCTCCAGCCGTACCCGTCCAGGACGAAGGACCCCGACCACCCTGACTACTCCACCGGCAGCGTCGGCATCGGAGCCACCGCACCCGTCTGGGGCGCGATCGCGAGGCGCTTCCTCGCGGCCCGGCTCGGCACCGAGGCCGGGGGCCGCCAGATCTCGCTGCTCGGCGACGCCGAGTTGGACGAGGGCGCGATCTGGGAGTGTGTGGCCGATCCCATGGTGTCCCATCTCGGGGAGGTCCTGTGGGTGGTGGACCTCAACCGCCAGTCACTCGACCGGGTGGTGCCGGACATCGCCATCGGCAGGTGGTCCGGCATGTTCGCCGCGGCCGGCTGGGACGTGGTGCAGGTGAAGTACGGCCGTCAGCTGCACCGCATGTTCGCCCGTGCCGGCGGAGAGGCCCTGCGCCGTCGCATCGACGAGATGAGCAACGAGGAGTACCAGTGGCTCCTGCGCTCGCCGGTCCCGGAACTGCGCGAACGGCTCATCGGCGGCGGCCTCCGCGGCCCCGCCCTGCGACGGGTGCTGCGCGACAGCGACGACGCCGAGATCGCGGCGCTGATCCGTGACCTCGGCGGGCACGACATGGCCGAACTGTCGCGGGCCTTCGCCACGGCGGACCCCACCCGCCCCACCGTGGTGTTCGCCTACACGATCAAGGGCTGGAACCTGCCGATCGAGGGCCACCCGGGAAACCACTCGGCCCTGCTGTCGGACGGCCAGTACGCGCAGCTCGCCGAGCGGACCGGCGCCGATCCGGAGAACCCGTGGCGCCCCTTCGAAGCGGGCTCCCCCGCTGACCGGCTCTGCGCCGAGGTCGCCGCCCGCCTGCGGCGCGAGGAGTCCCCTCGCAACGAGCCGCCCGCGGTGCCCGCTGAGCTCGGCCGGCGCTACCGAGGACGTCAGTCGACGCAGGCGACCCTGGGACGCGTGCTCGGCGACCTCGCGCGGGACGCGCCGGACGTCGCGGCCCGGGTGGTGACCGTCTCCCCCGACGTCGCGAGCTCCACCAATGCCGGCGGCTGGATCAACCGCGTCGGCGTGTGGTCGCCCCGTGAACGCCATGACTGGTTCGCGGAGGACGGCGACCGCCTCATCCGGTGGCGTGAGTCGCCGCGGAGTCAGCACATCGAGCTGGGGATCGCCGAGGTCAATCTGATGGGCCTGCTCGGCGAGCTCGGCGCCACCTGGATGACCGTGGGCGAGCCGCTGCTCCCGATCGGCACGATCTATGACCCGTTCGTGGGGCGCGCGTTGGAGCCGTGGTCGTTCGGCACGTACGCCGGCGGGCGGTCCATCCTGGTCGGCACCCCATCGGGGGTCACGCTCGCCTCGGAGGGCGGCGCGCACCAGAGTGTCGTCACCCCCACGCTCGGCCTGCAACAGCCCGGCGTCACCACGTACGAGCCGGCCTTCGCCGTAGAGGCCGAATGGTGCCTCCTGCACGCGCTGTCCCGTCTCGGGCGGGCTGACGGCGAGTCGGCCTACCTGCGTCTCACCACGCGGCCGATCGAGCAGGAACTGGCCGCCGTCCCGGCCGACGCGGTGGGCCGGGAGCGGCGGCGGCGAGCCGTGCTGAGCGGTGGATACCGTCTCCGGTCCGTGCCGGGGGCGCCCGAGGTCACCCTCGCGGCCGTCGGTGCGCTGGTGCCGGAGGCGATCGAGGCGGCCGAGCGGTTGGATCAGGCCGGTGTCGCCTGTGACGTGGTCGTCGTCACCTCCTACGACCTTTTGTGGCGGGCCATGCCGGCGGGCCGATCCGGCGACGGGACGTCGATCCTGGACGAGATCTTTCCGGCCTCCCGCCGTTCGCCGTTGGTGACCGTGCTGGACGGGCATCCGCACACGCTCGCCTTCCTCGGCACGTTCACCGGGAGCGCGGTGTCCTGCCTCGGTGTTTCGGGCTTCGGGCAGGGCGGCTCACTGGAGGACGTGTACCGCAGCCACCGCATCGACACGTCGTCCATTGCGGAGGCCACGTTGCGACTTCTCCGTCAATCTGGCTGAGGGATGCCAAGTGGGCCGCGACCAGACGGCGGTGGAACGTCGACCGGCCGGGAGTCCGTGCTGCGACCCACCGGCGGGGCAGGACGACGAATCTCTCAGACCGCGGACGGGGACCGGGCGCCGGCTACCGCAGGAAGGCGGCGGCCACCCCCGCGTCGACCGGGATGTGCAGGCCGGTGGTCAGTGACAGGTCGCCGGCCGTGAGCGCGAAGACGGCGGCGGCCACGTGCTCCGGCAGCACCTCCCGCTTGAGCAGGGTCCGCTGGGCGTAGAACTCGCCGAGCCGCTCCTCCTCCACCCCGTAGACCGCCGCCCGGTTGGCGCCCCAGCCGGAGGCGAAGATGCCGGAGCCGCGGACCACGCCGTCGGGGTTGACGCCGTTGACCCGGATGCCGTGGCCGCCCAGTTCGGCGGCGAGCAGCCGTACCTGGTGGGCCTGGTCGGCCTTGGCCGCGCCGTAGGCGACGTTGTTCGGCCCGGCGAACACGGCGTTCTTGGAGGAGATGTACACGAGGTCACCCCCCATGCCCTGATTTATCAGGACGCGCGCCGTCTCCCGGGAGACGAGGAACGAGCCGCGGGCCATCACGTCGTGCTGCAGGTCCCAGTCGGCGGCCGTGGTCTCCAGCAGCGACCGCGACAGCGACAGCCCGGCGTTGTTCACGACCAGGTCGAGGCCGCCGAACGCGCGGACCGCCTGCCGTACGGCGTCGAGGATCTGCTCCTCGGAGGTGACGTCCACCTCGACGGCGACGGCCACGTCCGACGGGCGGAGCGCCCCGGCGCCCAGCTCGGCGGCGACCTTCGCGGCGGACGCGTGGTCGCGGTCGGCGACCACCACGCAGGCGCCCTCGGCGGCGAGCCGGCGGGCGGTGGCGGCGCCGATGCCGGAGCCGCCGCCGGTGACCAGGGCGATCCGCCCGGCCAGCGGTCTGGGCGCGGGCAGGCGGCGGAGCTTGGCCTCCTCCAGCTCCCAGTACTCGATGCGGAACTTCTCCGCCTCGTCGATCGGCCGGTAGCGGGACAGCGCCTCGGCGCCGCGCATCACGTTGATCGCGTTGACGTAGAACTCCCCGGCGACCCGGGCGGTCCGCTTGTCCTTGCCGAAGCTGAACATGCCGACGCCGGGCACCAGCACGATCGCCGGGTCGGCGCCGCGCATCGGGGGTGAGCCGGGGCCGGCGTGCCGCCGATAGTAGGCGGTGTAGTCGTCGCGGTAGCGGGCGTGCAGCTCGCGGAGCCGTTCAAGGACGTCGGCCGGCGGCGCGTCCGGCGGAAGGTCGAGCACCAGCGGGGCGACCTTGGTGCGCAGGAAGTGGTCGGGACAGGAGGTGCCGAGGGCGGCCAGCCGGGGGTGCTCGGCACGGGCCAGGAAGTCGAGCACCTCGGCCGTGTCGGTGTAGTGGCCGACCTGGCGGGCGTCGGTGCTCGCCAGCCCGCGGATCGCCGGGAACAGCTCGGCCGCTCTGCGGTGGCGCTCCGGCTCCGGCAGCGGCTCGTGGGTCACCGGGCCGAACGGGTCGGGGCGGCCGTGTTCGGCGATGTGGCGCTCGGCGGTGCGGATGATGTCGAGGGAGTTGGCCTGGCACTCCTCGCTGGTCGCGCCCCACGCGGTGATGCCGTGGCCGCCGAGGACGCAGCCGATGGCCCGCGGGTTGGCGGCCTTGACGGCCGCGATGTCGAGTCCGAGCTGGAAGCCGGGCCGCCGCCACGGCACCCACACCACCCGGTCGCCGAAGATCCGCGCCGTCAGCTCGGGCCCGTCGGCGGCGGTCGCGAGGGCGATGCCCGAGTCCGGGTGCAGGTGGTCGACGTGCGGGGCGTCGACCAGGCCGTGCATGGCGGTGTCGATCGACGGCGCGGCGCCGCCCCTGCCGTGCAGGCAGTGGTCGAACGCCGCGACCATCTCGTCCTCGCGCTCCTGTCCCGGGTAGACGGCGGTGAGCGCGCGGAGCCGGTCGAGCCGCAGCACGGCCAGGCTCGCCCCAGTGAGCGTGCCGAGGTCGCCGCCGGAGCCCTTGACCCACATCACCTCCGCCTCGCCGCCCGTCACGGGGTCGGTCACGCTGCCCTTGGCCGAGGTGTTGCCGCCGGCGTAGTTGGTGTTGCGCGGGTCCGCGCCCAGCGCGTGCGACCTTTCCAGCAGCTCCCGTACGGCCCGCATCAGGCTCCCCACCCTGCCTGGACGCCCCCGGCGCGTTCGGCGGCGATCTTCTCGAAGTAGCCGGACCGGGCGTAGGCGGCCATCGGGTCCGGCGCCAGCCCCATCTCCTCGCGCAGCTCGGCGAGCAGCGGCCGGACGTCGGTGTCGTAGGCGTCCATGAGGACGGCGTTGGCGCCGAGCACGTCACCCGCGCGCTGCGCGGCGGCCAGCGCGTCGCGGTCGACGAGCAGCGCCTTGGCGGTGGCCTCCTGGACGTTCATCACCGAGCGGATCTGGCCGGGGATCTTGGGCTCGATGTTGTGGCACTGGTCGAGCATGAACGCCACCCTGCGAGGGGCTTCGCCCCCCGCATGCCCCCCAAAAGGCTTGGCGCTTCGCTCCTTCCCTCCGTCGTCCAGGGCTCCGCCCTGGACGACCTCGAACATGATGCGGAACAGCTGGAACGGGTCGGCCGCGCCCACCATCAGGTCGTCGTCGGCGTAGAAGCGCGAGTTGAAGTCGAACCCGCCGAGCTTCCCCTCGCGCAGCAGGAACGCCACGATGAACTCGATGTTGACGCCCGGCGCGTGGTGACCGGTGTCGACCACGACCTGCGCCTTGGGGCCGAGCTTGACGCAGTGGGCGTAGGCGGTGCCCCAGTCGGGCACGTCGGTGGTGTAGAAGGCGGGTTCGAACAGTTTGTACTCCAGCAGGAACCGCTGCCCCTCCCCCAGCCGCTCGTAGACCGCGGCGAGCGCCTCGGCGAGCCGGTCCTGGCGGGCCCTGATGTCGTCCTGGCCCGGGTAGTTGGTGCCGTCGGAGAACCACAGTTTGAGGGTGTCCGACCCGGTCAGGTCCATGATGTCCACGCAGTCGAGCAGGTGGCCGAGCGCCTTGCGGCGGACCGCCGGGTCGGGGTGGGTGACGCTGCCGAGCTTGTAGTCGTCGTCCTGGAACACGTTGGAGTTGATCGCCCCGATGCCCACGCCCAGCCCGGCGGCGTGCCGGGCCAGGTGCGCGTAGTCGTCGACGCGGTCCCACGGGATGTGCAGCGCGACGGTCGGCGCGACGCCGGTGTGCAGGTGCACCTGCGCGGCGTCGGCCAGCTTCTCGTACGGGTCGCGCGGCACTCCCGGCTGGGCGAACACCTTGAACCTGGTGCCGGAGTTGCCGTACGCCCAGGAAGGGGTCTCGATGCGCTGCCCGCGCAGCCGTTCCTTGATCATTTCTAAAAGATCATTCCTAGAAGTCGAACTGGTCGATGTTGGCAGCCTCGAAGGTGAACGGCGGGCCGAGGATGACCTCGCCGTTCTTGCCGATCGTGCGCTCGCCGAGCTTGCCCGCCTTGAACGTCTCGCCCTCGGCGCCGCTGATCTGCCCCGACGCCAGCGCCGCCGCCGCGTAGGAGGCCAGGTAGCCGAGGTCCTTGGGGTTCCAGAGGGCGAACTTCTGGACCGTCCCGTCCTTGACGAACTGCCGCATCTGGTTGGGCGTGCCCAGGCCGGTCAGGACGACCTTGCCCTTGTACTTGGAGCCGGAGATGTAGCGGGCCGCGGCCGAGACGCCGACCGTGGTGGGCGAGATGATCCCCTTCAGGTCGGGGTAGGCCTGGAGCAGGCCCTGGGTCTCGGTGAACGACTTCTGGTCGTCGTCGTCGCCGTACGCCACCTTGACCAGCTTCATGTCCTTGTATTCGGGCTTGCCCAGCTCGTCCTTCATGAAGTCGATCCAGGTGTTCTGGTTCGTGGCGTTGGCCGTGGCCGACAGGATCGCGATCTCGCCCTTGTTGCCGATCATCTCGGCGAGCAGCCTGACCTGGCTGCGACCGACCTCCTCGGAGCTGGCCTGGTTGATGAACAGGTCACGGCACTCCGGCGCGGCGTCGGAGTCGTACGACACGATCTTGATGCCCTTGGCGCGGGCCTGCTGGAGCGGGCCGCAGACGGCGTTGGGGTCGTTGGCCGAGATGAGGATGGCGTCGTGGCCCTGCTGGGTGAGCGTGTTGATGTAGGAGATCTGCGAGGAGGCCGACGCGTCGGACGGGCCGACCTCCTTGGCCTCGCCCTGGAACTCCTTGGCCGCCTCGGCCCCCGCGGTCGCGACGATCGTCATGTACGGGTTGTTGATCTGCTTGGGCAGGAACGCCAGCTTGAGTCCCTGCTTGAGCGGCGCGCCGGGGTTCGCGGTGGCGGGGGCGGAGGACGCCGGGGCCGGAGCGGGCGCCGAGGTCACGCTCGACTTGGTGGTGCCGCCGCATCCCGCGATGCCCAGGGTGAGCAGCGCGGCGACGGCGGTGAGGCGCGTCGGGGTCATGGGATTCCTTTCAGGGCCGGCCTGATGAGGGAGACGAGACGGGGGGTGAGGACCGACACGATGAGCAGCAGGCCGGTAACAATCGACTGGATCTCGGTCGAGACGTCGCCGAGCATGAGCAGGTTGCGCAGCAGCCCGATGAGCAGCACTCCGGCGATGACGCCGCCGAGCGTGCCCTTGCCGCCGTCGAAGTCGACGCCGCCGAGGAGCACGGCGGCGATGACGGCGAGCTCGATGCCCATGCCGTTGTCGGCACGGGCGGAGCCGTATCTGAGGGTGAAGATCACTCCGGCGAACGCGGCGACGGTCCCGGAGACGACGAACAGCAGCAGCTTGATCCGCTTGACCCGGATCCCGGCGAAGAACGCGGCCTGCTCCTGCGCGCCGATCGCGTACAGGGAGCGGCCGAAGCCGGTGGCGTGCAGGACGACGCCGACGACCACAGCGAGCAGGACGAACAGCGCGATCGGGTACGGGATCGGCGTCCCGGGCACGTCGCCCACGGCCAGCGCGGTGTAGTCCGGCGGGAACTGGGCGACGGCCCTGTCGCCGAGCACCACGTACGCCAGGCCGCGGTAGAGGGCGAGCGTGCCGATCGTGACGGCCAGTGAGGGCAGCCCGAGCCTGGTCACCAGCAGGCCGTTGACCAGGCCGCACCCGGCGCCGGCCAGCACGACGATCGGGATGATCGTCTCGATGGCCATACCGCCGTCCCACAGCGCGCCGACCAGCGCGCTGGACAGGCCGAGCACCGAGGCGACCGAGAGGTCCACCTCGGCGGCGACCACCAGCATGGTCATGGCCAGCGCGATGAGCGCGATCTCGCCCAGGTCGCCGAGCGCGAACGACAGGTTGTCGACGCTCGCGAAACCGGGCGAGGTGAACGAGCCGCCGGCGAACACGACGATCAGCAGGGACGCGACGAGCACGTCCCAGCGCAGCACTCTAGCCATGGCGGCTCCTGTTCCTGAGCAGGCGGGCGAGCCTGAGGGCGAGCACCCTGTCGACGCTGATCGCGATCAGGAGCAGCGCCCCGGTGATGGCCTGCTGCCAGAACGGGTTGACCCGGAGCACGACCAGCGCGCTGCCGATCGTGGTGAGCAGCAGCGCGCCGAGCGCGGCCCCGTACACGCTGCCGACGCCGCCGGTGATCGCGACGCCGCCGACGACGACGGCGCTGATCACGAGCAGTTCCCAGCCGTTCGCCGAGTCGCCGACGACGGTGCCGAACCTGGCCAGCCAGAGCACGCCCGCCAGCCCGGCCAGGCAGCCGCTGACCAGGTAGGCGGCCAGGACGCGGCGCCGCACGGGCACGCCCGCGAGCCGGGCCGCCTCCGGGCTGGAGCCGATCGCGTAGAACTCCCGGCCGCTCGGGTAGGAGCGCAGGTAGTAGCCGATCGCCAGCATGAACACGAGCGTGATGAGCGGCAGGTACGGCACGCCGGACAGGGCGCCGTTGCCCAGGGCGAGCAGCTCCGGCGGCAGGTCGACCGCGTTGATCTGCCGGCCGTGGGCGAGGTAGTGGCCGACGCCCTGGATCACGTAGAGCGTGCCGAGGGTGACGACCAGGGCGGGCACCCGGCAGAAGCTGACCAGCAGGCCGTTCAGCAGGCCGCAGACCGCGCCGACCGCCACCCCGAACACGACACCCGGCACCAGGCCCCAGCCGCTCGCCAGCACGTCGCCGGTGACGAACGCGACCAGCCCCACCACCGAGCCGACGGACAGGTCGAGGTTGCGGGTGATGACCACGATCGACTGCCCGACGGCCAGCAGCGCGAGGATGGCCGTGTTGAGCAGGATGTCCTCGATGCCCTGGCCGGAGAGGAAGTTGGGGTTGGCAGCGGTGGTGCCGCCGACGAGCGCGACCAGGGCGATCACCAGGCTCAGCTCGCGGGCGCGGAAGACCAGGTCGACCAGGCCGCGGGCGCTGCGCGGAGCGGCGGCCCGCTCGGGCGGCGCGGTCGCGGTCGTCACGCGGCCCTCCCCTTCGCGGCCCTCCTGGTGGCGGTCGTCATGCGGCCCTCCCGGTGGCGGCGTTCATCACGCTCTCCTCGGTCGCCTCGGCGCGCGGGATCTCGGCGGCCAGCCGTCCCTCGTGCATGACCAGCACCCGGTCGGCCATGCCGAGCACCTCCGGCAGGTCGGAGGAGATCATCAGCACCGCGATGCCCTGCCCGGCCAGCTCCGACAGCAGGCGGTGCACCTCGGCCTTGGTGCCCACGTCGATGCCGCGGGTCGGCTCGTCCACGATGAGCACGGACGGCTCGGTGGCCAGCCACTTGGCCAGCACCACCTTCTGCTGGTTGCCGCCGGACAGCACGCCCACCCCGTCGCCGAGCCGGGCGAACTTGAGCCGTAACCGCACCGCCCAGTCGGCGGCCCGGTCGCGCTCGGCCTTGCGGGAGATGGTCAGCCCCCTTCGCAGGGAGCGCAGCCCGGTCAGCCCGATGTTGCGCTCGATCGACAGCTCCATGACCAGGCCCTGCTGGCGGCGGTCCTCGGGCACCAGGGCCAGACCGGCGTCCATGGCGGCCGTGGGACTGCCGGCGGGCAGATGGCGGCCGTCCACAGTGACGGAACCGGCGTCCCACCGGTCGACGCCGAAGACGGCCCGCGCCACCTCGCTCCGGCCGGCGCCGACGAGTCCGGCCAGGGCGACGATCTCGCCGCGCCGTACCTCGAAGGAGACGTCGGTGAAGACGCCCTCGCGGGTCAGCCGTTCGACCCTGAGGGCGACGTCGCCGACTGCGGCGTCCTGTTTGGGGTAGAGCGCGCCGAGTTCGCGGCCCACCATGCGGCGGACCAGGTCGTCGTGCGTGAGCCCGGCGACGGGCTCGCCGGCGATCCAGGCGCCGTCCCGCAGGGTGGTGACCCGCTGGCAGAGCGAGAAGATCTCGTCGAGCCGGTGCGAGATGAACAGGATCGCGCACCCGTGCTCGCGCAACGCCTCCACCACCGAGAACAGCCGGGCGACCTCGTTGCCGGACAGGGCGGCGGTCGGCTCGTCCATGATCAGGACCCGGGCATCGCGGGAGAGTGCCTTGGCGATCTCGACCAGTTGCTGGTCGGCGATGGACAGGCCGCGCGAGGGCTGCTCGGGGTCGAGCGTCACCCCGAGCCGCCCGAACAGGGCACGGGCCTGGGCGTGCATGGACCTGCGGTCGATCCGGCCGAGCGCGCGGCGGGGCTGGCGGCCCATGAAGATGTTCTCGGCCACGGACAGGTCGGGGAAGAGCGTCGGCTCCTGGTAGATGACGGCCACACCGGCCTGCTGGGCGTCGGCGGGACCGGCGAAGACGACGGGCTCGCCGTCGAGCAGCACCTGGCCGCTGTCCGGCCGGTGGACGCCGGCGAGCGTCTTGACGAGCGTGGACTTGCCCGCGCCGTTCTCTCCCGCGAGGGCGTGCGCCTCACCGGCGAACAGCTCCAGCGAGACGTCGCGAAGCGCCTTGACGGCCCCGAACGACTTGCTGACGTTCGAGAGCGCGAGGGTGGGGGGAACGCTCACGCATCCTCCGGATGACAAACGTTTTAACCGGCTGACCCCGGAATGTAGGCCCTGCACCAGCGAGCGTCAATGGCCTCACCGGACCCATGACAGAACTGTGATTGATACGTTTTAATCAAAGGATGCGTTTCACCTCGGTGGATCTGGGCGCCTCCAGCGGGCGCGTGATGACGGCCGACCTCGTCGGCGGGAAGGTCGAGCTGGCCGAGGCGCACCGCTTCGTCAACCGGCCCGTGCGGGTGTCGGGGACCCTGCACTGGGACATCCTGTCGCTCTACGGCGGTGTCCTCGACGGCCTGCGGCGGGCCGGCCCCGCCGAGTCGATCGGGATCGACGCGTGGGGCGTCGACTACGGCCTGCTCGACGGCGACGGGCGGCTGATCGGCAACCCGGTGCACTACCGCGACGACCGCACCGCCGCCGTCACGGAGCGGGTGGACCCGTACGAGGTGACGGGGTTGCAGTTCCTGCCCTTCAACACGGTCAACCAACTGCTCCGCGACCGGCTGGACCGGGCCGCGACGATGCTGCTGATCCCCGACCTGCTCGCCTACTGGCTGACGGGCGAGCTCGCCGCCGAGCGCACCAACGCCTCCACCACCGGTCTGTACGACGTGACGCGCCGCGACTGGGCCTGGGACCTCATCTCCCAGCTCAAGCTCCCCCGCCGGATATTTCCCGAGATCTCCGACACGTCGGTCGCCCCGCTCCGCGCGGACGTCGCCGCCGAGCTCGGCCACGCCACCCCGGTCACCCGGGTCGCCTCCCACGACACCGCCTCCGCCGTGGTCTCCGTGCCCGCCACGACCCCCGCCTTCGCCTACATCTCCTGCGGCACCTGGTCGCTCGTCGGCGTGGAGCTGCCCGCCCCCGTGCTCACCGAGGAGAGCCGCCTGGCCAACTTCACCAACGAGGCCGGCGTCGACGGCACCACCCGCTACCTGCGCAACGTCATGGGCCTGTGGATCCTGCAGGAGTGCCTGCGCGCCTGGGGCGAGCCCGGCCTGGACCTCGGCGAGTTGCTGGCCGAGGCCGAGCGGGCCGGGACCGACGCGGTCATCGACCCCGACGACCCGTCGTTCCTGGCGCCCGGTGACATGCCGGGCCGCATCGCCGCCTACTGCGCCCGCACCGGCCGGCGCCCGCCGGACGGCCGCGCCCAGGTCGTACGATGCATCCTGCAGAGCCTGGCCCTCGCCTACCAGCGGGCCATCACCGACGCCGTCCGCCTCAGCGGCCGGCCCGTCGAGGTGGTGCACCTGGTGGGCGGCGGCTCGCGCAACGGGCTGCTGTGCCGGCTCACCGCCGACGCGACCGGCCTGCCGGTGGTCGCCGGCCCGGTCGAGGCGGCCGCGCTGGGCAACGCGCTGGTCCAGGCACGGGCCCGTGGCCTGGTCGGCGATCTGGCCGAGATGCGGGATCTGGTACGACGAAGCGCGGGCGTGCGCGTCTACGAGCCACGGGGGCACCGATGAGGACAGTGAGCATCAAGGAAGTCGCGGCCAGGGCGGGAGTGTCGCCCGGCACGGTGTCCAACGTGCTCAACCGTCCCGAGAAGGTGGCCGGCGAGACCCGCGAGCGGGTCGAGGCGGCGATCAGAGACCTCGGCTTCGTCAGGCACGGCTCGGCCTCCACGTTGCGGGCCGGGCACAGCCGCACGATCGGCCTGTCCGTGATCGACATCGGCAACCCGTTCTTCACCGACGTCGCCGCCGGGGTCGAGGACCTGGCCAGTGAGCGCGGCTACGCGGTCATCCTCGGCAACTCCTCGGGCAGCCGGCTGAAGGAGGAGCGCAACCTGCTGGTCTTCGCCGAGCAGCGGGTGCGCGGGGTGCTGATCACCCCGTCCGACGAGGACCCGGGCCGGCTGGACCGGCTGCGCGAGCGCGGCATCTGCGTGGTGCTCGTCGACCACCCCGCCGACCGGTCCGGGCAGTGCGCGGTCGCGGTCAACGACGTGACCGGCGGCGCCCTGGCCGTCGGCCACCTGCTGAGCGGCGGGGCGGCTCGGCTCGGCTACGTCACCGGCCCCGCCTCCATCCGGCAGTGCCAGGACCGGCGGCGGGGCGCGCACCAGGCCATGACGGCGGCCGGTCACGACCCGCGCGAGCTCCGCGAGATCTCGATGCCCACGATGACGGCGAAGGCCGGGCAGGAGGCGGCCGAGAAGCTGCTCTCCGAGGGGGCGCTGCCCGACGCGCTCTTCTGCGCCAACGACCTGCTGGCTCTGGGCGTGCTGCGCGGCCTGCTGCACGCGGGGGTGCGGGTGCCCGGCGACGTGTCGCTGATCGGCTATGACGACATCGACTTCGCCTCGGCCTCGGCCGTGTCGCTCAGCTCGATCCGGCAGCCGACCTACCAGCTCGGCCGGGTGGCCACCGAGCTGCTGCTGGACGAGTGCGACAACCCGGAGACGCACGCGCACCAGCAGATCATGTTCCAGCCGGATCTCGTCGTCCGCGAATCCACGCGGTAGGTTGTCCCCCTAACCGGACGAAGGGGGAACAAGCAGCAGGGAAGGCAACTTCACCAGGTGTTATGTAATCGAAATGCAGCAATGATGCCGTACTTGATGCAATTCGCCGACGCTGGGATGCATGGCGACACGAGGTAGAGCTCGGAACGGTCAAGGCACGATCAGGTCCCGCAAGCTGGTCAACGGCACCACCGTCTACGACGCATGGACGCCGCCCCTAACGGACCCGCGCACCGGCGAGAAACGACGGCATGTGAAGCGCGGACACGGCAGTGAGAAAGCCGCTGCTAAGTGGATCGGCGAAACCGTCGCGAAGAACGAGGCGGGACATGCGATCATCGCCGCACGCGGCGGCCTCACGGTGAACGAGGTGGCCGCTCTGTGGGAGCAGGCCAGCCCGATCAAGGCCAGCACCACAGAGACGTACATGAGCACATACCGGTGGCTGGCCGCCGACGCGATCGGCGGACAAGCCGTATCTTCCATCCGCTCGACGCAGATCGACGCCCTGTTCTCGGTGCTACGCGCCAAGCACACGCCAGGCGTGCTGATCATGCTCTTGCGCGCTCTGGCGCACTTCTGGGACTACGCCGTCCGGGACGGCAAAGCGGTTGTCAACGTCGTCACTGAAAGCCCGTGGCGAGAGAAGCTGTACCGGGAAGAAGCCGCCCTCAAGGCCGAACGCCTCACGGAGCGGGAAGACAGCGAAGACGGGCTTATCCGGGTGTTCACGCCTGAGCAGATCCGAACCCTGATCGAGAACGAGCAGGATGCCAACTATCGGCACCTGTGGACGTTCATCGTCCTAACAGGGGCGCGCCGTGGGGAGGCGCTCGGCCTGCGCTGGACCGACGTGGACGGTGACCGTCAGATGATCTGGCTAAGGGAGAACACCGTGCAGGTTGGGGACAAGGTCATGACCGTTGACTCACCGAAAGGCAACCGGCGCCGACGCATCTACGTGTCGCAAGAGACGTTGGATCTGCTCGATCAACAACGCCAACACGTCGCTAAGCGCGCTGAGCGCCATGGAGATGCCTGGCAAGACCGCGACCTAGTGTTTCCCCGACTCAGGGCCGACAAGAGGGCTACAGAGCCTCCAGGGGCGCATCTGGTGCCCAAGACGGTCAGCAAGACGTTCTTGCGTCGCACGCGCCAGCTAGAACTACCTGAGATCAAGCTGCACGGGCTACGCCACACGTGCGCCAGCGCCATGTACGCCGAAGGGGTGGACATCAAGACAATCCAAGATCACCTAGGGCATCGTGTGGACGTGACCACGCTCGTCTACGTGCATACAGACACAGCGACCAAGCGTGACGCGGTGACGCGCGTCGTCGATTACCTAGGGCGCAAGAGTAACTAGCCAGCCAGGCATCCGCATGGAAGTACTCAAGTGGCCAGACCTTCGCGACCCTGACGAGTTCCCAGAGCTTCCGCGCGTCACCATCGGGGACGTTACCTATGCACTCGGCCCATCCGGTCGGGGCAAGCGGGGGACGCTCCCGATCATGCAAATGACCATCCCAAACCTTGACGAACTGGTGAGGCTGGGCACACGCCCCTAGGAAGTACGGCAGGCAGGCCCTCGGTTAGGCGGGGGCTTTTCTGCGTCGTCCACTATGAGCTACGTCGAGAAAAGCCCTATTTGTAAACACTCACCAAGCCATTCGCCACGACAAAAACAAGTTGAGTTCAAACTAGGCCAACAAGCGGTGCGGTTTCCAGAATATCTTCTTTTACCCACACAGCGTCGCCCTATCGTGTGAACAGATCCCCTATCCACACAACCCCGCGCTCGGGTTCCGCAAGCTGTCGCACGGTTCGGACATGCTTCGTATACCTGTTCGCCGGAGCGGGCGTGCTCCCGTGACGGCTCCCCCTGACGGAGGTATGCAAGATGAATAGTCGCTGGCATGCGGCGTTCGCGCTGTGCATCGCGGCCATCGTGGCTCTACTCGTAGCGCTCTTAGTGCTCATCGACACCAAGGCCGACCTGATGGCGGCGGGCGCTTGGGCGGGGCCAACGTTCGTCGCTGTGAGCGGTTTGGGGCTGACTGTCGTGGGACTGAATCGCAGGAAGCCCTAGACACGCAGAGTGACAGCCGCGGGGACATGCACGACGCTCTGACCTGTGGGCCAAGAGTGCCGGCCAGCGCGGAGCGTGACCAGAACGGGGCTAGCTCGTCTTGCCGTCGTCGAGCTGCGCGACGAACGTGCCCGAACCGGACCACGTCTCTACCAGGCCGTCAGCCTTCAAAGCTTTGAGCGCCTTCTGTGCCGTCGAGTTGGTGACGCCGTACGTCGTCATGATCGCGTGAATCCCTGGCACACGATCGCCCGGGGCCAACTCCCCTCGCTCGATCTGCCCTTTGATGTCCTCGTATATCTGCGGCCATAGCGGCTTACGACGGTCAAGATCGGCCATCCCGCCACCGTAGGCAGCTACAGCAACCATAGATACCGACGGCTAGCCGCATCTTCCCTAGCTAAGGGCAGCTAGCTGCCCTAGCATTACCCCATGCACCGGATGACCCCCCAAGAGCTGCCCTCGTGGGCAGACCTGTTAGCCCGGTGGGGGCTGTTCATCGACGAGTCGGGTTTCGGCCAGTGGCAAGCCCGGCTTATCGGGGCAATCCCCCCGGTCATCTACCAAACCGACCGATTGTCGGACCTGCGCGAGGCGATCGAGGAATACGAGAGGCACCGTTCGCAATGGCTGAGCACGCCTGGCATCCAAAGATCCATTGGGAGCGCGCACGCGCGTTCGCAGACACCGAATACGGATGGGTAGGGATAATCAAGGCATTCTCTCTGCGCAAGGCTGACGGCGGATGGCATCTGAGCTGCCGACTGCCGGACACAAAAGGGCTAATGTCGCAGTCCGAATACACTTCGGAAGCCATAGCGAAAGACCGCGCGGACAACCTACTCGCCTCCTTCTGGCGAGACTTCAGGAAGTCTCGCCCCGAAGGCGGCTAGAACGCCCCCAGAACGCAGAAAAGCCCCCGGAGCATCGCAAGGATGCCGGGGGCTTTCTCATTCGCTCTAACAGCGTCTACGGGCTTCCTGAGACTCCCTAGCGGTCTTTACCCAACTCCGGGTGCCCCGTAGCACGGGCGAGCCTGCGAGCGTACAACCACACCGCGCCCTTAATGGGCATCCCGTCAACGGCCACCAGGGACGCGATATCGCCCTCGATATCCCGGCAACTCCTCGCCGGATTCTCTGACGGCTTCCAACGCTCCAACTCGTATTCGAACTGCGTAGCGTCGGCCTTCACCATCTCCTCGGCATCCTTCAGGCATCTTCCCCAAAGGCCGGCAGATGCGCCAACCGGCTTCCGCGACCCCACACGAGCCCTACGGCGATCACTGCTCATCATCAATCTCCCAGCCAAGCATCTTCATGCCCTGCGGAGTAAGCCCCAGAGCGCCCGCAAGATGCCTGTACTCCTGCGCCTCCCAAGCCGATGCGTCGCCCTTCAGGATGGCGACGTAATGAACAATCATCGTCGCCACCGCAGGCACATTCGAATCGTCCCACTGGCTAGCTTGAGGGCTCGACCAGAGATCCGCCCAAACCTTCTGCTCGAAATCCGACCACTCCCGCACAGCGGGCAGATCAGGGGCAGGCAAATCACAGCCATCGGCAGGAAGCTTTACCTTGCTTCCCTCGGTACGCCACCGTGAACGGGGCGCGCTAGGGTCAGGCTTAGGGCCTCTAGACATTCGTCACTCCTCGTATATCAACCTCAGCCGGTGTTCCCCGGCGAGTTTCTGCGCCCCAGAAAGAAACGGACTACCAGCCCTCCACTGTTCTCGATGAGTTGGAACTGTGGGGGTACCCCCGGGGTACGACTTGTCGTAATCACGCTAGGTGACACACGCGCTGTCTGATACGAGAAAGGCCAGCCCCGCCACTAGGGGCAAGACTGGCCATTCGGGTAGCGCGCTTAGGCGGCTACGGTCACCTTGGCAGTAACGAGCGCGGCAGGACGCACGACCTTCGCGCCATAGACATGCAGTCCGCGAATAATCGAAGCGAAGTCCTCAGGGTCACGAATGGATTCGGTCTCCTGAATCTGGTTAGCGTACGTGGTCGCCATCGGGTGACCTGCGATCAGGTCAACGTCAGGCGTGCCGGGCGTGGTCTGCGGAATGTTCGTGGTCATCTGGACAGTGAAGCCAGCGAAACGCCCGATCTCCCCGTTTACGATCGGCTCATTAGAGCCGTACTGAGAGGCGTCAATGAACTTGCTGGACTTCAGCAGCATTGCCTTAAGTCGCGGGGTGACGACGAGGAAGCGACCTTCGGCCGGGATATCCTTGCCGTCAAGGGTCTGAACCACGTTATCAACAATGGCGTCATAGAGCGCGTCGCCCTGGTTACCCGTCGCAGGAATGCTGATAGCAACATTCTTAGCACCTGCATTAGCGATCATCTGGCTAGCGACGAAGCGGTCAGCGGTTTCGAGCATCTTGCGACCGGCCGTAGCCGTAGCAGTGGACGCCAGGTCCCCGGCGGCCTGCACCTTCAAAACGTCCTGCACGCGGAAGCTGTAGTAGTCGCCCTGACTGATAGGCAGCTCAGCGTCAGTCGTCGCAAGATTCCCCGTGGTGATCGGGCCGCCCGTGTACGGGGCGACCGTGGGGTCAGTCAGGGTGTTGATGTGGCACTTAGAGCCCCGCCGGACATCGCCCTCATAATCCCTGTTGGTCGCGAGGCGCGACGACACAACCGCATTCTTGCGGAGCGACGTGAGTAGAAGCGCCGACCAGTATTCAGGGATGAAGCTATCGGCGGGGGTAGTAACGACGGACAAGGGTTTCTCCTCTGTTAGACGAGCTTATCTAGGCGGCCACTGTTAACTAGGGCCTCGATCTGTGCAACGCTCATGCCCTTGAATGAGACGGGCGTATAGGGGTCCTTAGCGCGTTCCTCGCTGTTTCGTACCCCGGCGTTCTTGAGTACTTCCTGAGAGAAAGCGGATTCAGACTTGGCAGGTGCGACGCTGGAAACGAACGCTGAAACAGCGTCGGCGTTGACGCTGCCATCCTCTGCGAGGAAAGCTGCCGTATTCACAAAGTCGAGTGACGCTGATACGTCCACACCCTTACGCGCGGCTTCCAGTTCGATCCTGGCGCGAGCAATCGAGGCGTTCGCCTCTCGCATGGCCTCCGCCCTAGCTTCAGCCTTAGCGGCCTCTACAGGGTCGGGATCATTGTTCTCTGCGGGGGCATCACTTGGGGTCATAGATAACCCCCGTGATTACGCCGTTCTCGTCGGCGTCGATGACTTCTAGATTGGCGACCAGGTGGTCAATGCTGCCCTCGTAGTACAGCGCGGCAAGCTCGCCGGGGGTCAGGTGTGCAATGTCGTCATGCGTCACGGTTGCTCCTAATGCAGAAACAAGAAAACCCCCGCCGTAGCGGGGGCCTCTCGCGGGGAACCTACTTGGAATCAGTGCCTCACTAGTAGTTTCTGCTACACGACTAGGCGGCTTGCACGTAATCAGAAGCAACAGCGTTCTTCACGGTAGCGACGAACGCAAGAACCTCGACCGGATACACGGACCCGTGAATGCGGATCATTGGTTTTACGTCGCCCCGTTCGGGTTCAGGCGTCACCCACCATTCCGGGTTCGCCTGAAACCAATCATGGTTCTGGTCAACGGCTCTAGGAATGTGCGGCGCGGTGAACCCGTCGTCAGGTCCTAAGTGCCCGCCTAGGCCGGTGTCCGTGTGCTTGACCGCAACGTCGGGAAGGTCGCTTTCCAAGCCGTTGATTGTCGCTGCGCTGTCGCCCGTGAACGCGTTCACCGGGCACCAACTAGCACACCGTTTCTCTCCCCCGCACTTAGGACACCACGGGTCCTGATTCCGCTTCTGCGGCTTCCTGACAGGCAGTCGGGGGCTCCTCGCCAGCACAGCGCTTACGCGCGTCTCTGCGTCGCTCTCAGCGATTCCGCGAGCGACCATGGCGGCTACGCCGAAGCACAGGGCCGAACAGTACCCGCCTTCACCCCAGCGGCAATCACGATTCCGCTGGCAACGCTGACACCGTCTGTACGGGCGGCCACGATTCCGGTCTCTCTCTAACTTTGCCTCGCGTGCGCAGGCACCGGGGCAATAGTCCGGCGTACGGCCGGGCTTGACTCTGGCGGTGAACGGCTCGCCGCAATGCTTGCACGTGCGGCGCTCTGTCTTGAATGGCTGCCCTCCGGGCACGTCAGTTGGTTCCTTTCGTTGACGCATCCGGTGATACCGGAATGCGTTCTCGTTCAACGGCGTCTATGAAGCGCCCAAAGCGCCCCTAACGGGCGCACGTTGACTCCGGCATCCGAACTATCGCCGGAGTCTCCAAAGCGCCTTTAAAGCGCTCCTAGAGCTGCCGGAATCACCGGCAGTCGTCTAGGTCAACGGTGGTTCGAGTAGAGGCGCGGCAGCGCCATCTATCGACGACTGTCGTCGTCTCTTCATCGGCCGTCGATAGGGCAGCCTCGCTGCCTAGAGTTCGACGGCAAGCCGTCTCTCTTATCGTCGGGAGCTTCTGAGCGGTTCTCGAAGCCTGTCACTTCGTGACCATGACTGCCCCGGTGTTCCGGGGCTCGTTAGCTAGTACTTCATCTAAACTGCCCCCTTTGGGGGCTTGTTAGCTATCTAGCTACTTAGCTAGCCCCCTTTCAGGAGGGGGCTTACTTAGCTTCCTACTAGCTGCCCCTTCCGGGGGCATGTTAGTTTCCTTTAGCTAGTGGCAGCTTCGCTGCCCTTGCTTGTTACCTTCCTTTCAAGGCTCCGATGGACTAGCAGGCATGGCCATGCCTGCGTGCTTCTTAATTAGAAAGAACCTTCAGATCGTTGCAGGTCAGAGACTCGTGGGGTGACACCTGAGCGACACTTTCGCCCGGGGAAAGGACACCACGTGTCATCGTCCTAAAGTGTGGTTGAGGTTCTTTGCTGCCCGTAGGCGGAAGCCGACCGCTTTGCACCTTCCGCCAGCTCGTCGGCGGTAGCGCGAGGGTCAAACCAGCCCTCCGCAGACCAAGAAAGGTTGTTCCCGTGCACAGGGCACGGCACAGGGCTCACACGAACATTCGAATCCACCAACGGCCACGCGAGAGCAACGCAGTCAACCCGCGACTCGGGCGAGATCAGCCCGGCGTCCGCCAGGCCGGTAACCCACCGCCGCACAGTCCGCTGACTAGGTGCCTGAAACTCCCCCGTGGCCTTATCAGGCCGTGCCAGAAGCTTCCTGAGTTCGCCCGGCGCAAACTGGGCGTGCCCGCCCTGAGTAGCCCGCCCAAGGGCGAGCAGCCAAAGCCGGAACTGCGGCTCCATCTCATGCCCGCTGATCGCCGCGTCAGCGCACGCCTGCCTCTTAAGCTGCCACCAAATCGGCGCAGTAGCGCCCTTCGCCTTAGCCATTCCTTCCATCCTTCCCAGATGCGACGCAGCCCCCGGCGAAGGGGGCTGCGTGACAGTATGTGATCGGTTTCAAAAGTCGAGCGAAGCTCTGACCAGGGGTGACCAAGTGCCGGCCAGCGCGGAGTGTGACGAGCAGCCCGCCGACGCGGGCTAGAACGCCTGCCAGAAAGCGGCGTAAGTCCGAATGTCGTCCTCGTCGTTCTCCCACTCGCGACCATCCGACACCGCACGCGCGGGTACAAGCTGGATAGCCTCGACCACGCGGGTTCCGTGCGTGCCTACAGGCCATGAGGCTTCATAGAGGCGACCGTCGCAGTACTCGACGTAGTTCACGTTCACGCCGTCGTCGCCCTCGTGCACGGGGACGTATGCGCCTATCTCTCCAGGGTGCGCAGGACCGTAAAGGCTCATGCGCGGTCCTGAGCTTCCCGCTGACGCTTCATCACGCGGGCCGTCGCAAGAACGGCCTGCCATCGGTCAGGGTCCGGCTTGTGGTCCTTACGGGCTTGCTCGCGGATTGCCGCGATCACGGCGTCAGGCAGCTTGAAAGCCATTGGAGTATCCCTTTCCTCAGGAAGCCAGCAGGGTCATGTCAGGGCCGCCCCTGAACGCTTCCAGCCACGCGTCTACCTCGCTTTGCCGGAAACGGTACGAGCGGCCAACCCGCGTATGCGGGATCTGCCACGCGTTGTCGTAGAGCCATGACTTCGGCACGTCTAGATAGACGGCCAGGGCGTCGATAGTCATCAGCGGCTTAATCACAGTGTCATCCGTCTTTCGTGTCGATGATGTCTTTTGGCTTGCCGCCCTCTCACAGGGCAGCGTGTACACGTTCTCTGTTCAGTTAGGAAGTTGCACGCAGGGCATGAACCTTCCCGTTGGGGCGTGTTCTTTGCTGCGAGATGAACTCTTGCATGCGATACCGATGAGAACCCGGGTTGTTACTCCGGAGAAGCCCCACTAGTCCAGAAGTAGCCCCGGCAGACCGGACCAACGCCAGTCCTGTACAGCACCCAAGGGCGTGTACACGCAGTCGGGTAAGCACCCTTACCACCTAGGCTCTCCAGGCATCCCCTACGGTTTCCTTGTCCCGGACTAGGCGGGGATGTGCCCATGGGTGCCTTTCCGTGTCACACGGGGCGATACAGGGCCACGGGGGACGGTCTACGCCGTAGCGGGCAGGGCTCCACTCAGGAAGCGTCGGGCCATGGCTGCGCCCGCTACAGCCGCTCTCTCGACGGCCGAAGGGCCACTAGGCGCATGTGCGCCTCGGCAGTAGGCACAGAGCCCTTCACGACGGCCAGGACGCCCGCACTCCGGGCACTCGACCAGCGACGAGCGGGCAGGGACCGTAGCCGCCGACACCGGCACCTCAGGGAGCTTCCTACGCAGCCTGTCAGCCACGAGAGCCGCAGGAGCGTGTATCTGCCCCGGCAGGCCAGCACAGACCGCCTCGACGATCTGAGCGTCGCTGGCACCCCTCGAACGCCAGTCAGCGACCAGCGGGCGCAGCTTGCGCATCTCGGCAGGGCCGAACGTCAGCCTGCCGTCACGCTGCCGCAGGCGGCCGAACAGGGGTAGCACCTCGGCCAGCAGGTCACCCCCGACGCTAGGGGGGTCCTGGTCGTCGTCGCTGCGCTCGTCGTCGTCGCCCTGGCGCTCCTCGGCGATCACATCGCCGCTGATGTGGGGGGTTGTCTCGTCGCAGACTTCCCCACCCTCCCGCCCTTCGGCCGCGAGCGCAGTCACCTCAGTCAGGTTCTCCCCGCGCGCCATGCGCCCCCTAAGGGTGGGGGTTTCTTTTGCCAGGTTCTTTCCCCGAAGGGGCGTTCCCGCAATGCCGGGCGTCGGCTCAGCGCCGGTCGGTACGTCGGCAGCCGGCACACGGATCTGAGGGGTGTCGTAAACCGCCGTCTCCGTGATCAGCCTGCCCCACCGGTTCCGGTGGGTCTTGCGCACGTAGTAGCCCGCTGCGATCAGCTCACGGAGCGCGTTTTCGATCCCGCGACGGCCTACGAACGGGCTGTTGTCAGCGAGCGTCTTAACGTCTTCCTTCGCGCCGTCAGGCAGCGACAGGAGGTAGGCCAGAACGCCACGAGCGATGAACGACAGGGACCTGTCTTGCAGGATCGCGTTCGTGACGACCGTGAAGCGTGACGAGTGCTTGGTAACATGGACGCGCATCGGGAGCTGATACCTCCTGGTGAAGGCCCCGGAGCCGGTGTTGGTAGCACCGACCGGGGCCGCTTTGCTGTTGTGAGACAGGACCATACCCGGTTCCCGCAATGCGTGTGATCGCGTGTACACGCCCTTGACGTGCGGAAACACAGGCAGCGTGATACAGATTTTGATGCAGATCACTCCTGAAAAGGCCGGAGTAGACTGGAAACATATGGCGCTGAAACGCCCGACACTAGGCCCGTCTACCCTGGTCAGGGCAGCTCTCCGACCAGCCCGGAACACTCCTCACAAACTGGTGCCCTAACCGGACATACGGGGTTGATCATGTCAACTGGGATTCGTCATGTTCTCGGAATCGTCGCCGGCTTAGTGCTTCCTCCGCTGATCGCCGCGGGTCTGATGTACGGGGTGACCGAGGTCTCCGCCGGCTACCAGCGGTTCGCCACCTCCTGGACCGGGCTCGGCCTGCTCGTGGTCGCGGGCGTGCTGCTCGCCCTGCTGACCGGCTCACGGCTGTCGCCGGTCTCCTCGCTCATCGGGGGGCTCATGTTCACCGGGTTCGGGGTCCTGCCGGTCCTGGAGCTGCGCGGCCTGTTCGCGCTGCCCCAGGCATGGATCGGCGGGCAGTTCCGGTCCGGCTACCTGACCCTCGGCTACACCGGGATCTTCCTCTTCCTCGGCATCGCGTTGCTCGTGGTCTCGGTCCTGCCGTCGCGCTGGCGATCCGCCCGGCCGCCGGTGGTGACGCCCGGCCACTACTCTCCGGGCCACGATCACGGCCAGCCGTACCAGGGCCAGCATTACCAGGACCCGTCCTATCAGGACCAGGGACAGTCGTACCGCGACCAGGGCTCGGCGCATCGGGATCCGGGCCCGCCGTACCACGCTCCGGGATCGTCGTACCGTCAGCCGCCGCCGGAGGACGCCACGCGGCCGATGCATCGCGATTGACAGGTGCCCGCGCCTGGCAGAATGCCGGGCATGCGTGACACCAAGATCGGCGATGGGAAGCACGGTGCGTGACGTCCTGATCGTGCAGAACAGCCGCAGCGGCGGCCCCGGCCGGTTCGGCCGCTGGCTGGAGGAGGCGGGGCTACGGCTGGACGTGCGCCATGCCTACGACGGCGACCCCGTGCCCGCGAAGCTCCGGCACGGCGCGATGGTCATGCTGGGCGGCGGCTTCCTGCCCAGCGAGGACGATCGGGCGCCGTGGCTGGCGCCGGCCAGGGCTCTGGTCGCCCAGGCGCTGGCCGAGGACGTGCCGCTGTTCGGCATCTGCCTGGGCGGCCAGATGATCGCCGAGGTCGCGGGCGGCCAGGTGACGGGCAACGCGGGCGCCCCGGAGAACGGCAGCGTCCCGATCACGATCCGGCCCGAAGCCGCCGGTGACGAGCTGTTCCGCGACCTGCCCCCGGTGGTGCCCGCCATCGAGCACCACGTCGACGCGATCACCGGGCTGCCGCCCGGCGCGGTCTGGCTGGCCGAGACGGCCGCCTGCCCCTACCAGGCGTTCCGGCTGGGCGAGCTGGCCTGGGGCGTGCAGTTCCACCCCGAGGTGGTGCCCGAACGCATCCGCCAGTGGGAGGTCGCCGGGTTCGACCCCGACGAGGTCCACGCGGGAGCGGTGGCCGACGAGCCGATCTCCACACCGATCTGGCACGAGGTCACCACCCGCTTCGCCAAGCTGATCTGACCCGGATCGGCGCAACGGGGCAGAGCCCGCACCGGTTGAGGCATCGGCTGGACGTTTTGGCGGAATATTTCCCCTATAGTGGAAGATGTGGATGTTGAAGGGCTCGGCGCTCGGTTGCACGCGCAGCGCCTCCGGCACGGGCTCAGCCTCAACGAGCTGGCGAGCCGCAGCGAGGTCAGCCGCAGCATGATCTCCGACATCGAGCGCGGGACGAAGCTGCCCACCGTGCTGGTCCTGGCTCGGCTCGCCACCGCGCTCGGCGTCACCGTGTCCCGGCTGCTCGGCGAGGAACAGCCCGAACGGGTCATCATGCTGCGCGCGGCGGAGCAGCCGGCCATTCTCGACGCCGCCGGCTGGCAGCGGCGCATTCTATCGCCGAACCTGCCCGGCGTCGAGTTCGAGTTCATCCGCACCACCGTGCCGCCGGGCGTGGTGATCGGCGCGTTCGCGGCGCACGCTCCCGGCTCCCGTGAGTACGTCGCGGTCGAGGCGGGGCGGCTCACCGTGACACTCGACGGCGTGTCCCACACCCTCGACACCGGCGACGCCCTCTACTACGCCGGTGACTGCACGCACGCCTTCGCCAATCCCGGCGACGTCGAATGCGTCTACTACACCGCGATGCAGGTAACCATCAACGATCATCACGCAGTCCTGGAGGATCTGTGACCGCTCTGGACATCCGCCCGATCGACCCGGCGTTCCTGCCGCAGGCGCCCGGCGACTACACGCACGGCACCATGGTCACCGGGGCGCGCCGCATGGTGTTCGTCAGCGGTCAGGTGCCCTGGGCGGAGAACGGGAAGGTCCCCGAAGGCTTCGACACCCAGTGCCGGATCGTCTGGCGCAACGTGCTCGCGGTGCTGGCCGAGGCCGGGATGGGCGTGCGCAATCTCGCCAAGGTGACCATCTACCTGTCCGACCGCCGATACCGGGAGGCCAACTCGCACATCCGTACGGAGATCCTCGGCGGCCACACTCCGGCGCTGACCGTCATCATCACCGACATCTACACCGAGGAGTGGCTGCTGGAGATCGAGGCGATCGCCGTCGACGGATAGACCGGCGGGACGCGGGGCGCCTCGCCGAAGGAGTTCAGCCCGTGTACGAGTCGTAGCCGAGTTTGGCTGCGACAGCGAGGCCACAAGCAGCGGCCAGATAACGCAGGCTCTGGCCGGGCAGCCGACGGGCGATCTTCGGGCCGAGCCAGCCGCCCACCAGGAACCCGGCGGCCAGCGGCAGCGCCGCGCCCCAGTCGACCGGCCCGAACAGCGCGAACCCGAACGCCGCCACCGCGTTCGCCAGTCCGGACAGCACGTTCTTCAGCGCGTTGGACTTGGCCGGGGACTGGTCGAACATGGCACTCAGCACGGCGAACATCAGGATGCCGCCCGCCGCGCCGAAGTAACCGACGTAGATCGCCACGGCGAACAGCGCGATCCGCATGATCACCCCATGCTCACCGTGGAGACGGCCCGACGGGGGGCGGACCAGGAGCAGGGAAGCCGCCGCGATCAGCCACGGCGCGATCAGCTCGAACGTCCGCGACGGCGTCACCAGCAGCAGGAACGCCCCCGTCGCCCCGCCCAGGGCGGTGACCCGGCCGAGCCTGATCACCCGGCCGCCCTGCCCGGTGAGCTCCGGCCGGGAACCGAAGGCCGCGCCGAGGCCGGTGAACACCAGCGCCACCGTGTTGGTGACGTTGGCGGTCAGCGGCGGCAGCCCGAAGGCCAGCAGCGCCGGGTAGGACACGATCGACGCGAGGCTGACCACCGTGCTGACCACCCCGGCCGTCACACCCACCCCGAGCAGGCCCAAGACCTCTCCGACGATCACCTGGACATGCTAGGCCGTGTCCGATCGCCCACACGGCAGGGCCTTGACGGCCGGGCGTCGCGATCCGGCCCGTCGCGATCCGGCCCGTCATGATCCGGCCCGTCATGATCCGGCCCGTCGCGATCCGGCTACGCGTTGCGCACGTCCGCCGCCGAGTGCAGCCCGAGCAGGTCGACGGCGCGTTCGCGCATCTCCACCTTGCGGATCTTGCCGGTGACCGTCATCGGGAACGCGTCCACGACGTGCACGTACCGGGGGATCTTGTAGTGGGCCAGCCGCCCCGCGCAGAACTCCCTGACCGCCTCGGCGGTCAACGGCGCGGCGCTCTCGCGCAGGACGACCCAGGCCATCAGCTCCTCGCCGTACTTCTCGTCGGGCACCCCGATCACCTGCACGTCGGCGATGTCGGGGTGGCGGTAGAGAAACTCCTCGATCTCGCGCGGGTAGACGTTCTCGCCGCCACGGATCACCATGTCCTTGATCCGGCCGACCACGTTGACGTAGCCGTCGTCGTCCATGGTGGCCAGGTCGCCGGTGTGCATCCAGCGGGCGGCGTCGATGGCTTCGGCGGTCTTGTCCGGCTCGTCCCAGTAGCCGAGCATGACCGAGTAGCCGCGGGTGCACAGCTCGCCCGGTTCGCCGCGCGGCACGGTCAGGCCGGTCTCCGGGTGCACGATCTTCACCTCGACGTGCGGCATCACGCGGCCCACCGTCTCGGTGCGGCGGGCCAGATCGTCGTCGGATCTGGTCATCGTGGACACCGGGGATGTCTCGGTCATGCCGTAGCAGATGGCGACCTCACGCATGTTCAACTCGCCGACGACGCGTTTCATCACCTCGACCGGGCAGGGCGAGCCGGCCATGATGCCGGTCCGCAGCGAGCTCAGGTCGAACCCCCGCGCCAGCGCCAGCTCGGCGATGAACATCGTCGGCACGCCGTACAGGGAGGTGCATCTCTCCTCCTGTACGGCCCGCAGCGTCGCCTCAGGTTCGAAGCTCGGCGCGGGGATGACCACGCAGGCTCCGTGGGACGTGACGCCCAGATTGCCCATGACCATGCCGAAGCAGTGATAGAACGGCACCGGCAGGCAGACCCGATCATTCTCGGTGTAGTGGACGAGCTCGCCGACGAAGTAACCGTTGTTGAGGATGTTGTGGTGCGACAGCGTCGCGCCCTTCGGGAAGCCGGTGGTGCCGGAGGTGTACTGGATGTTGATCGGGTCGTCGAAGGTCAGGCCGGCCATCCGGTCCCGCAGCGCCGCCGGGGGCGCCTGCTCGGCCAGCAGCGTGTCCCAGGTCGGGTCGTCCAGGTAGACGGTCGCGGCGAAGCCGATCTCGTCGGCCATCGCCCGATAGTCGCTGGTCTTGTGCGTCTGGGCGCTGATCAGCAGCCGCATGCCCGACTGCTTGACCACGTACTCCAGCTCGTGGCTCCGGTAGGCCGGATTGACGTTGACCAGGATGGCGCCGATCTTGGCGGTGGCGTACTGGACGAGGATCCACTCGGCGCGGTTCGGGGCCCAGATGCCCACCCGATCGCCCTTGGCGATGCCTCTGGCCAGCAGGGCGCGGGCGAGCCGGTCGACGTCGTCGTTGAGCCGGGCGTAGGTCCACCGCCGCCCGGTGGGCACGTCGACGAGGGCCTCCCGGCCGGGGAAACGGGACACGGTCCGCTCGAAATTCTCGCCGATGGTCTCGCCCAGGAGCGGGGTCTGCGCGGTGGCACTGGAGTACGAGAGCATGCCCACAGTCTCGGCCCGCTCCCGCCGTGCACGCCAGCCCTTCACCCGTGCCGGGCCGTGGGGATCAGGCCGTTCACCGGCGCCTCGCCACACGGGCGAGGCCCGCGGTCACCCCCATCGCGAGCACGGCGGCACCGGCCGCGGCCACCAGGCGGCGCCGGCGGGCGACGCGGCGTTCGATCTCGGCGTACGGCGTGGTGCTGAACGACACCAGTTCGTACTGGGAGACGTACCTGCCGGGCAGCAGCCGTTCGAGCGCGTGTTCGGCCCGTTTGCCCGCCAGGAACAGCCGGGAGCCCACCTTGTCGCGCATCTCCACGAAGTTGTCCAGCGCCAGCCTGGCGATGACGTCGGTGTCGGCCTTACGCCGTTCGAACAGCTCCAGCGCCCGGGGGAAGTCGTCGCCGGTCTCGTCGAGGCACCGGTCGAGCTCGACGCAGTCCTGGAAGCCGCAGTTGGCGCCCTGCCCGTAGAACGGCACGATCGCGTGGGCGGCGTCGCCGACCAGACCGACCGTCATGGCGGGAGTGGTGACGTGCCAGGGCGAGCAGCGCACGGTGACCAGGTGGCCGACGGGGTTGGCCTGGTAGGCGGGCACGAGGTCCGGCATCAGGTCGCACGCGTCGGCGTAGTGCTCGGCGAAGTGCGCGCTGATGCGGCGGGGGTCGTCCAGCGCGGCGAGCCGGTCGTGCGGCCAGAACAGGGTGCAGGTGAACGAGCGGTCGGGGTTCGGCAGCGCGATCATCATGGACCGGCCGCGCGGCCAGATGTGCAGCGCCCCCGGTTCCATCGCGAACGCGCCGTCACGCGCCGGGATGCTCAGCTCCTTGTAGCCGTAGTCGAGGTACTCCTGGCTGAAGTCCGTGCCCGGCAGCGCCTGCAGCGAGCCGCGCACCGCGCTGCGCGCACCGTCGGCGCCGATCACCACCCGCGCCCGGACGGTCGTCGCGCCCGAGTCGAACTCCAGGTCGCCGGTACGCGGGTCCAGGCCGGTCAGCCGGTGCCCGAAGCGCACCTCGACCCCGGACAGGGCGGTGGCGGCGTCGAGCAGCCTCCTGTTGAGGTCGGCGCGGCCGATCGAGTGGATCGCGTGGCCGCGGTCGGCGCTGTAGGGCTGGAACGTCAGGGTGCCGTCGGGCGCGTGCATCATCCGGCCGGGCATGGCGATCGCCTCGCCGAGCACCTCGCGGTCGAGGCCGAGGCGGCGCAGCGCGTCGATGCCGCGGGCGGAGACAGCCAGGTTGATCGACCGGCCCCGGTCCGCTCCCCGCTCGCGCGGGTCGTCACGGCGTTCGTACAGGATGACGCGGTGCCCCCGACGGGCCAGGAAGCAGGCGAGCAGGCAGCCGACCAGGCCCGCGCCGACGATCGTGACCTCCATCACCTCTTCGTACGGCGAAGCGGCGACGATGTCCAGCCATGCCCGGGGCTCGCCGTACCAACGCCAGGTGCTGAGACGGGGGCGGCCGGGCAGGTCGGCGCGGCCGGTCGCCCACAGGACCTCCGGCGGCGTCGTGCGGATCATGGCGACCAGCAGCGCGCCGCTCGCCTCCAGCACCTGCAGCGGTGTGTCCGGCCGGTGCGTGCGGGTGCGGGCGTCAGTGGAGTGTTTCGGTGATGGCGAGGGCGGTGGTGCGCCAGATGGGGGCTCGGGGGTCGATCACGGCGAAGTGGTCGCCGGACATTTCCAGGTACGTCACGTCATCTCCGGCCTCGCGGGCGGCCCGGGCGTACCGGCGGCCGAAGTCGACGAGGTCGAGTTCGTCGCCGGAGCCCTGGACGACCAGCTGGCGCACCTTGAGCGGCAGCCGGAGCAGCGGGCTGGCGGAGCCGTACAGCCGCGACCCGGCGTCGGCGCGCGTGCCGAGGGCGGCGGCGACGGCGCCCGAGCCGAGCCAGCGCCGGTCCGCCTCGACCAGGTCGAGGATCCCCGCGAGTGACACGGCCAGCGAGACCCGTGCCCCGTCGGCGGCGGCCCGCAGGGCGAGCTGGGCCCCGGCCGAGTGGCCCACCACGGCGACGCGGTCGAGGTCGACGGGCGCGTCCACGCCGGCCAGCGCGTCCAGGCCGGCGGCCACGTCGTCGGTGGCCGCCTGCCATCCGTGCGGGTCGGGGCGGCGGTATTCGAGGTTCCAGACGGCGAAGCCGCGGCCGACGAGGTCGAGCGCGAGCGCGTCCATCAGGTCGGCGGCCCACACCGCGCGCCAGTTGCCGCCGTGCACCAGCACCGCGACCGGCGCCCCCGCCGAGGCCGCCATCCCCGCCGAATCCCCCGCCGAAACCGCCGCCGGCGGACCTGCCGGGAGCGTCGGCAGGTACAGGTCGGCCCACTGGTCACGGTGATCGCCGTACGGGACGCGGCGTCGGGGGTGGCTCAGCCGGTGCACCGCGTGGCGGATGGCCCAGGTGAGGCCCTCGACCCCCCGTCCGTGCAGGTGGGCGGCGCCCTCCCCCACCTCGGTGTCGTCCGCCCGGGCCAGGTCCAGCCAGACGACCGGCCCGGCCGCCCGGGCCATCAGCTCCCGCGCCTGGGGCGTGGGTCCCGGGACGGCGACGACGGCGGTGCCGGAGTCTCCGGCGCGTGCCGTACAGGAGAGGACCTCGGCGGCGTCCCGCGCGTGCACGATCGTGCCCCGCACGCCGAGAGCGGCGAACTCGCGCTCGGCGGCCTCGCCGAGCAGGGCGGGATCGGCGACCAGGCCCGGTCCGACGACCACCACGGCATCCCTCATGAATCACGACACTACAGAACATGTCGCCGATAGGCCTTTATTCGACCTTGGTATGCGGTTTCAGAAGATCACGTAGGTTGGCCAGGTGCGTGTAAATCAACTTCACCCCTGGCCGACGAGTGTCGCGGAGGCGGAGGCCGTCCAGGACCGCCTCCGCGTTCACGTCGAACGATCCGGACCCACCGCCTTCGCCTTGGTGGCGGGCCTCGACGTGCACTACCACGGTGACGACGAGCTGACCGCCGCCGTGGTGGTGCTCGACTCCGGCACGCTGTCGGTGGTGGAACAGGTGACGGTGCACGGCAGGACGACCTTCCCGTACGTTCCCGGGCTGTTCGCCTTCCGTGAGTTGCCCGCGCTGGTCGAGGCCCTCGAACGCCTCACGGTCACGCCCGACCTGCTGGTCTGCGACGGGTACGGCCTGGCGCACCCGCGCGGGTTCGGCCTGGCCTGCCACCTCGGCGTGCTCACCGGCCTGCCCTCGCTCGGCGTCGCCAAGACCCCTTTCGTCGGCACCCACACCACCCCGGGCCGGGAGCGCGGCTCGTGGACCCCGATCCTGCTGGGCGACTCCACGGTCGGCCGCGCGCTGCGCACGCAACGGGCCATCAAGCCGGTGTACGTCTCACCGGGCCACCGCATCGACCTCGACACGGTCACGGACCAGGTGCTGCGCCTCGCCCCCCGCTTCCGCCTCCCGGACCCGATCCGCAAGGCCGACCACCTCGCCCGCCACGGCACCTGACCGCCACGGCACCCGTCCGCACCGGCACCCGTCCGCACCGGCGTCCGTCACGGCACCGCCCGGACGGCCGCTCAGCGGCGCCAGGACCAGACGACCAGCCACACGCTGAGCCCGAAGAGCGTCATCCCGAGCGGCACGTGCAGGGACACCTGGCCCGTGCCGCCCAGCATGGACTGAACGGCCCCGAGCAGCAGCGCCGCCAGGCTGACCAGCGCCGGCCAGCCCGCCCCGCGCCCCGGCCGCCACAGCAGCACGGCCCCGATGAGCTGCGCCAGCCCCAGCACGTGCACCGCCGTGGCGCCCGATCCGTGCGCGGAACCGGTGGCGCCGCTCATCAACTGCCCGGCCGTCACCGCCTGGACGAGCACCGAGAGCATGCTCAGCGCGGCGACGATCCTGAACGCGGTCAGGTATCCGCTCCTCTGGGCGACCTGGGTGACCACTGGACTCTCCTTAGATTCGTGAGCTCCCCATGATCGGGCCCAGGCCAGCTCGGGGCATCCGCCGTCCGTAGTCATTCGCCCTACTCCGACGGTCGTACGCCGGCCGAGGCCGTTCAGACGCCTGAGCGCGCAAGAAGGGTGGGGCACTCACCGCTCAAGAGCCGCCTCGCAGGAGTCGCTCGACGTCCCGGCAGAACTTGTCGAAGGAGGGCGCGAGCTTGCGCGCCTCGGTCAGGTCGAACGTGCCGGCCATGCCGCCTGGTCCACGGTCGGCTTGTAGGGCGTGCCGTCGGTCTTGCGGGCGGAGAGCCACTCCTTCGCTCCACGTATCCCTTCCGGGTTCACGGGCGGATCCAGTGGATCGGCAAGTCCTCTGCACCCTGCCAGCGAGGACGCCGCGGCCAAGAACCAGGCCTCGAACTCCCGATGTGCCAGCACCACCGAGGTCTCCCGGTCACCACGTGCCAGCCTCGCCCGCTCCAAAAGCGCGGGCCCGAGGGAGGCGGGGCAATCGTCATCGGAGTCGATCAACAGCAGGATCCCGCCCGGGCGCCCAGTTGATAGGAGGCTTGCAGGACGGCATCCTCGATCCCGCCCGGAGCGATCAGTTTGCTTCGGGGGACTCGACGTGGCGGAGGGGTCCGCATGTTCCAGACCGACATACCCGCGGCGATCCTGCGCAGCAGCACGGGTAGTGCGGTCACTTCCCCGTCACCCTCCACGATGGAGACGATCGTCACCGGTCCGGTCATTCGCCCACCTCCGGCTGGAGCTGACCGCCGCGCATCAACTCGCCGAGCGTCGTGCGCTTGTCCTCGACGAGCCGGCGACTCACCGCGTCGATCTCCCCGATTCCGGTGATCCCGCCGGTCATCTTCACCACGCGTACGAAAGACGGATCGAAGTCGTCACGGTCGAGCAGGTCCGCACTCTGTGTGGTCACGATGACCTGTACGCGCTCGCTCGCCTCAGTCAGGGCGTCGAACAACGCTCCCGCGGCGGCAGGGTGGAGCGAGGTCTCCGGCTCTTCGATCACCACCAGTGGTGCCTGCTCGTCCAACACGGAGGGCTGGAACAAGGCGGCGAGCACACCCGCCGCGTGTAGCGTCCCCTCGGAGATGGCCTCAGGTCCAAAGGGACGCGCCCCTCCACGGGTTCGCAACTCCACCGTCGAATATCTGCCGATGACCCGCTCGTCCATACCGAGCACGTCCGGGACGATGGCTCCGAGATAGTCGTCGAGGCGCGCCTTGAACACCGGATGCCTGACTGCGAGCTCACCGAGCACGGGTCCAAGGTGTTCTCCTGAGAAGCCCAGTCTCCCGGTCCGCTGGTCCTGCTGGAAACGGCGCATCTCATCGGTGTCCAGGTGGTGGAACTGCATGCCACGCAGACCGTGGTAGACCTCGCTGAACTCGTCTCGGGTCGCGGCGAGTGGCAGGTACAGGCGGTCAGGCTCGATCCTGCCATCTGGGGTGACCTTCCCGGCCCGCACGTCGAACCGGATCTCCGGCCGTATCTCCCCGTTGGGATCAGGCCTGATGAGGCAGTGCTCCTCCTCGACCACCAACGAGCGATGCTTCGTGGAGGTGCGGCCCAGCGTGAAGCCGTACTCGACCCCCGTGTGCCCGGCAGGGGTCTCAACGGTGAACTCCAGATGGAGGCTGAATCGAGGGGCGGCCTCAGGCACCCGGCGGATCACCTCGTCCAGGCCACCGCGTTTGGCCACGGCGTCAGCGGGCGTCGTCTCCAGCGCGTCCACCACGAAACACAGTGCATCGACGAAATTGCTCTTGCCCGCTCCGTTCGGCCCCAACAGGACCAGCAACGGCGTGCAGTCGACCTCGCAGAAGGCGATGCTCTTGTAGTCGGTCACCCGGACCCGCCATAGGAACGGCACCGCCTGCGCCATCACACTCCTCGCGCTGTCGTCACTTCGATGTGCCGAGCACCGCTGCCCCGACAGCGGCACGCTAACAGATGCCCTTGCTGAGCCAGGCGAAGAACGAGGCGCGAGAGCTCAGCTCAGTGGTGGTGCCGGGCGCGAGGTGGAAGGCGTGGCGGCTGACCGCGGTCAGGTGTAGAGGCGTTCCAGGATGACGGCGACGCCGTGCTCGTCGTTCGACAGCGTGCGGCGCTCGACGGCCGCGAGGACCAGGTGATGGGCGTTGGCCATGGCGTAGCCGGCTCCGGCGAACGCCAGGACCGCGAGATCGTTGGGCATGTCGCCGAACGCCGTCACCTCGGCCGGCTCGACGCCGCGCGCCGCGCAGATCGTGGCGAGCGTGCCCGCCTTCGTCACGCCCGGCGCGCTGATCTCCAGCAGGCCGCGCCCGCCCGAGTGGGTGACCTCCGCCTGGCCCTCGACGGCGGCCACGGCCGCGGTGAACATCTCGTCGACCGCGTGCGCCGCCGACCAGGCCAGCAGTTTGACGACGGGTTGCCCCGCGTCGCGGATGGCGGGCACCTCGCGGTAGTGCGCCAGGTCGTGGGCGTGTCGCGTGACGTAGCCCGGCTCGCCCAGCACGCCATGGCCCGTCTCGGCCGCGAACGCCACTCCGGGCAGCGCCTCCGCCAGCGTGTCGGCGATGCGCGCCGCGGTGCCGGGGTCGAGGTCGTGGCGGGTGACGATCTCGCGGGCGCCCGCGTCGTACACGATCGCGCCGTTGCTGCAGATCGCGGTGCCGCCGACCCCGGCCGTCTCGGCGATCGGGTCGACATCCCTCGGAGGTCTGGCCGTGACGAACACGATCTCCGCGCCGGCCTCGCGGGCCAGGTGGAGCGCGCGGCGGGTGCGCGGGGAGACGGAGCCGGTGGAGTCGAGGAGGGTGCCGTCCAGGTCTGTGGCCACGATACGGGGAGGAAGCACTCCTCGATTATCGAGGCTCGACCGCTTCGCCGCCGAGGCCGGTCGCGGTCCTACCGTCCCCGATCGCCCCCGGTCGCCCCCGGTCGCCGTCCGGTCAGACACGCAGCTCGGACGGCAGCAGGATCGTGGCGTTCAGCAGCTCGACGCCGAGCAGCTCACCCGAGTCGCCGTAGTCGAGGACGATGTCGTCCACCGTCTCGTGGCGTACGGCCTCGCCCGGCACCAGCTCGCTCTTCAACGCGATGTAGGCGACGTCGACGTGCTTGTCCCAGCTGACGTGGACCGTCTGCGCCCGCCGGCCGCCGGGCTCCTCGTCCCAGCGCAGCAGCCCTTCCTTGAACTCGGGCGAGCCGGCGAGCGCCGCCCGCACCATCACCAGCACGAGCTCCAGCGCCTGCAGGGCGTCGACTCCGGTGACCTTGCGTTCGTGCTCCCAGCCGGCCAGGCCGTCGATGCGGTAGGGGCACGACCACTCCCCCGTCGGCTCCTCGACGGGCAGCCCGACGGCGACGATCACCTCACCCGGCGGCTCGGTGGCGAGCGTCAGCGTGCGGCGGGCGATCTCGTACATGAAGGGTCATCTACCCCGGCCGCGTGACCCGCAAGACTGCCCGGATGAGTACCGTGGGTTCCATACCGCCACGGTCGAAACCCTTCCAGCAGGTGGCCGGCCCGGATTACTCTGCGTACGTCCATGAGGGGGGCACAGTGATGTATGAGCCGTTCGGGACCAGGCTGCGAGCCAGGCTCGACAAGTACGGACCACTCTGCGTGGGCATCGACCCGAGCCCGGAGTTGCTGGAGGCGTGGGGCCTCGACGACTCGCCCGCCGGGCTGGAGCGCTTCTGCCGCACGGTGGTCGACGCCGTGGGCGACGTCGCGGCGGTGGTCAAGCCGCAGTCGGCGTTCTTCGAGCGTTGGGGCAGCCGTGGCATCGCGGTGCTCGAGGAGATCATCGCCGACCTGCGCGACGCGGGCACGCTGGTGCTCCTCGACGCCAAGCGGGGCGACATCGACAGCACGATGGCCGCCTACGCCGAGGCCTATCTCGACCACGGCAGCCCGCTCGCGGTCGACGCGGTGACGCTCAGCCCCTATCTGGGCTTCGGCTCGCTGGAGGGCGCGATCACCTCGGCGATCGCCAACGACGCCGGCGTCTTCGTGCTGGCCCGCACCTCCAACCCCGAGGCGGCCACGCTGCAGTCGAAGGTCGCCGGTCAGATCTTCGACGGCGTCGCGGCGGCCAACGCGGGCCGCGCGCCGCTCGGCCCGGTCGGCGTGGTCGTCGGCGCCACGCTGCCGTCCCTCGACCACTCGCTCGACCACCTCAACGGGCCGATCCTGGCTCCGGGGCTCGGCGCGCAGGGCGCCTCTCCCGCCGACCTGGCCCGCCTGTTCGGTCGGGTACGGCACGCGGTCGTGCCGTCGGTGTCGCGTGCCGTGCTGGCCGACCCGGAGAAGATCAGAGACCTGACGCTGCGCTACCGCGACGACTGCGCCCACCACCTGTCCGTCTGACGTCCGCCTGCTCGGGCGGCTCAGCTCGTCGGTTCGGTGTCCGGCCGCACCTCCGGCCGGCCGGCGGCGGGATCCCCGCCCCCACCCGGTTCCTCCGCTTCTGCCGGTTCCGGCCGCTCGTTCTCATCGGCGGGCTCCTCGTCACCCGGCTGAGATGGGCCGGAATCCTCGGCCGGGCCGGACCCCTCAGGCTGGCCGGACCCCTCAGACTGGCCCGGCTCCTCGGGCGGACTGGACCCCTCGGGCTGGCCCGGCTGGCCCGGCTGGCCCGGCTGGTCGGGACGGCCGGGCTCGTCGCGGGCCTCGGGTGGGTCGGCGGGGATGGGGCGGGCGGCCCTCGGCGTGTCGGCACCGGAACGCTCGGCGACCACGTCGCTCTCGCCGCCGAGGCCGTTCGGGGCGTCGGGCAGGTCCTGGGGGTTCTCGCTCATGGAACCCCATCTGCCCCGATCGCACCGGGTGATGCGAGGACCCGGCGGGCGGCGGCGTCAGGAGCTCGGCACCGGGGCGCCGTGTTGGTTGAGGGTGTGCTTGAGGTCGGTGGTGAGGTCCAGCTCGCCGAGGGCGCCGATCCACGGGTGGCCGCCGTCGAACGGTTCGCCGTCGCCGTCGCGGCGCACCCCGACCGTCCACCAGCCGGCGGTCCGCGCCGCGTCCAGTTCGGGTACCGAGTCGGACAGGAAGACGATGCTCCCGGGTTCGGCCTCCAGCACCGACGCGATGGTGAAGTAGGACTCGGGATCGGTCTTGGCTCCGGGCACGACGGTGTCGAAGTTGCCGCTGAACAGCCCGCGCAGGTCTCCGTGCTGCGTGTGCCGGAACCACAGCCGCTGGGCGAGCCGCGACCCCGAGGAGTAGACGTGCAGCGTCAGCCCCTGCTCGCGCCAGCTCCTCAGGGCGGCCGGCACGTCGTCGTACACGTGGGAGGTCAGCTCGCCGGAGGCGAAGCCCTCCTGCCAGATGAGGCCCTGCAGCGTCTTCAGCGGCGGCACCTTGACGTCGTCGTCGATCCACCTGACGAGCTGGTGCCCGAGCCGGCGCACGTCCGCGCGCGGCTGGGACAGGAAGTCGCGCAGCTCGGCCACGATCCGGGCCGACTCGGGGCGCCGCAGCCAGGTGTGGACGCGCTGGCGCGAGTAGGGGAACAGTCGCTCGCGCACGTGTGACAGCGAGCTGGTCGTGCCCTCGATGTCGAGGACGACGTGCCGGATCACGGGGTCGCCTCCAGCAGCTCGTCGAGGGTGGGGATGCGGCGGGCGACGGGGTCGCCGGTGAAGTCGGCGAGCCAGCCGTCCTCCTCCTGGAAGAAGCGGACGGCGGTGAAGCGGGGTGTGGCGCCGGTGTCGAACCAGTGCCGGGTGCCGCTCGGGACGGACAGCAGGTCGCCGGCCTCGCACACGACGGCGTGGACCCGGTCGCCGAGGTGCAGGTAGAAGCAGCCGGTGCCGTCGGCGAAGAAGCGCACCTCGTCCTCGTCGTGCACGTGTTCGTCGAGGAACTTGGCCCTGGCGGCGCGGGCGGTGTCGGGGTCGACCTCGTCGGCGTCCAGGCGTACGACGTCGACCAGCCGGTAGCCGCCGGTCCGCCGCAGGGCGGCGATCTCCGCCGCGTAGGCGGTGAGCGGGTCGCCGGGCCCCTTGAGCTCCCAGCGCTCGAACGCGACGCCCCGCTCGGCCAGCTCGGCGGCGATCCGGGCGGGATCGGTGGTGCGGGTCAGGACGTCGCCGTCCTCGGTCATGATCTGCAGGAGGGACATCGTTCAGCTCCGTTCGTTCTGCGGGTGAAGCAGGCTACGCCGGCCAAGCGGACCAAGCGCGTCACGCGGGTCATGCGCGTCATGCGGGTCATGCGGGCCGAGCGCGTCACGCGGGCCAAGCGGGCCTGTGCGTTCTGGCCGGTCGAGCACGTGGAGGCGGCAGAGGAGTTCGAGGCACTCCAGCCGGTTGCGGGCGGTCTCCAGGTCGGGGCCCCACGCGGTGGCGCCGTGGTGGGCGATGAGCAGCACGGGTGGGGCGTCGTCGCCCTCGCGGCGGAGGAAGGCGGTGATGTCGGCGGCGATGCGCGGCACGTCGGCCCAGTTGCGGAACACCGGGACGGTGACGGCGAAGGGGTCACGTCCGCCCAGCCCCTTGATGATCTCGAAGTCGGCGAAGCTCACCGAGACCGCGCCGCGCCGCGCCGCCTGGGCGGCGACGAGGGTGGCGTAGGGCGGGTGGGCGTGCACGACCGCCTGGCAGCCGGGCACGCCGTCATAGAGGGCGGCGTGGATCACGGTCTCCGCCGACGGTCGGGGGCCGCCGGGCCGGGCCGGGCGGCCGGTGCCCGCCTCGACCTCGACCGCCGAGTCCGCGTCCAGCTCTCCCTTGCTGAGGCCGCTGGCGGTGATCAGCGCGTGCCCTGGCCGGCCGGGGAGCCGGGCCGAGATGTTGCCGGCCGTGCCCTCCATCCAGCCGCGCAGGTAGAGGCCGCGGGCGACGCGGGCGATGGAGTCGCCGAGGTGCGGCGGCGTCCGGACGGTCATCGGACCTCCTTGAGACGGCGGGAGCAGGTCATGAGAGCACCCGCGTCTCGGTGACGACGGCGGTGACCAGGTCGGCCGGGGTGACGTCGAAGGCCGGGTTGTAGACCGCGCTGCCCGGTGTGGCCGTGGGCCGCCCGCCGAAGAAGGTGACCTCGTCCGCGCCCCGCTCCTCGATGACGATGCGGGCGCCGTCCGGGGTGCTCTCGTCGACGGTGGACTCGGGCGCGACGACGATGAACGGGATCCGCTGACGGGCGGCGGCGACGGCGAGCGCGTACGTGCCGATCTTGTTGGCCACGTCGCCGTTGGCCGCGACCCGGTCGGCGCCGACGAGGACGCAGTCGACCAGCCCTGATCCGATGGCGAAGGGGCCGGCGGAGTCGGCGCAGAGCCGGTAGGGGATGCCGGCCTCGGCCAGCTCCCAGGTGGTGAGCCGCGCTCCCTGCAGCAGCGGCCGGGTCTCCCCCGCGAGCACCTCGCCGACGTGTCCCGCCTCGGCCAGTGTCCTGATCGTGCCGAGGGCGGTGCCCCAGGCGACCGTGGCCAGGCGGCCGGTGTTGCAGTGGGTGAGCAGGCGCAGCGGGCGGCGTTCGCACAGCCGCAGCACCAGGTCGGCGGCCCGGGCGGAGGCCTCCCGGTTGATCCGCTCGTCGTCGGCGAGCAGGTCGAGCGCGTGGGCCAGCACCGCGTCCGGTCCGCGGCCGAGCAGGCCCAGGGCGCCGTGCACGCCGCGGGCCAGGTTGACGGCCGTGGGCCGGGCCCCGGCCAGCCGCTCGGCCTCCTCGGTGGCGGTCCGGTGGTCAGGGGCGGTGCGGGCGATGAGCGCCACGCCCAGCGCGCCCGCCACCCCGAGGGCGGGCGCGCCGCGGATGGCGAGCTCCTGGATGGCTTCGATCAACTGGCCGGTGCCGGTGATGCGGAGCGTGCGGTACGCGTGCGGCAGGGCGCGCTGGTCGACGGCCACGATGGCGCCGTCGTCCCAGGTGATGGATCTATCCATGATGGCTCCAAGCGGGTTGCCGGGAGTGCACGACCCGGCCGGCGACGAAGGTGAGCTCGACCTCGGTGTACTCGATCTCCCCGGCGGGGCAGGTGAGGATGTCGCGATCGAGGACGACCAGGTCGGCGGGACGGGAAGGGGCGATGATGCCGGTGTTGACGCCGATGAGGTGGGCGGACCCGATGGTGTAGGCGGCGAGGGCCGCCTCCACCGGGATCGACTGGTACGGCAGGAACGGCGGCACGTGGGCCGCCTCCCGCAGCCAGGGCGCGCTGAGCGTGGCCGGGGTGCGGTTGACCGCGACGTGGATGCCGTGCAGCGGGTCGGGGCTGCTCACCGGCCAGTCGCTGCCGGCGGCCAGGCGGGCGCCCGAGCGCAGCAGGTCGGCGAAGGGATACTGCCAGCCCGACCGGCGCGGTCCGAGCGCGGGCATGATGTTCTCCGTCATCTGGGGCACGGCCGCCGCCCACAGCGGCTGGACGGCCGCGGCCACGCCGAGCCGCCGGAAGCGGGGCACGTCGCTGGGCCTGATGACCTGGGCGTGCGCGATGTGGTGCCGGGTGTCCTGGCTGCCGTTCCTGGCCCGGGCGATGGCCACGGCGTCCAGGCAGTGGTGGACGGCCCGGTCGCCGACGGCGTGCATGTGCGCGTGGAAGCCGCGGCGGTCGAGCGCGCCGACCGCGTCGGCCAGGTCCTGCGGCTCCAGGAACTCCTGGCCGTTGCCGCCTCCGCCGTGGTAGGGCTCGAAGAGGGCGGCGGTGCGGTTCTCGCAGATGCCGTCCTGCATGATCTTGACGTGGGTGGCGCGGAAGCCGGAGGCGCGGGCGACGGCGCGGCGTTCGGCCAGGTCGTCGGCCTGCTCCGGGCCTTGGTCGCGGTCCCACCACAGCGCTCCGGCCACCCGCCAGTCGATCAGGCCGCGCCCGGCGGCGGTCAGGTAGGTGCCGAAGGTGTCGGGCAGGCCGAGGTAGGGGCCGACGAGCGCGTCCTGCCAGGAGGTGACGCCGTGGGACCACAGCACGTCGCGGCCCGTGGTGAGCGCGGCGAGCAGGTCGTCGGCCGAGGGGTGGGGGGTGAGCCGGCCGACCAGCTCGGCGGCGCTCTCGTGCAGGAGGCCGTCGGGCTCCCCGCCGGGGTCGCGGCCGACGCGCCCGCCGGGCGGGTCGGGCGTGGTGGCGTCGACGCCGGCCAGCGCCAGGGCGGCGCTGTTGACCCAGGCGTTGTGCTGGTCGCTGTCGAGCAGGTAGGCGGGCCGGTCGGGGACGAGGCGGTCGAGGTCGCGGCGGTGCGGCGCGCCGCCGGGGAACAGGGCGCCGACCCAGCCGCCGCCCAGGATCCACGGGCCGGGGTGGCTCGCGGCGTGGGCGGCGACGAGGTCGAGGCATGCGGCGGCGCTCGCCGCGCCGCCGAGCTCGCAGCGGTTCAGCTGGAGCCCGGCGGCCACGGGGTGCGCGTGCGCGTCGTGGAAGCCGGGCAGGACGAGCCGGCCGGTGGTGTCGATGACCGTGGTGCGCGGGCCGATGGCCGGGCGGAGGTCGGCGACGGTGCCGATCTCCGTGATCCGGCCGGCCCGCACCGCCACCGCGTCGGCCCACGGGTAGCCGGGCGCGTGCACCCGGCCGCCGAGAAGGACGAGATCCGCTGGCATGGCAGCCCTCTCACTCGTGCTCGATGTCGACGGTGATCAGGTCGCGCACGCGGGCGATGAGCCGGGTGAGCGCCGGGCCGTCGGGAGCCGTGAGGTGCACCTTGACGAGTTCGGTCCCCAGGTCGCGGGTGGTGGGCACGAGGTCGCCCACCCGGGCCTGCTGGAAGACCGTGTCGACGCCGGGCAGCCGCCGCACCTCGTCCAGCCCGGCGAGCCGGCACAGGATGCCGGGCGGCCCGTCGTTGCGGACGAAGCTCATGCCGAGCCGGGCGGCGAAGCGCGGCGGCGCGGCGGCGACGGCGGGCTCGCGGCCCAGGTAGACGGCGAGCGTGTCGTGGTAGGGGCGGAACGTGCTGTGCCGTTCCCACAGCCTCGGGATGCCCGCGCCGGGGAGCCGGGCGCCGATCTCGATGAGCGCCGGTCCCCGCTCGCCGGTCTTCACCTCGATGTGGCAGGGGCCGAGCCGGATCTCGAAGGCGTCGAGCACGTCCAGCGCGAACTTCTCGATGGCCGGGTCGGGCTCCGCCTGGACGAAGTCCCAGTAGGGGTTGTCGTAGTCGCCGGGGCCGGGCAGCCGGTACTCCCAGACGTCCAGGATGGTGTGGCGGCCGTCGTGGCTGAAGGTGTTGATCGCGTACTCGGTCCCGCGTACGTACTCCTCGACCAGCCATTCGTCGATCGGGTTGCCGAACAGGTCGCAGGGGTCGGCCCCGGCGATCGCGGACAGCCGTCCGGTGTCGGTGACGAGGAAGACGTTGTGGGAGCCGGCGCCGGTGGCGGGTTTGACGATCAGCGGCAGGCCGATCCTGGCCGCGGCCTCCGGCAGCCGGCTGAGGTCGCCTACCACCTCGTAGCGGGGCACGGGGACCCCCCGGGCGGCGGCCAGCGCCCGCATGGCGCGCTTGTCGCGCCGGGCGCGGGCGGTGCCGAGCGGGTTGCCCGGCACCGCCCGGGTGTCGGCCAGGACGGCGGCCGAGTGGACGGCGGGCTCGGTGGCCGGGATGACGGCGTGCACCCTCGGCGCCAGCGTGTCCAGCCGCCCGGCCAGGTCGATCGGCTCGCTGCCGTAGAGGGTGGCCGCGTCACCGTCGGCGTGGTCGGCCGACATCCGGTCGAGCGAGGCCGGCGCGATCGTGTAGACGCCGACGACGGGGTAGCCGAGCTCGGCGCAGGCGTCCTTGAACGGCCGGCCGTTCAGCACGGGGTCGACCAGGACGACGACGGGCTCGCCGATGGTGACGGGCTGGGTCGAGGTGATCATGGCTACCTCCGTTGGAGCGCCTCGGCCTTGCGGGCGTCGTCGGCCCGTTTGGCCACGTAGTCGTGCCAGTCGGTGCCGTAGGGCACGTAGAGGCGGACCCGCCTGCCCTGTCCGGCGAGCCGCCGGGCCACGCCGGGGCGGACGCCGAGCAGCATCTCCACCGGCGTGCCGGTGAAGACCTCGTGCATCACCCGGTCGTGGCTGGCGATGGTGAGGCCGTGGCCGCCGCGCAGGATCCGCCGCCCGATGCCGACGAACGCCATGTCCGTCTCCTCACCGAACGGCCAGGCGACCAGGGACGGCTCGGCGAAGCCGCCCTTGACCAGGCGCAGCGGCACGCCGGCCGCGATGAGCCGGTCGGCGTCGCCCGGACTGCGCCTGAGGTTGGCCTGCAGGGAGCCGCGGATCGGCACGCCCCGGCGGGAGGCCAGCTCCACGGTGTCGAGCACGGCCGTGGTGTGCTCGCCGTCCTCGGCGCCGGTCTGGATCCACCGGCCGGAGCCGAGGCCGCGGGCGATGTCCAGCAGCCGGGCGGCGCAGAACTCCACCGAGACGTCCAGCCCGATGTGCGGCAGGTCGACCTCCAGCCAGGTGCTGTACGGCTGGTCGGCGGAGATCTCCCTGGCCAGCTCCACGTACTCGGCGGTGTTGGCCAGCGCCGTCTCCCGGTCGAGGGCGACGGGCGCGAAGTGGCCGATGTTCGCCGCGATGCCGTCGCCGGCCAGCTCACGGGCGCGGGCCAGCGCGGAGTCCCGGTCGACGCCCGCCACGTAGGGGTTGCGGGTCAGCGTGGTGGTCATGACGTCGCCACCACGGGCAGCCGGCGGCCCTTGCCGACCGGCGTCATGGACCGGTCGCCGTCGACGAGGGCCTTGTTGCGCGAGCGCAGCTCGATGAAGTCGTCGAGGATCTTCTGGTCGCCGGACGGGGACAGGTAGTACATCATGTTGACGTACCAGGTCCAGCCCAGCTCGGTGATGACGTACTCGTGCGGGCGGTCCTCGAACATGCCCTCCCGCACGAGCTCGTCCAGCTTGACGAGCACCTCGGGGTCGATCTTGTCCCACGCGACGCGGCTCTTGTCCAGCCTGCCGTGATAGGGCAGGTGGAGCACCAGGCCCCGCTCGTACGGGATGTGGTCCGAGCGGGTGACCTTGACCTTGATGTCGTCGTTGCCGAGCAGGCCGTTGATGTAACCCGTGCGGCTCTCGTCGTTCATGATCGTCCAGTCGAGTGACTGGGTGACGGCGCTGGCGCCGAAGCCGACGAGATCGTCGTCGTGGTGGGCCCAGCAGTACTCGTGGTACCTGTTGCCGTACGTCCTGGTCGTGAACTCGGCCGGCTCCGGGTCGGGGCCGTCGAGCCGGGCGAAGCCGTGACCGTTGTAGAGCTTGTAGCCCGAGTTGCGCATGTAGTGGTTGAGGAAGACGGTCATGCCCATCTTCTCCACGTAGCTGAGCGCCCGCAGGTTGGCGCCCTTGTAGCCGGTGTGCAGGGTGTTCTGCGTCACCAGGTGGTTGATCGGGTAGAACTCGCACGACTCGGTGCCCAGGTCGATGGCGTCCTGGATGTCCTGGGCGAACTCCGTCATGGTCTGCCCGTGCATGCCGTACAGGATGTCGAAGCTGCGGAAGTCGAAGTATTCGCCGAACAGCTCCACCGCCCGGTAGGTCTGGTCGAGCGTGGCGGTGATGTTGAACAGTTCGCGGTACTTCGGGTTGAAGGTCTGCAGGCCGAAGCGCGCCTTGTTGACGCCGATCTCCTTGAACGCCTCGACCTTCTCCCGCGTGACGCTCTTGACCTCGAACTCGATGGTGAACTCTTCCAGCCGCGACATGTCGAAGGACTCGTGCATGGCGCGGCCGATCCGGCGGATCTGGTCGGGCGTCAGCGTCGAGGGCGTGCCGCCGCCGAACCAGATGACGCGCGGCGGGACGGCGGTCACCGACTCCATCTGCGCCTTGAGGCGGATCTCCTTGATCAGCGCCTGCGTGTACTTCTCGATGATGGGGTCGCCCTCGGAGCCCAGGCCCCGGCTGAGCATGCAGAACGTGCAGATGGTGTCGCAGAAGGGGATGTGGAAGTACAGCGCCCGCGACCTGATCGGCGCCGGGTCGAGCACGGCGTGCGCCTCGCGGAAGGAGATGGCCTCCAGCTCCTGGCCCTTGAGGGGGTAGAGCCAGTTGTAGATCGGCAGCTGCCGGTCGAACTTCATGAGCGTCCGCTCGTGTCGGAGCTTCATCGGTCTTTCCTCTCCAGCTCAGCGAAGGGCGAGGGCCAGGTTGACGGCGTGCCGTGCCTCTTCCACGCCGCGGTTGACGACCTTCATGCGGTGCTTGCAGGGGCCGAGGGCCGCCAGGAGCTCCTCGACGATCAACACCGGGTCGCAGGTGCTGCCGCAGGTGAAGGCGTCGAAGAACAGCGAGTTCTGCTCGGGGTAGGTGTGAACGGACACGTGCGACTCCGAGAGCAGGAACAGGGCGGTCAGCCCCGAGGGGCTGAACCTCTTGACCTGCGTCCCGCACAGAGTGGCTCCGGAGCGGTTGATGCCCCTGGTGAGGCCGCTGATGATCAGCGCCTCGTCGTCCACGGCGTCCCTGTCGATCTCGTACACGTCAGCCATGACGTGCACGCCCGAGAAGTCATAGCTCGTCATCGCTCACCTCCCAATCGGTGATGGTGTCGGCCAACCGGATGCACGCGCGCAGCCGCTGTTCGGCCTGCGCGCTGTTGTCGCCCTCGACCACGAAGGCGAGGTACGAGTCGGTGCTGCCGTGCGCGCCGTCGAAGTCACGGGGCACGGCGGTCTTGACGATGAAGTCCTTGATGTACGGGTGGCCGTCCGGCTCCCGGATCGCGGTGAGCCGTCCTCGCCTGGGGGGCACGAGCAGCCAGCCGTAGCTCCTGCCGCTGTCGCCGAGCCGTACGCCGGGGCCGTGCTCCAGGCCGGCCTGGTGCCGGATCCACAGCTGCGCCGGGTTGACGCCGGTGGCGTAGGTGAGGGTCTCCATGATGTGCGCGCCGCCGAGCCGGCAGGCGATCTCGCAGAAGACCAGCCGCTCACCGTCGGCGAAGACCTCCAGGTGGAAGGGGCTGAAATCGACCGGCGGCAGGCCGGCGACGACCTGGCCGGCCAGCTCGGCCAGCCGGGCGAACTCCGGGTCGTCGCGGTCGAGCTGCACGCTGCCCAGCGGCACCGAGTCCTGGAAGGACAGGCAGTTGTTGATGTAGCGCGAGGCCGAGACGTACAGGATCTCGCCTTCGTGCATGAAGCCGTCGACGTGGTAGACCTCGCCCGGGACGAACGACTCCAGCAGCACGTCGTCCGGGTCCCGGCCGCCGACCACCTCGGCCAGCCGCTCCGGGTCGCGCACCAGCTCGACGCCGTGCGAGGCGAAGCCGGTGCGCGGCTTGACGACGACCGGGTAGCCGGCGCGTCCGGCGAAGGCCAGCGCCTCGCCGGCGTCGCGCGGGACGGCGAAGTCCGGCACGGCCACGCCGGCGGCCCGCACCCGCTGCTTCATCAGGTACTTGTCGCGCCAAGGCAGCGCCTCGGAGTAGCGCAGGCCGGGGATGTCGTGCCGGTCGCGGGCCCTGGCGCACCTGAGGATGTCGTCCTCGGTCACGTGGACGAGGGTGGAGATCGGCCGCTGCCGGCAGACCTCGTCGAGGAGCACGTCCACGGCGGGGTTGTCGGAGTAGCCGGGCACGGCGTATACGTGGGGGAAGGAGGCCCGGTAGGGCCCGAACGCCTCGTCCCCGGTGACCAGCGTGACCCGGTCGGCCACCTCGGCGAGCCAGTCTCCCAGCGGGGTGACCGACCCGGGGATCCGGTGCACCATTAGCAGCTCGCTCATGTCATTCCTTTCCGACGAGTCGGGAGCCGGCGAGTTCGCGGTCCATTCCGGTGAGCTCGCGGTCGTTGCCGGTGAGTTCGCGGTCCTTGCCGGTGAGCTCGCCCGCGGCTCCGGCGGGTTCGCGGCCGGCGTCGTCCGTCGCGTCCCGGCCGCCGGGTGGCGCGGGTTCATGAGCGGGCTGCGCTCTGATCAGTAGCCACCCGCCGAAGGCGAACACCGCCATCGCGGCGAAGTACAGGGAGGGGCCGATGCCGAGCAGCGCGCCGCCGGCCAGCGGCCCCAGGAAGAAGCCGAGGTAGCGCAGCTCGGCCAGGCCGAAGTAGGTGCCCTTGCGGGAGTCCGGGGTGATCTCGTGGATCACGATGTCCGGCAACGGGATGAGCGCGGCCTCGCCGACCGTCCAGAGCAGCACGCCGGCGGCGGCGAACCCCCAGTGCAGGGGCAGCCCGCTGAACAGGAGCAGCGACGCGGCGAAGGCGGCGCTCCCGATCAGCGCGAGGGTCCGCTGCGGCAGCCGCCGCGCGAGCCAGGCGATCGGGAACTGCATGACGATGCCGAGCGCGGCGTTGGCGGCGAGCAGCACCGAGAAGTAGGTGACCGCGTCGGCGCCGCGCACGTCCTTGACGAACAGCGGGAAGATCGATTCGAACTGGGAGAAGACGAAGAAGATCACGAATCCGGCGGCGATCAGCAGCAGCAGGCTCCGGTCGGCCAGCGCGTGCCCCCAGTCGCGGCCCTCCCGTTCGCCGCCGCGGTCGAGCACGCTCAGCCGGGCCCGGTTGACGGTGAGGAACCCCAGGTAGACCAGGTACACGACGACGGGCAGGACGAAGATGAGCCAGGCGTCGAACGCGTAGAGCGCGGCCCCGATCAGCGGGCCGACGATGGCGCCCAGGCAGAGCGTGACGTACCTGAGGCGGAAGGCGATCCCGTCCGAACCGGACGACGCCAGGGACAGCAGCTTCTTCATCGACGGCTCGACCAGCACCCGGGCCACGCCCAGCAGCACGATGAGCCCGATGACCAGCGCGAGGCGGCTGGTCAGGGCCAGCGCCAGGTAGGTGACCACGTAGACGACCAGGCCGATTCTGATCAGCGTGAACGCGCCCACCCGGTCGGCCACGATCCCGCCGAGAAAGCCGCCGAACGCGGCGATCAGCGCGATGCTCCCGACGACGCCGCCGATGGTGGCCGCGTTGAGCGTCGAGATGTCGGACAGGTACAGGGTGAGGAACGGCAGCGTGGCGAAGAACGCGATGGTGTTGAGCTGGCTCCCCACCACGAGGAGAAGCAGTGGCCGGTTCCTGTACCAGGGGGCGGACATGTGACCTCCATTGCCTCGTCGGCTACGTCATCGACTGTCGCAGCGCGCTCTAGAGAGCCGGTAAAGGGCGCGGGACGCTCGTTTCTTCAGTGGTTCCTCAGCGGGGTGCGGCACCATGGCTCTTCTACCTTTCGAACCGGTGGAGTTCTCATGCTGGCTAGAGCCGCCGTGGGACTCGGCTCCCTGGCCTTGACGGGCTGTTACGGGTCTGCCGATCGACGCGAGGCGGTCCACACCCTCAGGAACGCGCTGGACATGGGCGTCCCGCTCATCGACACCGCCGACCACTACGCCGCCGGCGCCGTCGAGCGGATGATCCGCGAGGCCGTCTCCGGCGGGCGCGGCGACGGCACGCTGATCTCGACCCGGGGCGGCCTGCGCTTCGACCGTGACGGCGCGCTGCTCGGCCTCGACGGCAGCCCCGGCTACCTGCGCCGGGCCTGCGAGGCGTCGCTGCGCAGGCTGGGCCGCGGCCACATCGACGTCTACTACCTGGCCGGCGTGGATCCTCGGGTGCCGCTGGAGGAGAGCCTCGGTGTGCTCGCGGACCTCGTCGCGGAGGGGAAGATCCGCTCCATCGGCCTGTCGGGGGTGTCGGCCGAGCAGTTGCGCCGCGCGCACGCGGCCTTCCCGGTCGGCGCGCTGGCCGTCGAGTACTCCCTGATGGAGCGCCGCGCCGAACGGGAGCTGCTGCCCGCCGCCCGCGAACTGGGCGTCCAGGTGGTGGCCTGCCGGCCGCTCGGCCGCGGCCTGCTGACCGGCCGCGTCGCCTCGGCCGAGGCGTTCGGGTCCGGCGACGTACGCCGGGGGCAGGATCGGTTCCAGGCCGACCGGCTCCGGCGGCAGGCGTGGCGGCTGCGGGCCGCCGGCGAGGTGGCCACCGGCATGAGCGCCGGCCTCACCCGGCTGGCCCTGGCCTGGCTGCTGTCACGGCAGGACGGCGTCGTACCGGTGCCCAGCACCCGGCACGGCCTGCACCTGGAGATGAACGTCACCTCCGCGCGGCTGACCGTCGGCTCGGCCGAGAGCGAGCGGCTGGAGGCGTGCTTCCCCGTCGGCTGGGACGAGCAGGAGTCAGCCGACGGGCGGCTTGGGCGCTGTGATCAGTGAGGCGGCGATCGCCTTGTTGACGGCGTCGATCCGCGACACCGCGCCGAGCTTGACGTAGATGTTGCGCAGGTGCCGCTTGACGGTGGCCTCGGTGAGCCCGAGCTGGGCGCCGATCTGGGCGTTGCTGAGCGCGCGGGCGGTGAGTTCGAGCACCTCGCGTTCGCGGTCGGACAGCGGACCGGCGGGCTGCGCCTGGATCTGGGAGAGACTCTCACGGGACACGGCGAGCAGCACCCTGCCGTCGTCGGATCTGGCGGTGCGAATGGCCGACACCAGTTCCTGCCTGGTGACGCTCTTGAGCAGGTAGGCGTGGATCCCGGCGGCCAGCAGCGCCTGGAGCATCTGCGGGCCGTCGTACATGCTGAGAATGATCACCTTGGTGCCGGGCGCGAGCCGGTGGACGCGGCCGACCGTGGTGGTCACGTCGTCGCCGGGGATCTCGATGTCGAGGAGGATGACGTGCGGCTGGGTCGAGGCGGCGAGCTGCACCGCGCTCTCGCTGTCGCCCGCCTCCCCGACGACGACGAGGTCCTCGTGCGTCTCCAGGATCTCCCTGATCCCCTCGCGGACCAGGGCGTGGTCGTCGACGATCAGGACGGTGGTGGGGTCACTGGCTGGGCGCATCGCGGTGTCCAGGGAGTGGGATGGCCATTTCGACGTGGGTGCCGGCGCCCGGCCGGCTGAAGAACGTGACCGTGCCGCCCAGGAGGTCGACGCGCTCGCGGATCGAGGCTAGTCCGATGCCGTCGGACGCGGCCAGGTCGGTGTCGGTGAAGCCGCTGCCGTCGTCGTCGACCATGGCGCGCAGCTCGTGCGGGGCGATGTCCACGGTGACGAGGATCCGCCGGGGGGCGCCGTGGCTCAGGGCGTTGCGCACCGCCTCCCGGATCACCAGGAAGGACTCGTCCCGTACGGTGGGCGGCGCCCAGGTCTCGTCGCCGTTGATGCCCAGGCTGATCTCGGGGCCGTGGTCGGCCACGGTGTCGACGTAGCCGAGCAGTGCCTTCTCCAGGCTCTGGGGCACGTCGTCCATCTTCAGGTCGGAGGTCACCGCGCGCAGGCTCAGCATGGACTGCTTGACGGCCTCCTGGGCGCGGCCGGCCCGGTTCGCGGCTTTGACGGGCTCGCCGGCGCGGTAGACGTCGTAGAGCTCCAGCTGGCGGTGCGCGATGCTGAGCGCGCTGCCCACCCGGTCGTGCAGCTCCCTGGCGATGCGGTTGCGTTCGTCGAGGTGCGCGTCGTGCAGTTTGCCGAGCAGGTAGCCGGAGTAGGAGGCCGAGGCCGCCGTGATGCGCAGCATGAGGCTGCGGTGCAGGGCCAGGACGGCCAGGCGCAGGGCCTCGACGCCGCCGTGGACCTCGGTCACCGTCTCCAGCACGATCGCCTCGAACAGCGCGGAGGCCGCCATCAGCGACTCGCTGGGTTGCACCCCGCGGGAGGCGCGGCTGCTGCCGATGTCCAGGGCCAGGAGCCGGTATCCCTCGTCGACCTGGACGCTGCCCGCGTGCAGGCTGTTGATCACGTCGCCCAGGATGAGGTCGGCGTGCCGCAGGAGCTGTCCGCGCGCGTGGGGGTCTCTGACCAGCAGGCTGCCTTTGAGTTCCAGCTCGCGCTGGTAGGTCTCCATGATCTGCGCGCGGCGCGCCTCAAGCCGTTCGGCGGCCTGATGAGCTGCGCCCCCTGCGGGCATGGGCGTCTCCGCTGGGTAAAGGAAGAGGAACCCTTCGCCCCATCCTTGCGTATCGCCATCAACTAGACAACCGATACAAATATCGCCATCAGATGTACGCCGTACTGAGTGACCATGAAGGCGCGGTACGGCCGGCGCCGGCGCGCACGGTCACCCTGGGACAGGTCACCGAGGGCGAGCACGGCCACGGCCCCCGCGCCGACCAGCATGATCACGGCCGGCCAGACCAGCTCGGGTGCCACCACCACGGCGGCGACGAGGAACACGACCCCGAGCGTCACGGCCGAGACGGAGGCCAGCCAGCGCACCCGCCGGTCCCCGCGCGTGACGGCGATGGTCTGCCGGCCGGCGGCCGCGTCGCCCGCCGCGTCGGACAGGTCCTTCGTCGTCGCGCCGACCAGACCCATCCACAGCGACATGACCAGCGCGAGCACCAGGAGCTTCGGCGTCGGCACGGCCGCGGCCTCGCCCATGTAGTAGGTGAGCAGCCCCGCGACGGTCACCGTGACCATGGCACCGCCGGACCGGCGCTTCAGATAGCACGGCGGCCCCGAGTAGGCCAGCCCCAGCAGGATCAGAACGGACACCGCCGCGGCCATCGGGCCGCCGAGCAGGAGGCCGCCCACCAGCGCGGACACCGCGGCGGACACCGCGATCCAGGCGGCGGCCCCGCGCGACAGCAGGCCGCTGGCGATCGGCCGGCCGGATCCGTTGAGCCGGTCCTCGCGCACGTCGGTGACCCCGTTGTAGAGGTAGACGAAGAAGACCGCCGCCTCCCAGACCAGGGCGGCCGCCACCAGGTCGGGCCGCCCGCCGGACATCGCCGCGCCGGTAAGGAACCTGAGGAGGAATATCACCAGCACACACGGGCGGGCCTCGGCGAAACAGAGCCGGAGAACGCTCAGCGGCGAGGTCACGGCAACGCGGTCAAGGGCGGCGGTAACAGTGCTCATGCCCTGAGTTTCAATCGGAAAAGGGCGTTTCAATAAGGGGGGAAAATTAAGAGACCGGGGGGCCATAACTTTCGATACCCCCCCTACACCCTTCGATACGCGCGGCGATCTTTGGTGGGTCTCCACTTGCCCCGCCACCTGGGCAGACCTAATTTCAAAACATGACGAACTACTGCGTTCTAGGCACTTTCCGCGTCATCAACGATGGCCGCGACTGCACGCCCGGTCCGCCCAAGCTACGGCAGCTTCTCGCGCTTCTGCTGATATGCGCCGACCACACGGTGAGCCTCGACGACATCGTCACCGAATTGTGGGACGAGGCCCCGCCCAAGACCGTGGTCGCGACCGTGCAGACGTACGTCTACCAGCTTCGCCGGCTCATCGAACGCGAACGCCTCGGCGCCCCAGGAGAGGAACTGCTCACCACCAACCGGGCCGGCTACGCCTTCCACGTGGAGCCGGGCGCGCTGGACGCCGAGGTCTTCCGCGAGCTCTCCTGCCAGAGCCGCCGCGACCTGGAGACCGGGCGTCCCGGCGAGGCCGCCGCCGCCGCGCAGCGGGCGCTCGACCTGTGGACCGGCCCGGCGTTCGCCGGCGTGACGACCGGCGGCGTGCTCGACACGCACGCCGTCTTCCTGGACGAGCAGCACCAGCGCACCCTCGAACTGCGCATCGAAGCCGACCTCCGGCTCGGCCGGCATCGCGAGCTGGTTGGCGAACTGCGCTACCTGGTCGCCCGGCACCCGCTCGACGAGTGGTTCCACGGGCGGCTGATCCAGGCGCTCGGCCGCGCCGGCCGGCGCGCCGAGGCGCTCCAGGCCTACCGGGACGCCCGGCGGATCCTCAACGACGAGCTCGGCGTCGAACCGTCGCGCGAGCTGCAGCAACTGCACCTCGAAGTGCTCACCAGCGACCGGCGCCCCCTCGCGCTGGCCGGTTGACCGGACAAGCAGGAGTACGTGCCATGTGCCAGACCCAGATCCGCAAGCCGAAGCCCCGGACCGAACCCGTCCACCTCGACCTGCGCACGCCGTCAGGTCGCCGTCTGCCCTTCTAGGAGGCAGCCGTGACTCACCGCCTGTTCACCTCCGAATCGGTGACCGAGGGCCACCCGGACAAGATCGCCGACCAGATCAGCGACGCCGTCCTGGACGCCCTGCTGAAGAACGACGACACGAGCCGGGTCGCCGTCGAAACCCTGATCACCACCGGCCAGGTCCACGTCGCGGGCGAGGTGTCCACCAGCACCTACGTCGACATTCCGGGTGTCATCCGGGAGAAGATCCTGGAGATCGGTTACGACGCCTCCCACAAGGGTTTCGA